>NZ_JBHTDO010000013.1:0-209624 GCF_042666575.1 Actinoplanes sp. GCM10030250 | reverse complement strand
CCAGGCATCCCTCCGCCACCCCCAGGCCCGTCCCCGCTCCCATCCGAGCATGGCCAGCCGCACACATCGGCGTTACGTGTGCGCCGACAAGGCCCCTGACGTGCCTGAACGCGCACACAACCTCAACGTGTGCGCCTAACTCCCAGAAGGCGATAACCGCGGCGAAGGCGACCCGCGACGCGCAGCCGAAGCCCCGAAGCGGAACCACCGCCGCCACCGCGAAACGAAACGACCGCCGCCCCGGCAACAGGGCGGCGGTCATCAGTTCCGAACGAACGAACTCAGGTCATGTCGTCAAAACGGCGTTCCAGCGGCGCAGGCTTAGCCACCGGTGCGGGCCCGTCGATAGGCGCCCGCCCATCAATCGGGGACCGCCCATCAATCGGGGACCGCCCATCAATCGGCGTGCGCCCGTCAATCGGCGTAGGCCCGTCGATCGAGGTCGGCGCCTCGATCGGGTCCGATGCCCCGACCGGCACACGTTCCTCGGCGAGCGGCGAGATCTCGTCGTCGTCAAGCCCGGCGTAGATCTCCTTGCCCCGGCCCTTGCGCCTGTCGTTGAGGAAGGCGACACCGACGGCGATGAAGTACAGCAGGGTGATGCAGCCCGCCAGCAGCGTCATCCCGAACGGCCCCGGGTCGGGGGTGGCGATCGCCGCGAACACGAACGACAGGAACACCACCGCACGCCACCAGCTGAGGAGCCGGGCCGCACTGACCACGCCGGTGAAGTTCAGCATCAGCAGGAGCAGCGGGAACTCGAACGCCGCGCCGAACAGCAGCAGCATGTTCATCACAAAGCCGACGTACGACGTGACCTCGAGTTTGGTCGGCTCGCCGATGACACCGGCCTGCATGATGAAGGCCAGGCTGTGGCCGATCACGAAGTAGGCGAGGACCACGCCGGCGCTGAAGAGCGGCGTGGCGAGTGCCACGAAGATGTATGCCCATTTGCGCTCGTGCCGGTGCAGGCCCGGAGCGACGAACGCCCAGAGCTGGTAGAGCCAGACCGGGGCGCTGACGACCAGGCCCACCCACAGCGCGATCTTCAGCCGCAGCATGAGCTGGTCGGTCACCGCGAGCGTGATGAACTCGCAGCTGCCCGACTGGTCGGCGGAGCTGGGCAGGTCACAGTAGGGAGCCTTGAGGATCCCGAAGACCCACTGGGAGATGACGAAGCCGACGATCAGACCCACGACGACGGCCACCGACGCCACGAAGAGCCGGTTACGCAGCTCCCGGACGTGCTCGATGAGTGTCATCGAGCCGTCGGCGGCCTGCTCGAACTTGGTCGGCCCCGGGCGGCGCAGACTCAGACGCATCGGCCCGGGGGTCAGCGGTCGTTGGTGCGCTGCACCGGGTCGACGAACGGCTGCGCCTGCGGCTGCTGGTAGCCCGCGGGCGGCGGCTGGTAACCGGCCGGCGGCTGCTGCTCATAACCGGCGGGCGGGGCCTGCTGGTAGCCGGGGGGCGGCGCCTGCTGGTAGCCCTGTTGCTGGTACGGCTGCTGCACCTCACCCTGAAGCGGCGTGCGGCTGTGCTGCGGCTCGGCCTTCTCCGCGACGTTGTCGTCGTCGACGAGACCCTTGGTCTCCGCCTTGATGATGCGCAGCGAGCGCCCGAGGGAGCGGGCCGCGTCAGGCAGCCGCTTCGCGCCGAAGAGCAGCACGAGGACCACGACGAGAACGATGATGTGCCATGGCTTCAGCACGCCCATGGGATGACTCCAGTCGGTCGGATCAGGTTGCGGGGTCCATCGTACGTGTGGTTTCTGGAGAAGTTGCCCGCCGGAGGGCCCATGATTCTTATGATCTTGAGAAGTCCCGGGCAACCGGGCACGAACAGCCGTTAGCGTCCCAGTCCGGCCTGGATCTGAGCGACCCGGCCCTGCGCGATCTCAGCACGGTCCTGCAAGCCCTGCACGGTCTGCTGCAGGGACTCGGCCCCCGCCTGCAGCCGCAGCGCCTCCTCCTGCCGCCGCTGCAACCGGCGCGCCGCACGCTGCAACCCGGACAACCGCCCGAGCAGGCGCACAGCAAGGGACACCAGCACGACCAGCGCGATCGCCACCACCGCGATCCAGACCCACATCACCACCCGGCCACCCTACCGGCCCGGCTCGGCCCCGGCCCCATCCGGCGCGGAAAGAAGCCCCGGCGAGGGCGGGGACGCGACCGGGGGAGGACCCGGCGCCGCGTACTGATCCAGGGCGGTCGTCGCCTGGGCACGGATCCGCTCCACCAGCTCGGGCGGCCCGAGCACGGTCACCTCCGGCCCGACCCCGGCCAGGAACCGCTGCGCCCACCCCAGATCGGTCACCCGCATCGTGACCAGCCACTCCGGCGAATCCCGCCGCACCTCTTCGACCGGGTAGTACTCGGTGATCCACCGCCCGCCCCGGGCCACCCGCAGCGTCACCAGCGGCAACTCCGGCCCCGGCCGGAAAACCCCGTCGCTCACGTCGTGCGGCACCGCCTCGACCGGCGGCACCGAGGGCTCCGGCAGCTCGGCCAGCGCGTCGATCCGGTCGATCCGGAACATCCGGGTGCCCTCGGCGCGGCGGCACCACGCTTCCAGGTAGGCGAAGCCCTCCACCATCAGCATCCGCATCGGGTCGACGACCCGCTCGGTGGTCTCGTCGCGGGCCGCGGTGTAGTAGGTGAGGCGCAGTGCGTGTCCCGAATCCACTGCCGCCCGTACCTCAGCGAGTTTCTTCTGATTGGCGGGAAGGCGCACGGCGACCGGTGCGTCCGCCAGATCGCCCGCCGCGCTCTCGATCTTCGCCAGGGCGCGCTCGATGGCGTCGCGGGTGCCGATGCCGGGTGTCTCGGCGAGCATCCGCAGCGCCACCACCAGGGCCAGGGCCTCGTCCGGGTTGAGGCGCAACGGCTTGTCGATGCCGGCGTCGTGGCTGATCGTCACCCGGTCGCCGTCGAACGCCATGTCGATCAGGTCGCCGGGGCCGTACCCGGGAAGCCCGCACACCCAGAGCAGCTCCAGGTCCTCACGCAGCTGCTTGTCGGTCACGCCCAGGTCAGCGGCTGCCTCGGCCACCGCGATGCCGGGCCGGGCCAGCAGGTAGGGCACCAGGTTGAGCAGCCGCCCGAGACGATCAGCCGACGTCCGCGGAGGCGTCACGAGGTCACCGCCGGAGCCACCCGAGCCGCCGGAACCACCGGCTCGTAGCGGACGACCAGCTCCTTGAGCTGCTGGATCACCGCGTCCCGCAGCTCCGGCGGCCCCTCGGCACGAACGTCCGGCCCGTACCCGGCGATCCGGGAGGCCAGCCACTCGGCGTCACCGTACGCAATGGTCAGCCGATCTCCCCCGGGCAGCGCGACAGTCTCGCTCGCCATCCGCCGCAACCCGGCCGCGCGGCCCGGCCGGACCGTGACGATGGCCCGCCCGTTGCGGGCGATCGGCCCCGACGAACGGGCCACATGGCTGATCAGGTCGGCGTCCGCGGGCGGCGCGAAGGCGCCTTCGCGCCCGACCAGGCGCACGTCGCCGACGATCCGGGACAGCCGGAAGCAGCGGGTGGCGGCGCGGTCCCGGTCGTGACCCACCACATACCACCGGCCGCGCCAGCAGACCACGCCCCACGGCTCGAGGCGGCGGGCGCTGGGCTCGTCGCCCTCGGGACGCCGGTATTTGAAGGTCACGGCGCGGCGCTGCCGGGCGGCGGCGGTGAGCGGGCCGAACGACGGGTCGACGGTCACCACCGGCTCGACACCGAGGGTGGCCTGCGGATCGACCTCGACGCCGGCGGCGCGCAGCTTGGCCAGCCCGGAGGAGGCGGCCGCGGCGAGCCCGGCGTGCTGCCAGAGCCGGGCGGCGATGCCGACGGCGGCCGCCTCGTCCGGTTCGAGCAGGATGTCGGGCAGCGCGTACTCCCGCTGGGCGATGCGGTATCCGGGCTCCTGGTCGAAGATGCTCGCCGTACCGGTTTCCAGGGGCACACCCAGCTCGCGCAGCTCGGCCTTGTCCCGCTCGAACTTGCGCTGGAACGCCTCGTGGTCGCGTGGGTCGGAGGGGTCGTGCTCATAACCGGGCACGGTCGCGGCGATCTGGGCGGCAGTCAGGAACCGCCGCGTGGACAGAAGGCAGATCACCAGGTTAACCAGGCGCTCCGTACGAGTGCGCGACACGGCCGCAACGCTAGCAGCCCGCGCCCCCGGGCGGTTATCCCCGCGTCGCCCGGGGAACACCGCGTCGGTGACCCACACCGAGAGCCCCCCGCTCCCCGCTCCC
This sequence comes from Actinoplanes sp. GCM10030250, assembly GCF_042666575.1. Lineage (NCBI taxonomy): Bacteria > Bacillati > Actinomycetota > Actinomycetes > Micromonosporales > Micromonosporaceae > Actinoplanes > Actinoplanes sp. GCM10030250. The sequence goes on along the minus strand of NZ_JBHTDO010000013.1, from coordinate 205,373 downwards.
GCCGAACCCTCGAACGGCAAGTCGGAGAGCGTCGGCACCGTCCTGGTGGCCGGTGCCGCCAACCTCGCCATCGCGATCGCCAAGCTGGTCGCGGGGCTGTTGTCCGGCTCGGCCGCGATGCTGTCCGAGGCCGCGCACTCGCTCGCCGACACGGTGACCGAGGTGTTCCTGTACGTGGCCCTGCGCCGCGGCACCAAGCCCGCCGACGAGGAGCACCCGTTCGGGTACGGCAAGGAGAGTTACGTCTGGGCCTTCATCGCCGCCCTGTTCACGTTCGTCGGCGGTGCCGGCTTCTCCATCTATCACGGCGTCACCACGATCCTCAGCGGTGAGCACACCGGCCAGTACCTGGTGTCGTACATCGTCCTCGCGGTCGCCTTCATCGCCGAGGGCGCCTCGTTCCTCAAGGCCGTGCGCCAGGTGCGCAACGCGTCCCAGCGCTGGCACACCTCGCCGCGGCGGTTCCTGCGGCTCACCTCGGACACCACGGTCAAGGCGGTGTTCTTCGAGGACGCGGCAGCGCTGATCGGCCTGCTGCTGGCCGCCGCCGGTCTCGGCCTGGCCCAGGCCACCGGCTCGGAGGTCTGGGACGGGGTGGCCTCGATCCTGATCGGCCTGCTCCTGCTGGTGGTCGCCTCGGTGCTGGCCCTGAGCAACGTGTCGCTGCTGGTCGGCCGGTCGGTGCCGCGGCGGGTGCACAACGAGATCGCCCGGGACATCGCCGCGATCCCGGTCGTCACGGCGGTGCCGACGCTGTTCACCATGCAGATCGGACCCGGCGAGATCCTGGTGGCGGCGAAGGTGGACTTCGCCGACGAGGTGAGCGGCGCGGCGATCGAGGAGGCGTCCGACGAGGCCGAACGGCGGCTGCAGGAGCGCTTTCCGGAGATCCGCTACGTGTTCCTCGACCCGACGAGGTCCAGGCAGCACGGCTCCTTATAAAGTCCCCGCCATGGTGCGGTGGCGGTCCGGGACGGTCCTTGCGGTGCGGCGCAGCTGGCGCGGCGCCGTCGAACTCGATGTGGAGACCGAGGGCGGGCCGCTGCGCGCCCTGGCCTATCCCGGCCTGGTCGGATCGCCCGAACCGGGCGACCGGGTGCTACTCAACGTGGGTGCGCTGGTGATGGGTCTGGGCACTGGGGGGTACGCCCTGGTCGTCGCCATTCCCGACCGGCTCCCGCCCGACCCGCCCGCCGACGGCTCCACTCGCGACGGCGGTCACCTGGTGAAAGCCCGCTACACCCCGCTCCAGCCGATCCTGCTCGGCGTCGACGAGGAGGCGTCACCGCACCGCGCGGTGATGGCCGCCGCCACCTCGATCGACGGCATGCCGGTGGTCACCGCCGACCTGCACTCGGCGCTCCCGGCGATCCTCGCGGGTGTCCACGCCGACCGCCCGGACGCCCGGGTCGCCTACCTGATGACCGACGGCGGTGCGCTGCCGGCGTGGTTCTCCCGGACGCTCGACGGCCTGCGCGACCACCTCGCCGGGACTGTGACCACGGGTCAGGCATTCGGCGGTGACCTGGAGGCGAGCACCGTGCACACCGGCCTGCTCGCCGCGCGCCACGTGCTCGGTGCGGACGTCACCGTCGTGGCGCAGGGCCCCGGCAACCTGGGTACCGGCACGACCTGGGGGTTCTCCGGGGTGGCGCTCGGCGAGGCGATCAACGCGATCGGGGTGCTGGGCGGGCGGCCGGTCGGCTCGCTGCGGATCTCCGGCGGGGACGGGCGGGAGCGGCACCGCGGCGTGTCGCATCACAGCCTCACGGCGTACGGAAGAATTGCTCTTGTCCGCACCGACCTGCCGGTGCCCGACGGCCTGGACCCCGCCCTGGCCGCCGCGGTCGACGCCGCGCTCGCGCCGCTGAGCGCGCGGCACCGCCTGATCCGCGTCCCGAGCGACGGCCTCGACCAGGCCTTACGCGCGAGCCCGGTGCCGCTCTCCACGATGGGCCGCAGACTCGACCAGGACCACGGCTACTTCCTGTCCGCCGCCGCGGCGGGCCGTCACGCCGCCGCGCTGCTCGCCTGAGAGATCTGGTTCCGGCCGGCCGCCTTTGCTTCATACAATGCCGCGTCCGCACGTTGCAGCAGCTCGTCGGACGTCTCGATGCCGTCCCACACCGCAAGCCCGGCCGAGAACGTCTGCCCCAGCGGCGTGACCGCCAGCGCCCGGTCCAGTGCCTGACGGCCCTCACCGGCGTCCGCCCCCGGCAGCAGGACCACGAACTCCTCACCGCCGTACCGCGCGATCACATCGACCTCCCGCAGCGTCGCGTGCCACGCCGCGCTGGCCTCCTTCAGCAACCGGTCACCAGCCGGGTGACCGTGGGCGTCGTTGAAACCCTTGAAATGGTCGAGGTCGAGGATCGCCACCGACACCGGCGTCCGGTCACGGCGGGCCCGTTCCAGGGCGCGGGGCAGCTCGTCGTTCCAGGCGCGCCGGTTGGGCAGGCCGGTCAGCTCGTCCGAACGGGCCAGGTCGCGCACCTGGCGGGCGTGCCGCTCCACCTCCCGGACCAGCAGCGCCATCCGGGACACGACCAGCAGGAACAGCGCCGCCGAGCCGAACACGAACGCCCAGCCGTTGCGCACATACCCGGCTTCCAGCTGCACACCCAGCAGCGCCGGTGCGATCAGCGAGGCACCGGCGAGCAGCGCGAGCAGGCCCGGACCGAGCCGGACCGGCGGCGTCTCCGCGCGGGTGGCGACACGGCGGGCGTCGGCGTGCAGCGCCGCGATGCCGAACAGCAGGAACGCCACCAGGAACACCGACTCGAGCGGGCGGCGGAACCAGCGGGCACCCTCCAGAGCGACGCCGAGATCACCGAGATTGCCGAGCACCACCCACGCCGTGTCACCGATCAGGAACGCCGCCAGCCCGCCGGTGATCCACCAGAACGAGGCACCGCGACTGCCACCGCTGCGCAGCAGGCGGGTCATCATGCCGATCAAAAGAAGATCACCGATCGGGTACGCCACTTGCGTCGCATGCGCCCACCGGGTCATCTGATCGCCGGCGTCCTCCGGCGCGATCACGTAGACCCAGGCCAGCAGCCCGAACCCGATCGTGATGGTGGCCGCGTCGATCAGCGCGGTCCAGTCCCGCCGCCGGTCGCGCCGCCGCACCAGGACGGCGAGCCCCAGCGCGCAGGCCGGGTAGAGACTCAGGAACAGCGGATCGGCCGGGGTCGGCAGGTCGACCAGGCCGAAGTACTCCTCGCTGACGATCGCGACGCCGATGCCGGTCGCGTTCAGGAGGATTCCGGTGGCGAAACACCACCAGGGCAACCGGTCGGCACGGGGCAGCCGGCGAGCGCCCAGCAGGATCGCGGCGGTGGCCGCCCAGCCGATCGCCACCTGCCAGGCGGCCGTCCACCAGCCGGTGTCCGGCAGAACCTGATAGCCCGCGACGGCCAGGACCGCCACCACTGTGAACCGCGCACTCGCCACGGACTCAGCACACGGCATCGCGGTTGACGGCGGGTTGCCCGCTCAGTTGCAAACGGGTTGTTCTCAGGAGGTGATGATCAGGTGTCGTTCTCAGGAGGTGATGATCAGGTACAGCCAGCCGGCGACGAGCAGGCCCAGCACTGCGGCGAGCAGCCACGTCGGTACCCAGTGCCGGCCGTGTTTGGCCTGCTGAACCTGCTGGTAGACCTTCTCCCGGCGGCGCTCGACACGGCGGAAACGGACTTCGGAGTCGGTGCGCTCGGGAGGATCGGGAAGGTCGGGCTGGCCGGGTGCTGAAGTCATAACCCGGCCAGCCTAGCCCGCCGTCACATGCCGGCGATCAGCCGCTCCGCTCCGTCGATCACATGCTGGCGATCAACCGCTCCACCCGCTCGTCACATGCTGGCGATCAACCGCTCCACCCGCTCGTCACATGCTGGCGATCAACCGCTCCACCCGCTCGTCATAGGCCCGGAACGGGTCCTTGCACAACACGGTCCGCTGCGCCTGGTCGTTGAGCTTCAGATGCACCCAGTCGACGGTGAAGTCGCGCCGCTTCTCCTGCGCGTGCTTGATGAACTCGCCGCGCAGACGGGCCCGCGTGGTCTGCGGCGGCGTCTCCTTCGCCTCGTAGATCTGCAGGTCGTTGGCGATCCGGTCGACCTGCTTGCGCTTCTCCATCAACGCGTACAGCCCGCGGCCGCGGCGCACGTCGTGGTACGCCAGGTCCAGCTGAGCGATCCGCGGGTGCGACATCGGGATCTCGTGCTTGGCCTGGTACCGCTCGATCAACTTGTACTTCGACACCCAGTCGATCTCCCGCGAGACCGAGTCGAGGTTGCCCGACTCGACCGCGTTGAGCACCCGGCCCCACAGCTCCACCACGCGCTTGGCGACCGGGTCGCCGCCACGCCGCTCGACGAACTCGGTCGCCTTCGACAGGTATTCCTGCTGGATCTCCAGCGCGGAGACCTCTTTGTTGTTCGCCAGTCGGATCTTGCGGCGGCCGGTGATGTCGTGGCTGACCTCGCGGATCGCCCGGATCGGGTTCTCCAGGGTCAGGTCACGCATCACCACACCCGCCTCGATCATCCGCAGCACGATGTCCGCGGCGCCGACCTTGAGCAGGGTGGTGACCTCGTTCATGTTCGAGTCGCCGACGATCACGTGCAACCGCCGGTAACGCTCGGCGTCGGCGTGCGGCTCGTCCCTGGTGTTGATGATCGGCCGGGACCGGGTGGTGGCGCTGGAGACGCCCTCCCAGATGTGCTCGGCCCGCTGCGACAGGCAGAACACCGCGCCGCGCGGCGTCTGCAGCACCTTGCCCGCGCCGCAGATCAGCTGACGCGTGACCAGGAACGGGATCAGCACATCAGCCAGCCGCCCGAACTCGCCGTGCCTGCTGACCAGGTAGTTCTCGTGGCAACCATACGAGTTGCCGGCCGAGTCGGTGTTGTTCTTGAAGAGATAGATCTCCCCCGCGATCCCCTCGTCGTGCAGCCGCTTCTCAGCGTCGACGAGCAGACCTTCCAGAATCCGCTCCCCGGCCCGGTCGTGCGCGACCAGGTCGGTGACGGAATCGCACTCGGGGGTCGCGTATTCAGGGTGGGAACCGACATCGAGGTAGAGGCGTGCGCCGTTGCGGAGGAACACATTGCTGCTGCGTCCCCAGGACACCACTCGGCGGAACAGGTAGCGGGCCACCTCATCCGGCGACAGCCGCCGCTGCCCCCGATAGGTGCACGTGACTCCGTACTCGGTCTCGAGGCCGAAAATTCGCCGTTCCATGACGAAACACTAGCCGTAAGAAACGGTTCAGCGGCAGTCACAACTCGCGCTTTCCCGTTTACTCCCGGTCGACCCGCCCCACAAACCCTCACCCCACCACGCCACGGGCTCTGCCACGCCGCACGCCTCGCACCCGCACAGGGCCGCACGCCATCGCCGCAGCTGCCACGAACGTCCGCGTAAGCCCGAGCCCAGCGGGGGTAGCCGCACACATTGGCCTTACGTGTGCCGCGACAAGGCCCCTGACGTGGGTAAACGCGCACACAACCTCAACGTGTGCGCCCATCAACGCCCGTCCCAGCACCTCCCGGCCGCCGAGCCTCAATCCCGAGCCACCGCAACCCGAGCCCCCGAAAAGCGATGGGCGCGGCCCCCGGCCGCGCCCATCGATCACTTCTTCTTCTCAGGCCCCGAATTCTTGCCCGGCCCCGAACTCGCCGGCCCCGAACTCGCCGGCCCGGCACTCGCCGGCCCAGCACTCTCCTTGTCAGCCGAAGCCGCCGAGATCGTCGGCTTGGCCTCAGCCGGTGCCGGCGGCGCCGAGTCCACGTCCCCCAGATCCGCCTCCGCCACCGACTCGTGCCCCAGCAGACTGGTCAGAGACGCCCCGGCGATCCGCCGGAACGCCCGCCCCTGCCGGCGCCGGTCCAGCACCGCCACCTCGAGCTGCTTGGCCTCCAGCGTGCGGGTCTGCCCGTTCTCCCCGCCGACCGACCCGAGCGCCTCCCGCGCCAGCGTCAGCGCGGTGGTCAGGTCGGCCGCACCGTCGTGCCGCTCGCGCAGCATGTTCGCGATGGCCTCGGCCTGGCCGCCCATCGCCATGAAGCCCGGCTCGTCCATGACCGAACCGTCATACGTGATCCGGTAGAGCTCGTCCTGCTCGGCCGAGGCACCGACCTGCGCGACGCAGATCTCCACCTCGTACGGCTTCTGCGTCTCCGAGAAGATCGCACCGAGCGTCTGCGTGTACGTGTTAGCCAGCGCCCGCGCCGTCACGTCCCGCCGGTCGTAGCTCAGGCCGACCATGTCAGCCATCCGCACGCCGCCGCGCCGCAGCGCTTCGAACTCGTTGTACCGCCCCACGGCGGCGAACGCGATCTTGTCGTAGATCTCGCTGATCTTGCGAAGGGTGGTGATGTTCTCGGCGACGAGCAGGATGCCGCCCTCGTACGTCAGCACCACGGCCGAGCGGCCACGGGCGATGCCCTTGCGGGCGTACTCCGAGCGGTCCCGCTGAACCTGCTCGGGTGATGCGTAGAACTGCATGGCCACGGGTGGCTACTCCTTCTCCTCAGTAGTGCGGATCAACCGCCCGGGTTGTCCATGCGTGCCTGGACGACCTGCTCGGCCACCGAGGTGATCTCTTCGTCGCTCAGCCGGTGCGTACCGTTAGCCGTCGCGGTCATCACCACCGGATAGATCTTGCGGGTCACATCCGGACCGCCGGTCGCCGTGTCGTCGTCGGCCGCGTCGTAGAGCGCCTCCACAGCGAGCCGGATGGCGTCCTCGGTGCTCACGCCCACCCGGTAACGCTTCTTCAGCGCCGACTTCGCGAACAGCGAACCCGACCCGATCGCCTCGTAACCGGTCTCCTCGTAGAGGCCACCGGCCACGTCGAAGCTGAAGATCCGGCCGGCCCTCGACGCGTCGACGGGCGACAGGTCGAACCCGGCGAAGAGCGGGACCACCGCGAGACCCTGCATCGCGGCACCGAGGTTGCCGCGCACCATGGCCGCGAGGCGGTTCGCCTTGCCGTCGAGGGAGAGCATCGCCCCCTCGATCTTCTCGTAGTGCTCCAGCTCCACCTGGAACAGGCGGATCAGCTCGATACCGATGCCGGCGGTGCCGGCGATACCGATGAGCGAGTACGAGTCGGCGGGGTGCACCTTCTTGATGTCCCGGCTGGCGATCAGGTTGCCCATGGTCGCGCGCCGGTCACCGGCCATCACCACACCGTCGGCAGTCGCGATCGCGACGATCGTGGTGCCGTGCGGCGCGATGTCGGCGGAGAGCCCCGGCGGGAGCGGCCGACGGCCCGGCAACAGCTCCGGGGCGGCCTGACTCAGGAACTGCGTGAAGGAAGACGTCCCCGTGCTGGTGAAGAAATCCGGTAGACGCCCGGATGGATCAAAGCCCGTCGCCACGTGGTTCCTTTCAGGTACGTGATCGCATTGGCAAGGAGAACCGGGTCGTCCCGGAACTGCCCGAGTCCGCCGTTGCAGTTGAAGCACAATATCCCGCGCACCCACCCGGTGCGATGACCGTGATCTACGTGTTGCGGGTCGTTCGCGCCACAAATCGCACAGACACCCCCTTGCTCCGCGAGCAGCTCGGCGACAACGGCGCCGTCGATGCCGTAACGCCGCCGGAGATGGTACTCACGAGATCCGCCGTAGAGCCGGTCCCTCGTCTCCCTCCCGCGGGCGCTGTGGCAGACAAGGCAGTACGTGTGGTATCCGTCAGCCCGCGCTTTGGCGCGCGCGAATTCGGCGAGCGTCTTGACAGACCCGCAATCGGGGCACCACTTCGATCCGTCGGGCACCGGTCCGGGAGGCTTCCTGGCCGGCCGGATGCCACGATTTCGACGGCTCTGCTCGGACCGCTCGGCAGCACACTGCTTGCAGTAGTACGCCAAGCCGTCCGAGCGCCGCTGGTTCTTATGGAACTCAGTGGTGCGAAGAAAGCGCCCACACTGCGGGCACTCCTTTTCGTCCGATCCCCCCGAAACGGACATTTGCCTCATTGACCCCCTTTTTGCACGTACCCTCTCACGAACTCTTCCGCGTTCTCCTCGAGAACGGAGTCGATCTCGTCCAGCAGATCGTCCACATCCTCGGTGATCTCCGCGTGCCGCTCGGCGACCTCGGGATTGGCCTCGACGGTGACGTCCTCGGTCTCCTGGTCGCTGCGGCCCTTGCCACTCTGCGACTGACCACCTGTGTCTCGGGTTGCCATGGATGTCCCCCTTCTCAGCCACCCGAAGTCCTGCAACATCGGGTTGGGAAAAACCTACCTCGCGCCTGTGACAAAACAGTCCACCGGTCCGGCTGTTTTCTCAGCGGCTGGTGATGACCTCGAGCAGGTCCTTCGCACTCTCACAGGTGTCGAAGAGAGCACCGACGTGCTTCTTCGTGCCGCGTTCCGGTTCCATCATCGGCACCCGGACGAGCGACTCCCGGCCCACATCGAAGATCACCGAGTCCCAGCTGGCGGCGACCACTTCGGAGGCGTACTGCGCGAGGCAGCGGCCCCGGAAGTAGGCCCGGGTGTCCTCCGGCGGCTCGTACATGGCGCGCTCGGTGGCCTCCGGCTCGAGCAGGGTCTTCATCGAGCCCCGCGCGACGAGCCGGTGGTAGAGGCCCTTCTCCGGGCGCACGTCGGAGTACTGAAGGTCGACGAGCTGGAGTTTCGGCGACGACCACCCGAGGTCCTCGCGGTCGCGGTAGCCCTCGAGCAGCCGCAGCTTGGCGACCCAGTCGAGGGTGTCGGAGCAGAGCATCGGGTCGCGGCCGAGCTTGTCGAGGGCGTCCTCCCAGCGGTCGAGCACGTCGGCGGTCTGCTCGTCGATGTCGGCGCCGTAGCGCTCGTCGACGAACTGCCGAGCCCGCTCGAAGTAGGCCCACTGCAGGTCGAGCGCGGTGAGCCGGCGCCCGTCGCGGAGCCGCATGAGGTGCTTGAGGGTCGGGTCGTGGCTGACCGCCTTGAGCTCGGAGACCGGGTCGGCGATGCCGAGCTCCCCGGTGAACACCTTCTCCTCGATCATGTTGAGCACCAGGGCCGTGGTGCCCATCTTGAGATAGCTGGCGATCTCGGACAGGTTGGCGTCGCCGATGATGACGTGCAGCCGCCGGTACTTGTCGGCGTCGGCGTGCGGCTCGTCACGGGTGTTGATGATCGGCCGCTTGAGGGTGGTCTCGAGCCCGACCTCGACCTCGAAGAAGTCGGCGCGCGAGGAGATCTGGAAACCCGCACCCGTACCGTCTTGGCCGATGCCGACCCGGCCGACGCCGGTGAAGATCTGCCGGGTCACGAAGAACGGCGTCAGGTGGGCCACGATGTCGGCGAAGGCGGTCTGCCTGCGCATCAGGTAGTTCTCGTGCGACCCGTACGATGCGCCCTTGTTGTCGGTGTTGTTCTTGTAGAGCTGAATCCGGTGGGCGCCCGGGATGGTGGCGGCGCGGCGGGACGCCTCGGCCATGACCCGTTCGCCTGCCTTGTCCCACTTGACGACGTCGAGCGGGTTGGTGCACTCGGGGGTGCTGTATTCCGGGTGAGCGTGGTCGACGTAGAGGCGGGCACCGTTGGTCAGTATTACGTTCGCCAGGCCCAGGTCCTCGTCGGCGAGGGCTTCGGCCGGGTCGTAGGCGGCACCGGAGTAGGTGAAACCGCGGGCGTCGCGCAGCGGCGACTCCTCCTCGTAGTCCCAGCGCGCACGGCCGCCCCGGGTCAGTTCCGGGCGGGCGCCGTAGGCGTTGACCACCTGCGACGAGGTGACCATCGGGTTGGCACCGGGCTGGCCGGGCACCGAAATCCCATATTCGACCTCGGTCCCCATAATCCGTCGAACGCTCATGCGACCACCCTGTCCGCCACGAAGCCAAGCCTGCTCATGCATCGAGCCTAGACGCTCTCACGTTGCTTTCCGAAGCCGCTTGTGCGCGGCGTGCCACCTTGGGTGGCAATGTTGATCACCGGAAAGCGCTCCCCGATCCGGCGGCCGAGCGCCTGCCCGGGCAGTTCCACCCATCGGTGGGCAAGCCAGGCGACCGAAAGCGTTCCCCCCGCGAAGGCCGCCACGATGATCGCGGGATCGCCGGAGAGGCGCACGGCGAGGCCGAGGACGAGCAGGTGCAGCAGGTAGAGCGAGTAGCTCACCGCGCCGAGCCAGGTCAGCACGACCGGCACACGACGGTGGCGCAGCGCGAAGGCGATCGCGAACGTGCCGCTCACCGCACCCGCCATCACCGTCCAGCGCAGCAGCCCGGTGCCGGTGCCGGCCCATTGGTGCAGGGCCACGCCGGCGAAGACCAGCATCAGGGCCGCCACCGCGCCGAACCGCCCGATCTGCCGGTGCTGAACGCGGTGGATCACGGTCCCGGCGAACATCACCGCGAGCATCAGCGCGGCCTGAGCCGAGGACGCGCTGGTCACGAAATGGGTGGCGTGGCCGTTGGCCACGACGAGAAAGACCAGGCAGATGCCCAGGGCGCCGGCCACCGGTGCGAGACGCAGACGACCCATGAGGTACGCGGAAAAGCTCACCGCCATCAGGACAGCGACCACGGCAGCGGTGATCCGCCGCTGCCCCGCCGTGGCGCCCAGCAGGTCACCCGGCAGCCCGCCGCCGGCCAGCGCGACGATCGTCAGGCCCGCCGCCCACCAGGCACTGGCCCGGTGCCACCGCCACGCGAACAGTCCCGCCACCACGAGGTAGAACAGCATCTCGAAGGAGAGCGTCCAGAACGGCCGGACGATCCCGCGTACGCCCAGCAGGTCCACCAGCATCGTGGCGTGTCCGAGAACGGTCGTGGTGGTCTCGGTACCGACTTGCTCCGGCAGCCGGTACAGCCCCGCCGCCGCGAGTCCGAAGGCGATCACGATGGTGAACAGATAGGCGGGATAGATCCGGAAGATCCGGCCGATCCAGAACCGGCGCAGCGAGCCGTGCCGCTCCAGCGACATCGGGATCACGTATCCGCTGACGAGAAAAAAGAGCAGGACGCCGTATTTGCCGAGATCGAACTGCCGGTAGACGTCGAGGTGCCGGGGAGAACCGAGCACCACCGGGCTCAGATGGAACAGGGCGACGACCACCGCCGCATACCCGCGCAGGGCGTCGAGCCAGGCCAGGCGGGGTCCGGTGGGGCGGGGTCCGGTGCGCACACAGGGGTGAACGACAGCAGGGGCGGAGGGAAACCCCTCCGCCCCTGCCGGACGTTCCTTACAGGTACTGGCCGGTGTTGCTGGCGGTCTCGATGGACCGGCCGGCCTCGGCGCCCTTGCCGCCGGAGACGAGCGTGCGGATGTAGACGATCCGCTCGCCCTTCTTGCCGGAGATGCGGGCCCAGTCGTCGGGGTTGGTGGTGTTGGGCAGGTCCTCGTTCTCCCGGAACTCGTCGACGCAGCTGTCGAGCAGGTGCTGCAGCCGGAGGCCCTTCTTGCCGGAGGTGAGGAACTCCTTGATCGCCATCTTCTTGCCGCGGTCCACGATGTTCTGGATCATCGCGCCGGAGTTGAAGTCCTTGAAGTACAGAACTTCCTTGTCACCGTTGGCGTAGGTGACCTCGAGGAAGCGGTTCTCCTCGGTCTCCGTGTACATCCGGAGCACGACCGCCTCGATCATGGCAGCCACCGTGGCGTCACGGTTGCCGCCGTGCTCGGTCAGGTCGTCCCCGCTCAGCGGCAGGTCGGCCAGGATGTACTTGGCGAAGATGTCCTTCGCGGCCTCGGCGTCCGGGCGCTCGATCTTGATCTTCACGTCGAGACGTCCGGGGCGCAGGATGGCCGGGTCGATCATGTCTTCCCGGTTGGAGGCGCCGATGACGATCACGTTCTCCAGGCCCTCGACGCCGTCGATCTCGCTGAGGAGCTGGGGAACGATGGTGTTCTCCACGTCACTGGAGACACCGGAGCCACGGGTCCGGAAGATCGAGTCCATCTCGTCGAAGAACACGATCACCGGCGTGCCTTCGCCGGCCTTCTCCCGAGCCCGCTGGAAGACCAGGCGGATGTGCCGCTCGGTCTCACCCACATACTTGTTCAGCAGCTCCGGGCCCTTGATGTTGAGGAAGTAGCTGGTGTGCTTCTCCTCGCCGCGCCGCTCGGCGATCTTCTTCGCCAGCGAGTTGGCCACCGCCTTGGCGATGAGGGTCTTGCCACAGCCGGGCGGGCCGTAGAGCAGGATGCCCTTCGGCGGGCGCAGCTGGTGCTCCCGGAAGAGGTCGGCGTGCAGGAACGGCAGCTCCACCGCGTCGCGGATCTGCTCGATCTGCGAGTGCAGCCCGCCGATGTCGGTGTAGTCGACGTCGGGGACCTCCTCGAGGACGAGCTCCTCGACCTCGCTCTTCGGAATGCGCTCGTAGGCGTACGCCGAACGGGGTTCGATCATGAGCGAGTCACCGGCGCGCAGCTTGCTGATCTCGAGGGAGTCGGCAAGGAACACGATGCGTTCCTCGTCGGCGTGCGAGACCACCAGCGCCCGGTCACCGAGCGCTCCGTCCGGGCCGGCCAGGACCTCCTTGAGCAGGACGACCTCACCGGACCGCTCGAAGCCGAACGCGTCGACCACGTTGAGCGCGTCGTTGAGCAGGACCTCCTGGCCCCGCTGGAGCTCCTCGACGGCCAGTGACGGCGAGACCGCCACACGGAGCTTGCGCCCGCCGGTGAACACGTCCACCGTGCCGTCCTCGTGCGCTGTCAGGAACACGCCGTAACCGCTGGGCGGCTGGGCGAGCCGGTCAATCTCTTCCTTGAGAGTGACGATCTGGGCCCGGGCTTCCTTGAGGGTCGCCACGAGCCGCTCGTTGTTCTCGGTCACTCGGGCCAGCTGCGCCTGCGTTGCCGCGAGCCGTTCCTCAAGCTGCCGGACGTGTCGGGGGCTCTCCGTCAACTTCCTCCGGACCAGGGCGAGTTCCTCTTGCAGGAACGCAACCTGGCTCGAGAGATCGTTGGCTTCCTTCTCCCATCGTGCGGCGCGGGAGTCCGCTTCGTCGCTACGTGCCACGTCCCACCTCCCCGGGGGGCTCGAACGTCTTGGGATAACACTAGCTGTTGCGAGGCGGTTTTCGACCCATGCAACACCCTCGTCACCGACTCTTGATCGATTGGAACGAACGCCACTGAGCCGGTCGGACAGTGTTCGGGTACCGTCGGGCCGGACCAGTTGTGGGAGGTAGATGTGGCGGCGGACACTGATGAGCTGCAGGTCTGGATAGATCAGGACTTGTGCACCGGTGACGGCCTCTGTGCGCAGTACGCCCCAGAAGTGTTCGAGCTGGACATCGACGGCCTGGCGTACGTAAAAGGTGACGAGGGCGAGCTGTTGCAGGCGCCCGGGATCCGCGCCGGCGTGCCGGCTCGCCTGTTGCTCGAGGTCATCGACTCGGCGAAGGAGTGCCCCGGCGACTGCATCCACGTCGTGCGGGCCTCCGACGACGTCGCGGTCGCCGGCCCCGACGCGATGGAGTGAATCTGAGGGAACTACAGGGTGGGGCGGCCCACGAGGGACGCCACCACCCTGGAGAACTCCTCAAGACGCCCGATCTGACCGGGGCCGCCGTCGTCCAGGGTCTTGCCGAACCGCAGCGCGTCGTGGCGCAGCGGGGCGCGACCCTCCTCCTCGCCGACACCGGGCGGGGGCACGGCGTCGTCGACCGAGCTGAGCAGCAGGTAGACGTCGATGCTGTCGACCCGGGCCTGCCCGTTCGGCGTCCGCGTCAGGCGCCGGCGGCAGCCCACCTCGGTGACCGTTGACAGCGGAACCACCCGCAGGGAGGAGGTCATCGCGCCGACCGGCCCGTCACCCGGTGCCACATCCTCGCCGTGCCACAGGACCAGCCGGCTGCCGTCGCAGACCACGACCTCCTGCCAGACGCCGTTCACCTCGTTGACGAACCGCTCCAGGGTGAAACACAGCACAGAGGCGCCCCGCAGCACCCCGAACAGCGCCTCCAGGGCCACGTCGGGGTCTCGCAGGTAGGCCCGGGCCGCCGAGTCCAGGTCCGGGTAGGGCGACCAGTCGGGGAACACCGCCGGCATCTCGTTGCTGCCGCCGAACGGCGGAGAACTCATCGCGCCCACCCCTGCCCTCCCAATCAGCCCTACCGGAACCTACCGGACTCCAGCGGTGACGGTCACTCCCCGGTGGGTTCCTCGCGCCGCGCGGCCGGTTCCTCGCGCTGAGCGGTGAAAGCCGGTTCCGCGGGTTCCTCACTCTGAGCGATGACGGGCGACTCGGCGAGCGACTCGGCAGGCGACTCGGCGAGCGGCTCGGCGGGTTCCTCGCGCTGGGCGGCGAGTGCGGCCAGGGTCGCCTTGCGTGCCGCGTACGCCTCAGCGCCCTTGCTCGGTTTGCGGCGCCGCGGCGGTGCCGTGACGCCCGGCGCGAGCTTGCGCGCCGACACCAGGAAGGCGGTGTGCGCGATCATCCGGTGATCCGGCCGGACCGCCAGGCCGTCGGCGTGCCAGTCGCGGACCAGCGACTCCCAGGCCCGCGGCTCGGTCCAGCCGCCCCGTTCGCGCAGCGCCTCGACCAGCTCGGACAGCTGAGGGGTGGTGGCCACGTACCCGATGAAGACACCGCCGGGCACCAGCGACCGCTCGACCATCTCGAGCGCCTCCCACGGGGTGAGCATGTCCAGGACGATCCGGTCGAACCCGGTGATCTTGTTGCCCGCCACGTCACCGTTGTGCAGGTGCCAGGCCGGGTGCGGTCCGCCGAAGAAGGCCTCGACGTTCTTGCGGGCGATCACGGCGAAGTCGTCGCGCAGCTCGTAGCTGTGCACCTCACCGGTGCTGCCGACGGCCCGCAGCAGCGAGCAGGTCAGCGCACCGGAACCGGCACCGGCCTCCAGCACCTTCGCCCCCGGGAAGACGTCACCCATGGCGACGATCTGCGCCGCGTCCTTCGGGTAGATGACCTGCGCACCGCGCGGCATCGACAGGACGTAGTCGGAGAGCAGGGGACGCAGAGCGAGGTACGCCGTACCGCTGGTCGCCGTGATGACACTGCCGTCCGGCAGCCCGATCAGCGCGTCGTGCTCCAGGGCGCCGCGGTGGGTGTGGAACGCCTTGCCGGGTTCCAGCACGATCGTGTGCATCCGCCCTTTCGGGTCGGTGAGCTGGACACGGTCCCCCTCCCGGAACGGCCCGCGGTGGGCGGGCAGCGGCTGGTCGACGGCGGGAACGGGAATTGTGGTCACTGATCTTCTCTCAGGTGTCGCTTCGCGGGTCAGGTGTCGCTTCGCGGGTCGGGTGTCGCTTCGCGGGTCAGGTGTTGTCGCTTCGCGGGCTCGGTGCGGCACGCCGCGGTTCGAGCACGGCGGCCACGTCGGCGACCCGCAGAACGCCCACGACATCCTCGCCTGCGGTCACCAGGTAGTGCGCACCCGGGTGCGCCTGCAACGCCCGGACCACCTGCTCCCCGGTCAGCCCGAGCGGCAGGGTGGTCAGCGCGTCCCTCGATCGGGCCACGCTCTCCACGCTCACCCAGGGCCGCCGGTCGACCGGCACCCGCTCGGCGGCGACCGGGTCGACCAGTGCGGTGAGGCTACCCGCCGAGTCGGCGACAGCGAGCACCACGTCCGGCCGCGGGTCCTCGGCCCGCCGCCGCTGCGCCTCACCGAGCGGTGTCCCGGCCGGCACCGCGAGCACCGGTCGCGCCAGCCGGCCCAGATCGATCAGCGGGAACCGCCGGGTCATCCGGCCCAGCCGGATCGACTGACCGGCACCCTGCCAGAGCGTCAGCACCACCAGCAGAACGAAGACGAGACCGAAAACGGTCAGCACCCCGATCTGGTAGAGGAAGAACACCGTCGCCGCTGTCAGCACCGCCAGGATCCGGCCCGCCCAGCCGGCCACCTCGGTTGCCCGATTCCGGTCCTTCAGCACCGCCCAGAGCGCCGCGCGCAACGCCCGGCCACCGTCCAGCGGGAGGCCCGGCAGCACGTTGAAGACCGCCACCAGCACGTTGCTCACCGCCAGCTGGAACGCGATCTGCCCGGGCACGGTCCGCTCCGGCATCAGCAGCGCGGCACCCGTCGCGATCGCGCCGAGCACCAGCGACACCGCCGGACCGGCCAGCGACACCAGGGCGTCGACACGCGGGGTGGGCGCGTCGCGGTCCATCTCCGTCCAGCCGCTCAGCAGCTCCAGAGTGATCCGCCGCACGCCGATTCCGAAGCGCCGCGCGGTCAGCGCGTGGCCCAGCTCGTGCAGCAGGACCGAACCAAGAAGACAAATCACAAAGCCAAGCCCCACGAGGTACGCCCACGGGTCGCCCAGATTCAACTCCGTCCGGGCGTAGTTCCCGTACACCACGGTGACCAGCACAGCGAGCAATACCATCGACGCGTTCGCATGCACCGGGATGCCCAGCACCCGCCCGACCGGCCGGCCGGCACCCGGCGGACGCGGATCCCGCGGTGCGCGATCCTGCGACGCTCGCCTCTCCTCCACGCGTCCGATGCTACGGACACGACAGCTGCGGGACCCACCCCGGCTTTTTCGTCGTACCCCTGGCCTAGCCTTTCTGACATGACGGCCCCCATTCCCATGACCGCCCAACCGGCCTCCGCCCCCCAGCCACCGGCCGGCCCGGCAGGTCAGGTCCCCACCGGTCAGGTCCCCGCCCCGCGCGCCCGGCGCCCGGAGGCACCGGCCGGGCCCTCGCTCTCGCCGTCACGGGCCGCCGACTTCAAGACCTGCCCGCTGCTGTTCCGCTTCCGCACCATCGACAAGCTCCCCGAGAGCCCGTCAGCCGACCAGGTCCGCGGCACCCTCGTCCACGCCGTCCTGGAGCGCCTGTTCGACCTGCCCGCCGCCGAGCGCACCCCCGAGGCCGCGGTCGCGCTCGTCGAGCCCGAGTGGCGCCGCCTGCTCGACCAGGAGCCCGCCCTGGCCACCCTCTTCGCCGACCCCGCCACCCCTCCCGCCGGCCCGTCCGCTGACGCCGCTTCCGCCGCACCCGGCGACGCCGGGCTGGTGCGTGACCCGGCGGCCGTTGCCGCGGAGGCCGACGCGACCGGCCAGCAGGCTCTCATCGACATTCCCGGCGGCGCCGAGGCCGCCCGCATCGCCGCGTTCCTGGCCGGCGCCGGCAACCTGCTCACCGGCTACTTCGCCGTCGAGGACCCGCAGCGCCTCCAGCCCGCCGAGCGCGAAACCCTGATCTCCACCCTGATCGGCGACGAGCTCCTGCTCCGCGGTTACATCGACCGCCTCGACGTCTCCCCCGCCGGCGACATGCGCGTCGTCGACTACAAAACCGGCGGCGCACCGCGCGAGGCGTTCGAGGGCCGGGCCCTGTTCCAGCTGAAGTTCTACGCCCTGGTGCTCTGGCGCACCCGCGGCATCGTCCCGCGAGTCCTGCGCCTGCTCTACCTCAAGGACGCCGAGGTCTGCGACTACAGCCCCGAGGCCGCCGAGCTCGAACGTTTCGAACGCACCCTGATCGCCCTCTCCGACGCCATCGAACGCGCCAAACGCGACCGCGACTTCCGCCCCAAGCCCAGCCGTCTCTGCGGCTGGTGCAGTCACCAGGCACTCTGCCCCGAGTTCGGCGGCACTCCCCCGCCCTTCCCGGAAACCGCACCCACCACCCCCTTCACCCCCGACTCCGAACCAGACTCCGAACCCGACCGCCTCTCCACCTCCCGCCGAGACGCCACCCTCAACTGACGCCCACGTCTCGTCATCCGACCGCGGGCACCACCGATTTGGCCTCGCATCGGACAATGCGGGGATGAGACCGCTGCGCGTCCTGATCGCGGATCCGGCGCCCCTGCAACGCGCCGGCCTGCGCGCGATCCTGACCGCGGCCAACAGCCCGGCTCCCGGCACCCCGTCGCCGGAAGCCGAGATCGTGGTGGCCGGGGAAGCCGCCGACGGCGTGGAAGCGATCGAACTGACCCGCCGCCTCCTGCCCGACGTACTGATCGCCGACCTGACACTCCCCCGCACCGACGGCCTCGCCGTGACGCGGGCGATCACCCAGGCGAGTCTGCCCGTCCGCGTACTGATCCTGACCGTCCGCGACAGCAACGACGAAATTCTGGCCGCGATAGCCGCCGGAGCCACCGGCTACCTGTGCAAAGACGCCCCCCGCGAGGAACTCGTCGCCGCGGTCCGAGCACTGGCAGCCGGCGGAGCAGTGATCACCCCAACGCTTCTGGCCCGTATCCTCACCCGGGTAGCCGCCGCCTTCCCCGACAAACCCGACAACGGCGCCGCCCGCCTCGACGCGCTCACCGGCCGCGAGCGGGAGGTCCTCGTCCACGTGGCCCGCGGCCGCACCAACGCCGAGATCGCCGACCGCCTGCGGGTGAGCGAGACCACCGTCAAAACCCACGTCGGCCACGTACTCACCAAGCTCCGCCTCCGCGACCGCACCCAGGCAGTGGTCCTCGCCTACGAAACCGGCCTGATAACCCCCGGCACCTGACCCCGCCAACCCCCAGCTGGCCGTGAGAGGTGCCTCCCGCCCCAAAACACCCCGCTCACGTCCAGCCGCGCAAACCAGCTGGGCGTGAGAGGTGCCTCCCGCCGCGCGAGGCAGCACCCAGAGCCAGCCGGGGACGAGGGCCGGTTAGAAGAGGCGGAGGAGGAAGGCGGGGTCGACACCGACGAGCGAGGACCGCAGATGCACGCCGTCCGTAGGCGGCAACTCCAGCTCAGCCGGCACCGCGAGCACCACCGCACCCGCCGCGACAGCACTGGCCATGCCGCTGGCCGAGTCCTCGATCGCCACGCACCGCCCGACCGGCACCCCGAGCAGCGAGGCGGCCAGAAGATACGGCTCCGGGTCCGGCTTGGGCCGGGTCACCTCGTCACCGCAGACGACCACGTCGAAGTTCTCCGCGCCGAGGGTCTTCAGCGCTACCTCCACGAGCCGCCGCCCGGTCGACGTCACCAGAGCCGTGGGAATCCCCGCCGCCCGTACCGCCGCCAGCAGCTCGGCCGCACCGGGCCGCCACACCAGACCCTCGGTGAACAGTTCGCAGACCCGATCGATCAGCCAGGCGACGTCGGGTTCCTCGGGCCGGTCCGGCTGGCCGAGATCGTCGCGGAACACCCGCATGCTGACCGCCATGCTGGTCCCGACCATCGCGAGCCGCGCCGTCTCGGAAAGCGTGCCGCCGGCCCGGACCGCCAGCTCGCCGAGCGCCATGCCCCACACCCGCTCACTGTCGACGAGCGTGCCGTCCATGTCGAAGAGTACGGCGTCCAGAACAGCCCCCCAGGTCGATCCGCCGCGCCCATTCTGCGCCGGGTCCGCGCTCCGGGCCGATCGAATGTGACGGACGTAGCAACCCCGGAATGGGACGGACGCAGCAACCCCGGAATGAGACGGACGCAGCAACCCCGGAATGAGACGGACGCAGCAACCCCGGAATGGGACGGACGTAGCAACCCCGAGCAGAGGCAGCTCAGAGCCCGCAGCTCGACAGCGAGTTCTGGTAACCGTTGGTGAACGAGTCCATCCGCTGCTCAGCCGTCCCGTGCGACCCCTCCGCGAACCACGGCTGCCCCGGCTCGTCGCCGACCGCCGCCAGCCCTTCGGCGAGTTCCTTGGTGTCACCCTCGTCCATGACCAGGTCACCGTCGCGGGCCTTGTCCCCGATGTACGCCCCCGCCATGCAGTCGGCCTGCAACTCCTGCTCGATGGTGAACTGCTTCTGAATGCCGAGCCGCGCCTGAATGCCGTGCGCGTACTCATGCCCGAGCAGGTAGTACACGAACGCGTCACCGACCTGCTGGAACGCCGCGTACGCCCAGTTCACGTCGTACGCGATGAAGTCACCCGCCGAGCAGTACACCGCGTTGTTCCGGGGCAGTGGTTCTCCACCGCAGTCCACTTCGCCGCTTCGCTCGTACGGAATCAGCTGCCGGACCGGCTCGAAGCCGGCGCCGAGGCTCTCGCCCCAGTAGGCGTCGGCGACCGCCTGCGCGCCGCGGATGTCGCGGGTGAACTCCTCCGGAGTGTCTGTTCCGTCCTCGGGATCGACGGCCTCGCCGGTGGTGCGACCGGGTGCGGTGGCGGGGCCCTGGCCGGGGTCGTCCTCGACCGGGGCGAGGCACCCGGCGGTGAGGCCCGCGGTGAGCAGGGCAGCGGTCAGCAGGGGCAGGAGACGTCGCATGCGGCCCTCCAGGACGGGGATTCCACGGTAGACGTGCATACCAATCCGGGCTGTCGACGAAACGTCACCTCGGGGGTGTCCCTGAGCCGGCGTGGGTGGTCACCCTCAGCGAAATCTCCGTCCGCGCTCCCCCGCCGGGCTGACGTTTCCGGCCCGGACCGCCGCAACACTGAGCTGGCCGGCCGGGGCGTCCACGTCCCGGCCGGACCACAGAGGCTTACGAGGGGGAGACGTGACAGCGACGGAGACCGGCGGTGGAGTGGCCGCGCGGGCGGACGAGGTCTGGAAGATCTACGGATCGGGTGAGGCCCAGGTCACCGCGCTGCGGGGGGTCAGCGCGGATTTCGGCCGCGGCCGGTTCACGGCGATCATGGGGCCGTCCGGCAGTGGCAAGTCGACACTGATGCACTGCCTGGCCGGGCTGGACACGGTCGACCGCGGGACCGTGCACATCGGCGGTACCGAGATCAGCAAGCTCGGTGACAAGGCGCTGACACGGCTGCGCCGGGACCGGATCGGCTTCATCTTCCAGCAGTTCAACCTGCTGCCGACGCTGAGCGCCGCGGAGAACATCAGGCTGCCGCTGGACATCGCCGGCCGCAAGCCGGACCCGCACTGGTGGGACACCGTGATCAAGACCGTGGGCCTGGAGGACCGGCTCAAGCACCGGCCCAGCCAGCTCTCCGGCGGTCAGCAGCAGCGGGTGGCGTGCGCGCGGGCGCTGATGGGCCGCCCGGACGTCGTCTTCGCCGACGAGCCGACCGGCAACCTGGACTCGCGCTCCGGCGCCGAGGTGCTCTCGTTCCTGCGGGACAGCGTGCGTGCGCACGGCCAGACCATCGTGATGGTCACCCACGATCCGGTCGCCGCCGGGTACGCCGACCGGGTGGTCTTCCTGGCCGACGGCGCGATCGTCGACGAGCTGGCGAACCCGACCGCCGAGACCGTGCTGGACACGATGAAGCGTCTCGACACCGCCCCGGTGATGCTCTGATGTTGCGCGCCACGCTGAAGAGCCTGCTCGCCCGCAAGCTGCGACTCATCCTCTCCGGCCTGGCCGTGGTGCTCGGGGTGATGTTCGTGTCGGGCGCGCTGGTGCTCACCGACACGCTCAACCGCACGTTCGACTCGATCTTCGCGGACGCCTACTCGACGACCGACGTCTCGGTCTCCGCGAAACCCAAGATCGAGGTCGCCGAGTTCGAGGGTGAGGAGGTCGCCGCGCCGCTGCCGGCGTCGGTCGTGGACAAGATCAAGAGCCAGGCGGGCGTACGGTCAGCCACCGGCCGTGTCGACACGGATGGCGCCCGGGTGATCGGCTCCGACGGCAAGGTGCTCACCTCGATGGGCCCGCCCCGCATCGGCTCCAATTGGACCGGCACCGACGAGTTCCTGCAGCTGCGGGACGGCCGGGGCCCCGACGCAGCCGGCGAGATCGCCATGAACGCGACCACCGCCGAGCTGTCCGGCTACCGGATCGGTGATCGCGTACCGGTGCTCACCCAGCAGCCGAAGCGCGAGTTCACCCTGGTCGGCATCTGGGGTTACGCCGGCGATCGGGACAGCATCGGCGGCCTCCAGGAGGTCGCGTTCACCACACCGGTCGCCCAGGAGCTCATGCTCGGCGAGAAGGACGTCTTCACCTCGGTGACCGTGCGCACGGCCGACGGCGTGAGCCCGGACGAGCTGCGGGACCGGCTCGCCCCGGTGCTCGGCGGCGACTACCAGGTGCGTACCGGTGAGCAGCTGGCCGCGGAGAACTCGGCGAGCATCAAGGAGGGCCTCGGCTTCTTCAACCAGATCCTGCTCGGTTTCGCGGGAATCGCCCTGTTCGTGGGGATCTTCCTGATCCTGAACACCTTCTCGATCGTGGTGGCCCAGCGCACCCGGGAGCTCGCCCTGCTCCGGGCGATGGGCGCGAGCCGCCGCCAGGTGATCAACTCGGTGCTGGTCGAGGCCGTGATCGTCGGCCTGATCGCCGCGGTCCTCGGCCTGGCCGCGGGCGTCGGTGCCGGAGCCGGGCTGGGTGCCCTGTTCAGCAGCGCGGGCGGCGGCGGGCTGAACCTGGCGCCGATCGGCGTACCGCTCTCCGCGGTGATCAGCTCGTTCCTGGTCGGTGTGCTGGTGACGGTGGTCGCGGCGGTGCTGCCCGCCCTGCGCGCCTCGCGGATCGCCCCGGTCGCCGCGATGCAGGACGTCGCCACCCCGGACCGCCCCCTCACCAAGATCACGGTGGCCGGCGGCCTGGTCACCTCGGCCGGTGCTGCCGCTCTCGGCGTGGGCCTGTTCGCCGACGCCGGCGACGCCACGCTCTACCTCATCCTCGGCGGCGTCCTGGTCACGTTCCTCGGCATCGCCCTGCTCACCCCGCTGATCAGCCGTCCGGTGGTGTCCCTGCTCGGCCGGCTCTTCGCCTGGTCCGTGCCGGGCAAGCTGGGCCGCCTCAACTCGGGCCGCAACCCCCGGCGCACCGCGATCACGGCGGCCGCGCTGATGGTGGGCATCGCATTGGTCACCGGCGTCACCGTGGTGATGGACTCGGCCAAGGGCAGCCTCAAGTCCGAGGCTGCCAAGATCCTCAAGGCCCAGATCATGATCAGCGGCGATCAGAACGGTCCGCGCCCGCCGACCTTCGACCCGGCCGTCGTGGACAAAATCGCGAAGATCTCCGGGGTACGCGCCTCCGCCGGCCTCTACAACGACCTGGTCTCCATCGACGGGGAGCAGCAGTACGTGACCGCCAGCGAGGACCTCGCCGTCATGGCGCAGGCCTACGGGACGACCGCTCCGGCCCTGCGCGACAACCAGATCGCGGTCAGCACACCGGAGGCTACCGAGCAGGGCTGGCGTACCGGTTCCCAGGTGACGATCCAAGCGTCCCGCGGTGAGCAGCACACGTACACCGTGGCCCTTGTCTTCGCGGAGAACAGCCTGCCCGGCAGCATCGTGCTCCCGGCCGCCGCGATCAAGGACTTCGGCATCACCCAGCCGGTCCTCGGCTTCGTCCGCCTCGACGACGGCGTCGCGGTCTCCTCGGTGCTGCCGCAGGTGAAGGACCTCCTCGCGGACAGTCCTGAGGTCTCCGCCACCGACCAGCAGACCTTCGTCAACGCGCAGGCCGCCCAGTTCGACCAGATCATCACGATGATCCAGATCCTGCTGGGGCTGGCCATCCTGATCGCCGTCCTCGGCGTGGTCAACACCCTCGCCCTGTCGGTCCTGGAACGCACCCGCGAACTCGGCCTGCTCCGGGCGGTGGGCCTCGGCCGCGCACAGACCATGCGCATGGTCACCGTCGAGGCCGTGGTCATCTCGGTCTTCGGCGCCCTGCTCGGCGTCGTCGTCGGTGCCGGCATGGGCAGCGCCGTGGCACACGCCCTGGAGAACGACGGCATCACCCAGATCGTCCTGCCGTGGGCCCGCATGGGCACCTACCTCGGCCTGGCCGCCCTGGTCGGCGTCATCGCCGCCGTCGCACCCGCCATCCGCGCCGCCCGCCTCAACGTCCTGGGCGCCATCGCCCACGACTGACCCCACCCAGCCCCCGGCACCCGCAACCAACGCACCACAACGTGCACGAGCGCCGGCCGAGCGGCTCACCACCGACCCGGCCGGCGCTCACGCATGTGATCAAGGAGTCATGACCCGCGTGGGCTTCAGCCGGCGAGGATCTTGTCGAGCTTGGTGAAGCTGGAGCCCCAGCCCTCGCGGGCGCCCTCGGCCATCGGCTCCGGGAACGGTGTCTGGGTGAGGACCAGGCGGGTCCGGCCACCCTCCTCGTCGAAGAACTCGATGCGCATCCGGAGCACCTCGGCACCGAACTCGGGGATGTGGGCGACCGACTCCTCGCCGACGAGCAGCTCGTTCTCGATGACCTCGACGAACGTGGCGTCGACCGGGGAGGTCATGGTGGGGTCGTCGTCGTTGACCATGGCGAAGCGCTGGTGCCCGCCCTGGCGCACGTCGAGGTCGACGGTGTCGCGGGGCACCGACCAGCCGACCGGGCCGAACCAGGCGGCGATCTGGTCGGGGTCGGTGAACGCGCGGTAGACCATTTCGCGGGGCGCGTCGAAGATGCGGGTGATCACGAGCTCGGTCATTGCTTCTCCTCCTGGAGGCGTCTGAGGTGGGCGTCGAGGCGGGCGAAGTTGTCGTCCCAGAACCGGCGATAACGATCCATCCACGCGGTGGCCTCGCGCAGCGGCGCGGCCTCCAGGCGGCTGGATCGCCACTGCGCGGAGCGGCTGCGGGAGATCAGGCCCGCGTTCTCCAGCACCTTCAGGTGCCGGGAGATCGCCGGAAGGCTGATGTCGAACGGCTCAGCGAGCTCGGTCACCGTCGCCTCACCCTCGGCGAGCCGCGCCAGGATGGCACGCCGCGTCGGGTCGGCGAGAGCCGCGAAGATCACGCTCAACCGATCGGTCATTTAACCCTCCCGTTAATTAACGGACTGGTTAAAAGCTAGACGCCACCACGAGCGCTGTCAACACGCCAGGGTGATCAGCAGGCCTCAGACCTTGCTGGGCACGCGTCTGTGGAGTTCGGCGAGCAGAACCTCCGGCCCGGGCGACATCAGGCCGACGTCCACCACGTACGCGACCTCGGCACCCCGCCGCCGCACCCGCGGAGGACCGCCCTTACCGGGCAGCACGGTCACGTAGTCCTCGGCCACCGGCGTGACGATCAGCTCGGTGAACGGGCCCCACCCGTGCAGCGCCACCGACCCGATGCCGGACCAGGGCAGGTGCACCGGGCGCCGGCCGGTCGCGGCGAAGTCGATCCCGTGCACCGACGTGTGCAGCCAGCCCAGCCGGCGCCAGAACAGCAGCAGCACCAGCCCCGACACCACCGCCGGGACGACGAGGGTGGCCTCCGCGTACACCACGATGTCGCCACCGCCCGGCCGGTACCCGGCGGCCATCTTGATCAGCATCGAGATGGCGAGCATCGGCACCCAGCAGGCGGCCATCACCCAGAGGGTGGTCACGTAGAACATGCCCCGCGCCTGGATGAAGCTCACGGTGTCGTCGGTGGGCCCGAGCACCTGGTCGACATGTTCATTCATATGCGGATTATGCTCGCGTTTCCCCTTCCCTCGCGGCGAGAACCAGCCAATGCCCGCGCGCAGCCGGATCAGGCCCTACGGCGCGGCACACCGACCACGCCGACGGGTGAGTGCCCGGCAGCGCACGTAGGCTGTCTCCCATGACTGAGTTCGACGGCCTCCCGCTGCTCCGCTCCCCCGTGGCCATCGCCGCCTTCGAGGGCTGGAACGACGCTGCGGACGCTTCGACCGCGGCCGTGGAGCACCTCGAGCAGGTCTGGGAGGCCCGTGAGGTCACCAGCATCGACCCCGAGGACTTTTACGACTTCCAGGTCAGCCGGCCCACCATCACCATGGCCGAGGGCGAGACCCGCAAGATCGAGTGGCCGACCACCCGTTTCATGGTGGCCAGCCCGCCCGGCGCCGACCGCGACGTCGTTCTGATCCGCGGCATCGAGCCCAGCATGCGGTGGCGTACCTTCTGCGAATCGGTGCTGGAGATCTGCCACAGCCTCGAGGTCAACCGCATCGTGCTGCTCGGTGCCCTGCTCGCCGACGTCCCGTACACCCGGCCCCTCCCGATCAGCGGCAGCGCCTCGGACCGCGAGATCGCCGAGAAGTACAAGGTGGTGCCCACCCGGTACGACGGGCCCACCGGCATCGTCGGTGTCCTGCAGGAGGCGAGCAGCCGCGCCGAGCTGGACGCCCTGTCGTTCTGGGTGCACGTGCCGCACTACGCCAACAACCCGCCCTGCCCCAAGGCGACCCTGGCCCTGCTGAGCCGCATCGAGGACGTCCTCGACCTGCCGGTCCCGATGGCCGACCTGGCCGAGCAGGCCGACGAGTGGGAGAAGCGGGTCCGGGTGGCGGCCGAGCAGGACGCCGAGCTCGGTGAGTACGTGCGAGAGCTCGAGGAGCGCGTCGGCGACGCCGGCATACAGCCCCTGACCGGCGACGAGATCGCCAGCGAGTTCGAGAAGTACCTGCGCCGCCGCGGCGGCTCCGCCGGCCCCACGGCGGGCTCCTGGTAAACCAAAGACCTGGTGAAACAACCGGCCCCGCCCGAGGGCGGGGCCGCCGTCACTGCTGGAAGATCACCCGTCGAAGTGCCCCGCGTTCACGTCGGACATGAAAGCCTTCCAGTTGTCGGCGGGGAAACTCAGAACGGGACCGTCCGGGTGCTTCCCGTCCCGGACGGAAACGATGTCGTGGCCGTCGTCGGCGACTTCCACACAGGCATTGTCAGCGCAATAGCGGCTACGCTTCCAGTCGAGGTCTCGGCTGTAGCCGAAGGCACCCATCGCGTCCCCCTTCTCGGTCAGACACCACGAATGTACGTGTGCTGAACGATCGTTAGCGCCTTGCTGTGCGCCACGACGCCCCGGAAGACGACGAATGGCGCATGCCCGGGGACATGCGCCATTCCATCAGTTTTGATCGACAGTCTTAAATGTCTCGGTACCCGCCGGCCGTCACCTCGTCGAGGAAGGCGTGCCAGTCCTCGCGGCCGAAGGACAGATGCGGCAGGTCCGGATACTTGGCGTCGCGGAGGCCGATGTCGCCACTTTCGAGTGGCGCCACCTCCACGCACGCGCTGTCGGCACAGAACGAACTCCGGGTCCACGTCGACGTGGACGACGCCATCTGCCGCTTCACTTCCATTGCCTGAATCGTACCAATCTGGGAGAATAGGGACAAAAAGTGCGTTGCGTTACGCGCGAGAAGCAACGCAGTCTTTCACCCCAGGTGACGCGTAGTCATCCATACCAGTGGGTAATAATCGGATTCGGTAGTCCGGATCCTGGCCCCAACGTAGCTGACACGGAGCAAGGGGGCAGCCGAACGCGAAAACGCTTCGGGTTCAACCCTCCGAACCGTAGGCGTTCAGCCGCCGGGCGGCCGGCGCAGGCTCGCGAGCTCGGCGTGCATGATGAGGCGGCTGGCCTGCTCGTCCAGGCACTGCGCCCACAGCTCCTCGAAGACCTCGTGATGGAAGTGGATCTCCGCCGCGTCATGGGTCACGTTGTCGCGGTTGAACGACTCCCGGTACAGCACGGAGTCCTCGGTGAGGTCCGGCCCCAGCTGGAGGATCTGGAACGGCCCGATCGCCCCGCCGAGAGCCCCCTCGGAGAGCGGGAGCACACGGATCCTCATCTGCGGCAGCCGCGAGACACTCTCCAGCGCTTCCAGCTGCTCCGCCATGATCTGCGGGCCGCCGGTCCGCCGCATCACGACCGACTCGTCAAGGATCAGGTGATAGTCGGGGCCGTCCACTCGCTCGAAGATCTGCCGGCGGCGCAGCATCCGGACGTCGTGCCGGACGCGGCGGTCGTCGTCCGACAGCTTCTTGTCCTTCCACCAGCTCAGCACGGCCTCGGCGAAGGCGGGGGTCTGCAACTGCCCGGGAACCAGGACCGGCTGGAAGGCGTAGATCGCCGTGGCCTCGGACTCGAACTGGAGCAGCTGCCGCAGGCTCTTGGTCACGTGCCTGCGGTATTCCGGTGCCTCGTACCACCGCTGGCGCCGGGACACCTTCGAGTCCTCGACGAGGCGCTGGATCTCGTCGGTGTCGTCCACCTCGTACACCTGGAGCAGGGCTCGCAGGTCGGTGACCGAAACACCGACCTCGCCGCTCTCGATCCTCTGCACTTTGGAGAGTGACCAGCCCAGACGGTGCGCGACCTCGGTCTGATTGAGGTCGACAGCCTGACGGTGGCCACGCAGTGCGAATCGGACACGCCGCCGCGCGACAGCGGGTGGTTCTCCGTGCATGGCAACCATGCCATCCCGTTTCCCGGCCGGATACGGAGGTTCAGCCGTACATCAGGGGTGCAGCCAGACTTCGAGGTGGAGCAGCAGAACGAGGTGGATCAGCCGCAAATCAATCTGCTATATGGACGATAGGAAAGTAGCATCGCCGCCCACTACCGGAAACCCTAGCTCCGCCAGGCGAACAGAACGGCATCGGCACCCTCACGTGTGAGTGAGGGTGCCGAAGGAGTCAGCCGAGGAGCTGGCGGTAGTCCAGGCACCGTGCGAGCCCCCGGCACATCTGGTCGAACTCCTGCCGGTCGGACGAGGCGAAGACGACCTCCACCCGGCCCTGGTAGACCGCGACCAGTTGCCACCGCACCCGGCGCGGCCAGAGGAAGTACGCCGCCTGCAACGCCAGGACGGCGAGGATCAGGGCGGTCAGCAGGTGGGACATGGGCCCGACCACCGGCACCACCATCAGGCCCGCGACCAGCGCCGAGATGCCGATGACCGGGCGGTCGGCACTTGCGCGGCGCTCGTTGCGGACCACCCGGACGGACGTCAGCTGCCCGACCGCGAACCTGCGCGAATGCACCCCGCGCATCTCGAAGACATCGGTGGTTATGCGGGCTCTCGGCCCGCGGTAGAACTCCAACACGTGACCCTCCCCAGGACCCGGGACTTGCCGATGGAGGGGAGAAGCGATAAGGATGAACGTGAGTGAGTCCCCTCCACAGGAGGCTGGACCTGAGCGGCGCCCAGTTGCAGCTGGGTGCCGCTTTTCTGCTTTCGCGGCTTTCCGTCAGGGATCGATACGCCAGGTCCACTCGCTGTAACGCCAGTATGTCGTTCAGTAGGCTTGATCGCTATATACCTATCAGCTGTACAGCAGATAGCCGACTCAGCGTGTCTCGCGTGCTATCTCACTCCCCGTGCTTCATCCTAGGAACCTAGCTGAGTAGGAATCCCATTCAGGAGGGGCGACATGACGATCAACCCCGGCGCGGCGGAGTTCCCCCACCGGCAGATCGCGTCCCAGCTCCGCGAGCGGATCCGGCGCGGTGACTGGCAGCCCGGCGAGCGGCTACCGTCCATCCCGGCCATGGCGGAGATGTTCGGCGTCGCGAAACAGACGGTCCAGCGCACCGTCGACCAGCTGCGGGTCGAGGGCATCCTGATCACCAAGCCAGGCTCCGGTACGTATGTGCGGGGCACCCGCCGCCGGCTGAACCGCCTGTCCCGGGGCCGGTACGGGGCACACCGCGGTTACCACGCCGACCTGGCCGCCCGGTACCGGCAGCAGCTCGTCAGCGTCGCCCGGGAACCCGCCCCGCCCGAGGTGGCCGACGCCTTCGGGGTGCGCGACGGCACCGAGATGCTGGTCCGCCGCCACCTGGTGCGCACCGACGACGCCACCGTCGAGGTGGGCGCCTCCTGGTTCCGGGTGGTCGACGCGAGCGGCACGTCGCTGGAGCGGATGGAGGCCTTCGGGCGGCCCCTCTACCAGGAGGCCGAGGACGTCCTCAGCCGCCGGTACGCCTCGGCGACCGACACCATCAGCGCACGCCAGCCCAGCCGGGAGGAGGCGGAGATCCTCCAGATCCGGCCGGACACCCCGGTGCTGCACCTGCTGCACGTCGCTTTCGACGAGACCCGCAAGCCGATCGAGGTGGCCCAGGCGACCTGGCCCGGCCCGATGACCACGCTCACCGAGGAGTACCGCATCCCGGCGCCGGCACCCGATCCCGACCCGGATCCGGGCCTGACCCTGGCCTGAGGACCAGTAATGCAGAAAGGCCTGAGGATCAGGAGTCCAGAAGGCCACGCAGGGCGGCGACGAAAAGATCCGGCTCCTCGAACATCGCCCGATGGCCCGCGCCGGGAATCACCTCGAGACGCTTCTCCGGCGCCCGCAACCCGGAATACCACTGCGAGAAGAGCACAGAAAGCCCCCGCATCTCCCGCTCCCCCTGCACGAAATACGCCGGAATCGTCAGGCGGGGCAGATCACGCCGCAGGTCGACACCCTGCATCCGGGGGTACAGCACACTCCACGTGTCCATCATCGCGGTGAGCGTGTGCGCCTTCTGCAGCACCGTGTACTCCGGCACGCCGATGTCGAAGGCCGGAGCCTGCTGCCCGTACGCCTCGTTCTCGTGCAGGAGGAACACCTCGTAGCTCCAGAAGTCCGGGTACGGCGGCGGGCCCTGCTCCATCAGCGTCGCCGCCACGTCGTCGCGGCCGTTCACCCGTGCCCAAGCCAGGATGTCGGTGTAGAAGATCTGGTCACTCGCCCGCAGGTCGACGGCCTGCCCGGTGCCGACGAAGGCCCGGAACCTCTCCGGCGCCCGCTGTGCCGCCAGCGCACCGAGGATCGACCCGCCGGAGAACGCGAGCAGGAAGATCCGGTCCTGCCGGAACCGTTCCCGCAGGTGGTCGGCGACGGCCACGATGTCGGCGACGGCGCCGTCCACAGTGACGGTCCCCGCCGGGTCGAGCGCCGGATAGGACGCCCCGCCGCCGCGCCGGTCCAGGGTGGCCACCACGAAGTGCTGCTCCAGCGCCGCGAGACGCCGCCGCATCGCACCGGTCTCCGAGCCGCCCGGCGCGCCGGGGACGAACAGCAGCACCGGCCCGCGGCCCCGGATCATCACGCCGAGCCGGTGACCGTTCGCGGGTACGAGGGCCATCTCCGCGACACCGCCCGGCACCGGCGCGGTCCGGGCCGGGATCGCGACCAGCACGGTCACCCCCAGCAGGACCGCGGTCGCCAGGCCGATCATGATCCGGCCGGTCGTACGGCGGACCCCACGGCCGTACGCGGCGCCGGCCATCATCGGGAACAGCGACAGCACGCCGTGCACCCCTCGCCCGCTGACCAGCGCCACCACCCCCAACGCGCTGGCGTGCGGCGCGTCGACCGAGGGGCCCGGCACACCGATCCGGGCCAGTTCGAGCGCTGCCGCGTACACCAGAGGGGTTGTCAGGATCGCCAGGCGTGAGCGTGTCGCCCAGCCCGCGGCGACGCCTGCCGCGATGCTGATCGTTATCGACCAGAGCGCCTGCGTGCCGGTGAGCGGGCCGCGTGGCATCCACCAGGCGGTGGCCAGGCCCCACCCGGCCGCGACCAGCGATGCGGCCGTCCATCGGATCATTGTTGTCGATGTCATGGGGCCGAGGATCACCTCCGGCGGCGGTACGGCGCACCGGCCCGCGGAACCGTACCGGGCCCTACTTTGGTAGGTGCCGCGCCACGGGCGTACCTCATAGGCTGCCCGCATGCTCTTCGCGCTGCTGGTGCCCGACCCGGGCGGGCGCCGCGCCGCCCGGCGCGACCGGCTGGCCGATGCCCTCGCCGTGGTGATCGCGGTCGGTTACGGGTCACTGATGGTGATGCTCGGCGACGCCACCGACCCGGCCGCGTTCCTGCCCTGGCAGGCCGATGTGGCGCTCGGCCTGGCCTGTGCCGCGGCGCTGCTGCTGCGCCGGCGGCATCCGCTGGGCCTGGCTGTCGCGCTGCTGCCGTTCGGCGCGGTCTCGGTGATGGCGACCGGTGCGATCGTGATGGCGCTGTTCACCGCCGCGATCCGCTTCCGGCCGCCACTGTTGCTGCTGCTGGGCGCGGTCAACGTGTGCACCGCCGCTGTCTATTTCGTGCTGCACGGGCACCCGGCCTACGACATCTGGGTCGACTTCGTGATGCGGGCGGTGATCACCGCGGCGGCGCTCGGGTGGGGGCTGTTCATGCAGGCGTACCGGCGCCTCACCGCGTCGCTGCGTGAGCAGGCCGCCCGCCTGGTGGCCGAGCAGCAGCTGCGCGAGGATCAGGCGAGGCTCACCGAGCGTGCCCGGATCGCCCGCGAGATGCACGACGTGCTCGCACACCGGATGTCGTTGATCAGCCTGCACGCCGGTGCCCTCGAGGTGCGCGGTCAGGTCTCCCCCGCCGAGCTCGGCATCGCCGCCGGCGCGATCCGGACCAGCGCGCACGAGGCCCTGGAGGAGTTGCGCACGGTGATCGGCGTGCCGAGCGGGCGCCCCGAACCGCCCCAGCCCGGGCTTGCCGACATGACCGAGCTGGTGGAGAGCGCGCGGGCGGCGGGCATGGCGGTCGACTACACGACCACTGTCGCCCCGGGGGAACCACCGATCGTTCTCGGTCGCACCGCCTACCGGATCGTCCAGGAGGGACTGACCAACGCGCGCAAGCACGGTGCGAGGCCGGCCGCGTCGGTGCGCCTGGCGGGCGAGGCCGGTCGCGGCCTGCGCATCACGATCATCAACCCTTTCTCCGGTACGGCCGGAGCACTCCCCCGCGACGGCGGTCTCGGTCTGGTCGGCATCGGGGAGCGGGTGGCGCTCGCCGGCGGGCAGTTCCGTTACGGCCCTGCCGGGGGTGAGTTCCGGCTGGAGGCGGAGCTGCCGTGGCCGGCTTGAACGGGCATGGGCCCGCGCCGGAGCGGCCGATCCGGCTGGCGATCGTGGACGACGATCCGCTGGTCCGGGCCGGTCTGCGGATCCTGGTCGGCGGGTCGCCCGACATCGAGGTGGTGGCCGAGGCCGGCGACGGCGCGCAGGCGATCACCGTGGCCGGCGCGCACTGGCCGGACGTGATCCTGATGGACATCCGGATGCCGGGGGTGGACGGCCTGGTCGCCACCCGCCGGATCCGGGCCCGGCCGGGCGCGCCGCAGGTGATCGTGCTGACGACGTTCGACGCCGACGAGTACGTGCTCGAGGCTCTGCGCGGCGGCGCGAGCGGTTTCCTGCTCAAGGACACGCCGCCGCTGGAGATTCTGGCGGCCGTGCGATCCGTGGCGGGCGGCGCGGCGAGCCTCTCCCCCGCGGTGATCCGCCGGCTGATCGATCACGTCGCCGATCCGGAGGCCGGAACCCGGCGAGCCCGCGCCCGCGCCCGGCTCTCCGTGCTCACCGAGCGGGAGAGCGAGGTGGCGGTGATGCTCGGTCACGGTCGTTCCAACGCCGGGATCGGCGCGGAACTCGGAATGAGCCTGCCGACGGTGAAAGGACACGTGTCCCGGCTGCTGGTCAAACTGGACCTGAACAATCGGGTCCAGATCGCTCTGCTGGTCCACGACGCCGAACTGATCTGACGTTCGTTCTAATACCACGCGAAACGACCGGACCCGGAACACCCACGAAGGGCGTTCCGGGTCCGGCCGTCAATGCTGTATCCGCGACCTATCAGTCGAAGATGCCGGCCAGCTGCAGGTTCGTGTTGATGAACCCGCTCTGGTTGTTGCTCTGGCTGATGATGTTGTTGTCCTCGAAGTCGCCGAAGCTGCTGGCGCCGAAGCGGTGGTAGGGGCGGTAGCCGCCACCGCGGACGTAGTAGCCGTCGTCCTCGAAGCTGCTGATGCGCAGGCCGGAGCCGCGCTCGTAGTAGCAGTCGTCATCCTCGCTGAAGATGACGACGGGGCGCTCGACCTGGCGGACAACGGCGACAGCGTCACCGCGGTCGCAGTCCCGCCGGCAGTTGTCGGCAGCCGCGGCCGGACCGGCCATGGCCAGGCTCGCGCCGGTGGCGAGGAGGAGGCCGCCGAGGTACAGAGCCGTACGACGCATGATATTTCCTTTCGGACGTTTGGTGTGTCGAGAAAGAGTTTGCCGAAAACGCCACCAAAAATCTCCAGATTTGAACCCGTAACATACGACTGGTCAGGATTTAGTGGTATTCGCCCGCAGCCTGTCGATCACGAGTTAAGGTCGCGCGGGGCGATCACTACTCAGCGCGAAAATGACGCCCGGAAACGCGAAAAAGTCTGCTTTATAAACGCGAAAAGCCCCCGCCCACAACCGAGGGCGAGGGCATTGTGGAATGCTACAAACGCACTCCGAGCAGGGCATTCACCGTCAAGGCCATCAGCGCCGGCGAATCGGGGTCGTCGCCCGCCCCGGCGAGGGCCGCTTCCGCCCACGCGTCCACCAGAGCCAACACGCCCGGCGTGTCGAGATCGTCGGCCAACGCCGCACGCACCGCGCCGAGCAGACCGGCACCCGACGGGCCGGACGGCGCGGCTGCCGCCTCACCCCAGCGGGCCAGGCGCTGCAGCCCCGCCTTCAGCACCTCGTCGGTCCAGTTCCGGTCGGCGCGGTAGTGCCCGGAGAGCAGGCCCAGCCGGACCGCCATCGGGTCCACGCCGTCGCCGCGCAGGCGCGACACGAAGACCAGGTTGCCGCGCGACTTCGACATCTTCTCGCCGTCGAGCCCGATCATCCCGGCGTGCGAGTAGTGCCGGGCGAACGGCTCCGCTCCGGTGAGCACCTCGGCGTGCGCGGCCGAGCACTCGTGATGCGGGTAGAGCAGGTCGCTGCCGCCGCCCTGCACGTCAATCGTGTCGCCCAGCAGGTCCAGCGCGATCGTGGCGCACTCGATGTGCCAGCCGGGGCGGCCCGGGCCGAGCTCACCGCCGTCCCAGACCGGCTCGCCCTCGCGGGCGCCACGCCACAGCAGCGGGTCGAGCGGGTCACGCTTGCCGGCCCGGTCCGGGTCGCCGCCGCGCTCGGCGGAGAGCGCCGTCATCTCCTCGCGGGACAGGTGCGACTCGTAACCGAACCGGGGTGCCGCGCTGATGTCGAAGTAGACGTCGCCGGTGCCGTCCTCCAGCCGGTACGCCGCGCCCTTGGCGACGAGCTCGTCGACGTGCCGGACGATCTTCGGGATGGACTCGACGGCACCGACGTAGTGCGCCGGCGGAATGATCCGCAGAGCCTCCATGTCCTCGCGGAACAGGGCGGTCTCCCGCATCGCCAGGACCACCCAGTCCTCGCCGTCGCGCTGCGCCCGCTCCAGCAGCGGATCGTCGATGTCGGTGACGTTCTGCACATACCCGACGTCGTGGCCGGCGTCCCGCCACATCCGGTTGACCAGGTCGAACGCGATCATCGTCGCGGCGTGACCGAGGTGGGTGGCGTCGTAGGGCGTGATGCCGCAGACATACATCGTCGCCGTCGGGCCCGGCGTGCTGGGCTGCACCGAGCCCCGCGCCGTGTCGTAGAGCCGCAGCGGGGAGCGCCCCGGCGTATCCGGCAGGCTGGGTACCTCGTGCCCGGTCCAAGCATCCATTCCCGGAGCCTATCCAGAGACAACGCCCGGCAAGCGGGCGCGTGATCTAAACCTCTAGATCGGTGGCCATGGAATTGCCGGCCACTCGGTGGGCGGGTTCGGGAACCGGCAGACGCGCAGGAGCCGTTTGATCCGCAGGGCGACGTGCTGCACCTCGGAGATCGTCAGGTGCTCCTCGAGGGCCTCGCCGAGCGGGCCGGACAGCTGCGAGCTGAGCCCCTTGAGCACCGCCGCGGCGTCGTCCGGCAGGGGTTTGCCGGTCCAGCCCCAGAGCACCGTGCGCAGCTTGTTCTCCACGTGGAAGCTGACGCCGTGGTCGACGCCGTGCACCGAGCCGGAGGCCGGGTAGAGCACGTGGCCGCCCTTGCGGTCGGCGTTGTTGATCACCGCGTCGAAGATCGCCAGCCGGGCCAGGCGCGGGTCGTCGGCGTGCGCGAGGGCGTACGCGTCGCCGTCGTCGTCGCGGGCCGCGGCCACCGGGAACCAGCCCTGCGGCACGTCATAGGCCGGGACGAAGCCGATCAGGGACGAGGCGTCCTCCGGCTCGTCGATCCAGAGCTGGAGCGCACCGGGGCCGAGCGGGCCGTCCCGCAGGATCGTCGGCGGCACCAGGTCCCAGCCGGTCGCCCGGGAGACCAGATAGGCAGAGACCTCACGGCCGGCCAGGGTGCCGTCGGGAAAGTCCCACAGCGGGCGCTCGCCGCGAACCGGTTTGTAGACGCAGCGCCGGGTCAGCCCGCCGAGGCTGATCTCCGCCCGCAGCGTCGTGTTGGAGGCGTCCACCAGGCGCCCCTCTATCTCGATCCGGCCCCGGCCGAGCAGTTCGAGGGCGTCCGCCTCCGCGAGCACGGCCGTGGGCTCGGCAGTCACCGGTGGTAACCGTTGTGCCGGGGGCAGAGGTGTCCGGCCGGATCCAGCGGCTGGCCGCAGAGCGGGCACGGTGGCCGGCCGGCGGCCACCACACGGCGAGCCCGGTCGATGAACGCGCGGGTCGCCTCGGGGGTCAGCCGGACCCGGAGCCGGTCCAGGTCGTCGTCGGGCTCGTCCTCGTCGTCATCGTCGTCCTCGACGGTCTCCTCGTCCTCGTCCTCCAGAGGACTGGCGGAGATGTCCGCCTCGGGCTCACCGGCCTCGATCGCCTCGATCACCACGGTGCCGGTGTCCACGTCGAAGGCCAGGCCCAGCGTGCCGACCCGGAACTCCTCGTCGACCGGCGTGTCCAGCGGCTCGTTGTCGTGCACGGCCGGCAGGGCGGCCTCGGGCAGGCTGACGCCGAACCGCTTGTTCGCCTCGAGGAGGAGCTCCTCCAGCTTCTCGGCGAGGAGGGACACCTGGACCTTCTCCAGCGCGACACTGATCACCCGGCCGCCGCCGCGGGCCTGGAGGAAGAAAGTGCGGTCCCCCGGCTCGCCCACCGTTCCGGCGACGAATCGCTCGGGCGGCTCGAAGGCATGCACTTGGTGGGTCATGGGGACAACCCTAGCCATCACCGCGCCCGCCCGCGCCAGTCAGCTCGGCGGGTTCGCCGAGGGCGCAACGAGGCATACGCTGCGACTATCGGCCGATCACACTGCGTGACTCAAGCACCGCCACCACCCATTCAGGCACCGCCGCCGGCGCCGCCACCCACTGCCGCGTCGCTCTGCGCGGCCACGTCACCCTTCTCGGTCTTCGGGGGTACGAGCGAACCCAGCTCACCCGTTTCGTTGAGGCGGACAAGGAACGGGCGGGTAGGCGTGTACCGGATCACGGTGATCGAGGCCGGATCCGCCACGATCCGCTGGAACTGGTCCAGGTGCAGGCCGAGCGCGTCGGCCACGATGGCCTTGATCACATCGCCGTGGCTGCACGCCAGCCAGACCGCCTCCGGCCCGTGCTCGGCGGTGACCCGGGCGTCCCACGCCCGGACCGCGGTGATCGCGCGGGCGGACATCTCCGCCATCGCCTCGCCGTTCGGGAACACCGCGGCGCTGGGATGCTGCTGGAC
The DNA here is from genome assembly GCF_042666575.1 of Actinoplanes sp. GCM10030250. Classification (NCBI taxonomy): domain Bacteria; kingdom Bacillati; phylum Actinomycetota; class Actinomycetes; order Micromonosporales; family Micromonosporaceae; genus Actinoplanes; species Actinoplanes sp. GCM10030250. Next base: position 168,402 of record NZ_JBHTDO010000013.1, on the reverse strand, counting down.
GACCGGCCAGAGCGGCTCCTTGGCCAGCTCCTTCAGCGGCCGGCCCTCCCAGTCGCCGTACCCGCACTCGATCAGACCGTCCTCGGTCACCGGCGTCACGCCGGGCACCGCGAGCTCGAGGGTCTGCCGGCAGCGGATCAGCGGGCTGGTCACCACCGCGGCGAGCGGCAGCACCCGCAGCCGCTCACCGACCCGGGCCGCCTGGTCGCGCCCGGTGCCGTCGAGTTCGACGGGCTGCCGGCCGGCCAGCCCGCCGGAGGCGTTGGCGGTGGTACGGCCGTGCCGCAGCAGCAGCAGCGTCGCCACTAGCCGGCCAGGCCCGACTCGCGGTACGCCTCGGCGACCACCCGCAGCGTGGTGATCCCGCCGTCCAGGTCACCCACGTACGGGCTGATCGACAGCGTGCCGACGCCCGCCGCCGCGTACTCCTGGAGGCGCTTCTTCACCTGCTCCTTGCCGCCGATGATCGAGGTGCGCTCGATGAACTCCTGCGGCACCGCTGCGGCCGCCTCGGCGACCTGCTTGCTCAGGTAGAGGTCCTGGACCAGCTTCGCCTCCTCGGCGTAGCCCATCCGGACCGCGAGCTTGTTGTAGAAGTTCTGCTCCCGGCTGCCCATCCCGCCGATGTAGAGCGCCGCGTACCAGCGGATCACGTCGGCGCAGGCGGCCGGATCGTCGCCGAGGACCACCGGCACGGTCGGCGCCACGTCGAAACCGTCCATGGTCAGGCCGCGCTTCTGCCGCCCGCGCTCGATGTGGCTCAGATGGTCGGCGGCCGCGTCCGGCGCGAAGAAGATGGCCAGCCAGCCGTCACCGATCTCACCGGCCAGCTCAAGGTTTTTCGGGCCGACCGCGGCCAGATAGACCGGCACCTCGGCGCGGGGCGGGTGGAAACCCAGCTTGATGGCCTTGCCGGCGCCACCGGGCAGCGGCAGGCGGTAGTGCTCGCCGTCGTACGACACCGGGTCGCGGCGCAGCGCCATCCGGACGATGTCCACGTATTCCCTGGTCCGGGCGAGCGGCTTGGCGAACGGGACACCGTGCCAGCCCTCGGAGACCTGCGGGCCGGACACGCCCAGGCCGAGCCGGAACCGGCCGCCGGAGAGCGTGTCGATCGTCGCGGCTGTCATCGCGGTCATCGCCGGGGTCCGGGCCGGGATCTGCATCACGGCGGCACCGAGGTCGATCCGCTCGGTCTGCCCGGCGATCCACGCGAGCATGCTGACGGTGTCCGAGCCGTACGCCTCCGCTGCCCACACCGCCGCATAACCGAGGCGATCGGCCTCCTGGGCCATGGCGAGATGGTCGGCGGGCGTGCTCCACGCCGTCTGGTAACCGAGGTTGAGTCCGAGCCGCACGTACCCTCCCGAGATCTTGTGTCCGGTGCAAGCGTACTGATCGGCTACGCGCGGGTTTCGGTCCGGTAACCGACGAACCCCGCGGCCACCGGAGCATTTCGCGGACGAAGCACTCTGAATAAGGTTCACTCATGCATCAGCGACCGCTCGGCCGAAGCGGGCTAGCGGTTTCGCGGCTCGCGCTCGGCACCATGACCTGGGGACGGGACACCGACCCGGACGACGCGGCCGACCAGCTCAAGATCTTTCTCGAGGCCGGCGGGACGCTGATCGACACCGCCGACGTCTACGGTGACGGCGACGCCGAGTCGGTGATCGGCTCCCTGCTGGACCACCTTCTCCCCCGCGACGAGGTGGTGATCGCCACCAAGGCCGGTCTCACCCCGCACGGCTTCCGCCCGCGCGACGCCTCCCGGGGCAACCTGCTGCGCTCGCTCGACGCGTCGCTGCGCCGGCTCGGCACCGACTACGTGGACCTGTGGCAGGTGCACGGCTACGACGCGCAGACACCGTTCGAGGAGACCCTCGGCGCCCTCGACCACGCCGTGACCAGCGGACGCGTGCGCTATGTGGGGCTGTCCAACTACGCCGCCTGGCAGACCGCGCGGGCGGCGACCTGGCAGTCGGCGTACCCCGGTCGCGCACCGATCGTCGCCGCCCAGATGGAGTATTCCCTTCTTGAACGCGGCATCGAGCGCGAGCTGCTGCCGGCCGCCGCGACCCTCGGTTTCGGTGTCCTGGCCTGGTCCCCGCTCGGCCGCGGCGTGCTCACCGGCAAATATCGCAACGGCCGCCCGCTGGACTCCCGGGCCGCCTCCGAGCACATGGCCCCGTTCGTGCAGACCTACCTCGAGCCACGCAGCTCCAGCATCGTGGAGGCGGTGGTGATCGCGGCGGGTGGCCTCGGTGTCTCCCCGCTCGAGGTGGCGCTCGCCTGGATCCGGGACCGGCCCGGGGTCGCCGCGCCGATACTCGGCGCCCGCACCGCCGGCCAGCTGCAGGGTGCCCTGCGCAGCGAGCAGCTCACGCTGCCGGCCGAGATCGCCCGAGCCCTCGACGACGTCTCCGCCATCGACGTGGGTTACCCGGAGCGTGAGGGCACCGGCCACCCGCACGGCGACCTGTAGTGCTGCTGCGCCCCCTCACCGACGCCGCGACCTACCGGCGTGCCGTGTTCCTGCTGCTCGGCGCGGTGCTCGCCCTGCCCTACCTGATGAGCGTCGGCCTGCTGGCCAACACCGTGTTCGGCGACGTCGAGGACCGGGCCGCCATGTTCGCCGTCCTCGCGGTGGCCGTGGTGATCGCGCTGGTCCCGCCGTTCCTGGGCGGCACCCGGGAGCTGGAGATCGCCGCGGCGCGATCGCTGCTCGGCGTGGACCTGCCCGGCCACGACCGCGATCACCCGCCGGAGCTGGAGACCCGGCTGCGTGCCGCGCTCTGGTTCGGCCTGCACCTGCTCACCGGCGTGGCGATCGGCGCGCTGGTGCTGATCGCGATGCCGGTCGCGGTCCTCGCGCTGTTCGGTGGCGACGGGCTGGGCACCGGGCCGAGCTGGTGGTGGCTGCCGGCCGGGCCGGTGCTGCTGATCGCCTCGATCTACGCGACAGCGGGCCTGGGGCGGCTCGCCGCGACGATGGCGCCGGTGCTGCTCGGCCCGTCGGCCGCCGAGCGCGACGCCGAGTCGCGCGAGCGGGAACGACGGCTCGCCGAGCGCAACCGCCTCGCCCGGGAGCTGCACGACTCGGTCGGTCACGCGCTGACCTCGATGACGCTGCAGGCGGGCGCCGCACGGGCGGTCTTCGACGCCGATCCGGCCTTCGCCCGGCGGGCCCTCGCGGCGATCGAGGAGACCGGCCGGGCCGCCGCCGGTGAGCTCGACAGCGTGCTGGGAATCCTGCGCGACGATGCCGCCGACCGGGCGCCCGCACCCACCCTGGCCGACCTGGAACGGCTGCTCGGCGGCGAGGTGCGGGCCGACGTCGCCGCGGTGGACGCGCTGCCGCCGCCGGTGTCCCGCGAGGCGTACCGGATCGTGCAGGAGTCACTGACCAACGCCGCGCGGCACGGGTCCGGCCCGGCCACGCTGCGGATCAGGCAGGAGGAGGACCTGGTGATAGAGGTGAGCAACAGCCAGGCGGCGGGAGCGGCCCGGCGGTCCGGTGGCGGGCACGGGATCGAGGGCATGCGGGAGCGCGTACGGCTGCTCGGCGGCATGCTGTCGGCCGGGCCTGACGGCGGGACCTGGCGGGTCGTCGCGCGGCTCCCGGTGGAGCGGCAGTGACCGGGGTCCTGATCGCCGACGACGACGACCTGGTGCGCGCCGGCCTGCGGGCGATCCTCGGCGCCGAGGACGATCTCACGGTCACCGGTGAGGTCACCGACGGCGCCGACGTGGTCCAGGCCGCGGTCCGGCGGCGGCCCGACGTCGTGCTGATGGACGTACGGATGCCGCGTCTCGACGGCATCCAGGCCACCCGCCTGCTGCTGGACAGGTTCACCGCGGATGCGCCGAAGGTGCTGGTGGTGACGACCTTCGCCAACGACGAGTACGTCTACGAGGCGCTGCGGGCCGGAGCCAGCGGCTTCCTGCTGAAGCGGGCCCGCCCGGAACAGATCGTCGAGGCGGTCCGGGTCGTCGCGCGCGGCGACTCGCTGCTCTTCCCGGCGGCGGTGCGGCGGCTCGCCGCGTCGTACGGCCGCCCCGACGGCCGGATCGGGCGGGCCGAACTCACCGCCCGGGAGGCCGAGGTGCTGACCCTGATGGCCGACGGCCTGTCGAACGCGGAGATCGCCGCTCGGCTGGTGCTCGGCGTCGAGACGGTCAAGTCGCACGTCGGCAGCATCCTGGGCAAGCTGGGAGTACGGGATCGCACGCAGGCTGTCGTCGTCGCGTACAAATCAGGCTTTGTCTCTCTCTGAAAGCTCTTTCTCGGGGCAGCTCCCTCGCAGGAGGGAGTGGGTCCCCTCCTCGCGGGGATCTCGGTGGCGCTCGCGGCGACGAGCCTCGAAGGCATGACGAACACGGCACAGAAGGTGGCGGCCGGATGGGCCGCCACGACCGGCACCATGGCCCTGACCTGGGCGATCACCGGTCGCGGATTCCCGTTCGGGCCGGGCGACGAGCGCAACTCGGCCAGTCCGCTGCGGGCGCTTCCCGCGGACATCGGCGCCCCGCTGTTCGCCGGCGTGCTGCTCACCGCGGCGGTGGCGCTGATCGCGATGGCCGGGACCGACCGGCCGCACCGGTACGCCCGGCCGGTCCTGCTCGGTTACCTGGGCCTGGTCGTGGCCGCGCTGCTGGCGGTGGTGCCGGACGGGCGGGTGCTGACCTTCGCCGGCTACCTGCCGATGATGATCGGCGGACTGCCGTTCGGCTGGCCGCCGGTCGACTACAGCACGATCTTCACCTGGCCGCTGGCCGTCATGGTCTGGTCGATCCTCGGCGGGGTCCTGATCGCCCGGGCCGCGGTGCGGTGGAACCGCCGGACCCGCCGGTCCTGTGAGGAGTGCGGCCGCACGCCGGACGGTGGCGGCTGGACGAGCGCGGAGTCGGCCCGGCGCTGGGGCCGGGTCGCGGTGTGGGTCGCGGCTGTCATCCCGGCCATGTACGCCGCGGTGCGCATCGCCTGGGCGCTCGGCTTCCCGCTCGGCATCGACAGCGGCTTCCTCGACGAGATGCACCGCACCGGCCTGGTCTGGGCCGGCCTCGGGCTCGCGGCGTTCGCGCTGGCCGGCTCGGTGCTGACGCTCGGCCTGACCCAGCGCTGGGGCGAGGTCTTCCCCCGCTGGATCCCGTTCGCCCGCGGGCACCGGGTCCCGATCAGGCTGGCCACGATCCCGGCGAGCCTGGTGTCGGTGTTCGTGCTCTCCGGCTCGGTGTCGCTGCTGACCGCGGACGGCTCGGAAGCGCTCTTCGACCGCCAGGACCTGGCGGCACGCCTGCCGATGATGCTGTGGCCGCTCTGGGCGGTCGCGCTGGGCGCCGCCGCCTACGGTTACCACCTGCGCCGCCGCGGCGCCTGCCCGCGATGTGACGAGGAAAGCAGGCCCGCCCCGGGTCTGGTGCGGGGATCGCGGCCGGGAGCATATTAGATCGCATGGACTACGAATACGCGCCGCTACGGTTGCCTTCGAATGTCGATCGTCTGACCGCGGCGGCGCAGCTCGCCATCCAGGCGGAGTTCTCCGGATGGGAGCTGGCCACCGTCCAGCTCTTCCGGGACGGCACCCGCAAGGTGATGCTCCGCCGCAGGGTGCAGCCCACCCCGCAGCCCAATCTGAGTTACTGAAGCCCGCCCGGGGCACACCCGGACGGGCTTCATCTTCTCGACTCTGCGCGTCGCCGGCGCGGAGTCAGCGGTGGTGCGCTCAGCGTCAGTGGTTGTGCCCCGAGTGGTCGTGCCCCGAGTGGTCGTGCTCGTCCTCGTCGGGCAGGAACGGGTGCTCGTCGAGGCGGCCGACGAGCAGGTCGCCGTCCACCGGTGAGAACGGGCCGCTGCCGTCGGCGTCGTCGAACGCCTCCAGGTTGAGCGGCTCGGTGACCTCGGTGACCGTCAGCAGGCCGTCGAGCGGCTCCAGCTCCGGCACGTCGAGCGACGAGAGCGAGCCGTCGCCGGCCTGCAGCAGCTCCAGCACGGCCTCACCGACCGACTCGACCGGGCCGGCGTCCTCGTCCTCCGGCACCGAGCTGCGGCGCGCCGTCTCGGCGACCTGGAGCAGGGCGGCCACGCTGGGCACGCGGTAGTCGCGGCGCTGGCGGACCGAGACGACCTGCGGGTACGGGTCGGCGCCGGCGCCGTCCGCCGAGCCGGTGACCTGTGCGAACCGCTTGTCCGCCTCGTCCGGGTCGATCGACTCGACGTCCCACGGTGTGACTTCGCCGAACGCGTCGAGCAGCTTCTCGTCGTACGCGTACGACGTGTTGTTCAGGTGGACATACGCCTGCCAGACGTCGTCGTCATCGATCCGCCCCGCTGCCGCCTTGACGGCCGCGAGGTGCGCCCGCGCCGCCTCGACGACCCGTTCGAGGGCGACGTCGAGCTCGGCGTTGTGATCGGTCATGAAATGGGGGTCCTTCCGCAACTCAGCTGTTTCGGAGCAATCGGTCGAGCACACGCACGCCGAACTTTAGTCCCTCCACCGGAACTCTCTCGTCGATGCCGTGGAAGAGCGCACTGAAGTTGAGGTCCGGCGGCAGGCGCAGCGGGGCGAAGCCGAAGCAGCGGATACCGAGCGTCGAGAAGGCCTTCGCGTCCGTGCCACCGGACATCAGGTACGGCACTGTCCGGGCGCCCGGATCCTCGGCGCGCAGCGCGGCACCCATCGCGTCGACGAGCGCGCCGTCGAAGGCCGTCTCCACCGCCGGCTGCTGGTGCACGTGCTCGATCTCCACGTCCGGGCCGATCACCTCGCGCAGCTCGGCGAGGAACGCGTCGGCGTGGCCCGGCAGCGTACGGCAGTCCACCGTGGCCGACGCCTTGCCCGGGATGACGTTGTCCTTGTACCCGGCCTCGAGGCGGGTCGGGTTGGCGGTGTTGCGGATGGTCGCGCCGATCAGGTTGGCGATCGGGCCGAGCTTGGCGATCGCGATCTCCGGGTCGTCCGGGTTCAGGTCGATCTCCAGGGCCTCGCTGACCTGCTCCAAGAACGCCCGTACGGTCGGGGTGACGACCACCGGGAAGCGGTGCCGCCCCACCCGGGCGACCGCCTCGGCGAGCGCGGTGACCGCGTTGTCGTCGTGGATGAACGAGCCGTGCCCGGGGCGGCCGTGCGCGTGCAGGCGCAGCCAGTCGAGGCCCTTCTCGGCGGTCTGCACCAGATAGAGCCGCAGGTCGTTGCTGACCGTGTACGAGTACCCGCCGACCTCGCCGATCGCCTCGGTGCACCCCTCGAACAGCTCGGGGTGGTTGCGGACCAGCCACTGCGACCCGTACTCCATGCCCGCTTCCTCGTCGGCGGTGTACGCCAGGACGATGTCGCGGGGCGGCGTATAGCCAACCCGCTGCCACTGGCGGACCACGGCGAGCACCATCGCGTCGAAGTCCTTCATGTCCACCGCGCCCCGGCCCCAGAGGTAGCCGTCCTTCTCCTCGCCGGCGAACGGCGGCACCGACCACTCGCTCGCGTCGGCCGGCACCACGTCGAGGTGGCCGTGCACCAGCAGCGCACCGCGCGAGGAGTCCACGCCGGGGATGCGGGCCACCAGGTTCGCCCGGGTCGGCGCGGACTCGAGCAGCCGGGTCTCGACGCCGACATCGGCCAGGCGCTCGGCGACGTACTCAGCGGCGGCGCGCTCGCCCACGGTGGTGCGCGGGTCGCCGGTGTTGGTGGTGTCGATCCGGATCAGATCACGGCAGAGGCCGACGACCTCGTCCACTGCGGCGGTGGTGTTCATCCGCCCTTCTTACCAGCAGATTGTCACCGGCGTTTGGGGGGACAGGGGTAACGGGTACACCGCGGCCGTGTCTGAAGTGAATCTTCCCCCGCTCCCGCCGGTCGGCGGCGAGATCTCCGGGCGCAGCGTCGTGGACGTGCTCAGCGAGCAGCACCGCGACCTGCTGGCCCTCACCGACCGCCTGACCACCGGCGAGTACCAGCCGGAGGTCGCGTCCGTGCTCGTCGCGACACTGTCGCGGCACCTCTCCGCCGAGGAGCAGTACCTGTACCCGGCGATCCGCGCCGTGGTTCCCGGTGGCGACGCCATCGCCGAGCGCGAGCTCGCCGAGGATCGCGACCTGCTGGTGCTGCTGTCCGCCCTGGAGCGCGACCGTGAGCCCGGCCCGGTCGCCGAGGCCGTCCGCCGGCACGTCGCCGCCGACGCCGAGGAGTTGTTTCCGCTCCTGATGCAGATGGTCCCGGCCGAGGATATGATCCGGCTCGGCAACCGGGTGGAGACCGCCGAAGAGGCGGCACCGACCCGGCCCCATCCGCGTACGCCGTCCACCCCACCCTGGAACAAGGTGGTCGACCCGGCACTGGGCGTGGTGGACAAACTCCGGGACATGATCACGGCGCGAAAGACGTATGTGCGCGATCTGTAACCAAAAGTCGGAACATGCCAGTTAGCGACGTCTGTCCTGTTCGTTAATATGTTTGTCACGGGTTGCGGATCTTTACCAGGCGTCCAGGGCTAGCCTTCGATCCCGTTCTAGTCCTAACGTCACGCTATGAACCTCGAGCTGCGGCATCTGAAGGTGGTCTGCGCCATCGCGGAGACCGGCAGCGTGACCAAGGCCGCGTCCCAGCTGGGCCTCGCCCAGCCGGCGCTCACCGCGCAACTCCAGCGCATCGAGCGGACGCTGGGTGGGCCGCTGTTCGACCGTGACCGCCGGGGCGCACGCCCCACCGCACTGGGAGAGCTGGTGCTCTCCCGTGCCAGGGTGCTGCTGCCCGCAATGAAGGGCCTGCAGGACGAGGCCGCCCGGCTCGCTGCCGGCGGCGACGAGATGATGATGAGCCGATACCGGATCGGCGCGGTCGGCGGCCCGGTGGTCGCGCACCTCGTGCACCGCCTCGCCGAGGCGCAGCCCGACGCGCAGATCACCACGCACGCGTCGTACTACGTGGAGGAACTGGCGGGCATGGTGCTCGCCGGCAAACTCGACTACGCCCAGGTCGGTGTCTGCGGCGACGCCCTGCCGTCGGCCGAGTTCGGGCTGGTCTGGCAGACCATCGCGGTGAACGCCGTCTGCGTGCTGATGCCGGAGGACCACCCCCAGGCGAAGAACCGTGAGGTCGACCTCGCCGAGCTCGGTGACGAGCACTGGGTGGCGGGTGCCGGCGACACGTGCTTCGCCGACTGCTTCGCCGCGGCCTGCGCCCGGGCCGGCTTCGCACCCCTGAAGATGCTCGAGACCGACGCGCGAGCCTGCGTCGACATGGTCGAGCTGGGTCTCGCGATCGGGCTCTGCCAGGCCACCTTCCGGCCACCCGCCGGGCTCACCAGCCGTCCGCTGCGGGGTGCCCCGCTGCGCTGGCGCCTGATCCTCGGCTGGCACCCCGACTCCCCCGCGGCCCGCAGCGCCCCGAAGCTGATGGCACTGGCCGACGAGGCGTACCAGGACGTGATCGCGCGCAACGAGGCGTACCAGGAGTGGATGCGCTCCGGCCCGGACGTCAGCGGCATCACCGGCGTCGAGCTGGCCCAGGAGGCCGCCTGAGACTCAGGCAGCCTCCCGGGGACATCTCAGCGGGCGGAGGCACCCAGCGGGGTGGACTCCACCTCGAAGGTGAGCTCACCGTCGCGGGCGTCGACGCGGACCGTGCGGCCCGGCGCCAGGTCGGCGGCGAGCAGCATCTTCGACAGCCGGTTGTCCAGCTCCCGCTGGATCGTCCGGCGCAGCGGCCGGGCGCCGAACTCGGGCTGGAAGCCCCGCTCGGCCAGCCAGTCCACCGCCGCATCGGTGATGTCCAGCTGGACGTCCTGCGCCTGCAACCGGCGCCGGGTCGCCTCCAGCAGCATCTCGGTGATGCGGTGCAGCTGATCCGTCTCCAGCTGCCGGAAGATGATGATCTCGTCGATCCGGTTGATGAACTCCGGCCGCAGCTGCTCCTTGAGCCGCCGGTCGAGGCGGTCACGCAGCTCCTCGCCGGGTGAGCGCCCGTTCTCCGAGGCGCCGAACCCGACGCTGCGGGTGGTGCCGCTGATCAGATCCGACCCGAGGTTGCTGGTCATGATCAGTACGGTGTTCTTGAAGCTCACCGTCCGGCCCTGGCTGTCGGTCAGCCGCCCGTCGTCGAGCACCTGCAACAGCATGTTGAAGACGTCCGGGTGCGCCTTCTCGATCTCGTCCAGCAGCACCACGCTGTACGGCCGCCGCCGCACCGCCTCGGTCAGCTGCCCCGCCTCGTCGTAGCCGACGTATCCGGGCGGCGCCCCGACCAGCCGCGACACGGTGTGCCGCTCCTGGAACTCGCTCATGTCCAGCCGGATCATCCGGTCCGGCTCACCGAACAGCGCCTCCGCCAGGGAACGCGCCAGCTCGGTCTTGCCGACACCGGTCGGGCCGAGGAACAGGAAGCTGCCGACCGGCCGGTCCGGGTCACCCAGCCCGGCCCGCGAGCGGCGGACCGCCTCGGCGACCGCCTCGACCGCGTCGTCCTGGCCGATCACGTGCCCGTGCAGGTGTTCCTCGAGCCGCAGCAGGCGGTCCCGCTCGGCCTCGGTCAGCTGCGCCACCGGAATCCCGGTGGCCCGCGACACCACCTCGGCCACGTCCGCGTCGGTCACCCGCGGCACCCCGCCCGGACCGGCGCCCACACCCGCGATCTGCGCCTTCAGCTCGTTGATCTGGTCACGCAGCTGGGACGCCTGCTCGTAGTGCTCGGCGGCCACCGCCTGGTCCCGGTCCCGGTTGAGCTGCTCCAGCCGGCGCTCCCGCTCGCGCAGGCCGGCGTCCGGCGTCTTCATCCGCAGCCGGACCCGCGCGCCGGCCTGGTCGACCAGGTCGATCGCCTTGTCCGGCAGGAACCGGTCGGTGATGTAGCGGTCGGACAGGACCGCGGCGGCGTCCAGCGCCTCGTCCGTGATCCGTACCTGATGGTGTGCCTCGTAGTTGTCCCTGAGCCCGCGAAGGATCGCCACGGTGTCCTCGACGGTCGGCTCGCCCACCACCACCGGCTGGAAGCGCCGCGCCAGCGCGGCGTCCTTCTCGATGTTCTTGCGGTACTCGTCGAGCGTGGTCGCACCGATCACCCGCAGCTTGCCGCGGGCCAGCGCCGGCTTGAGCATGTTGCTCGCGTCCATCCCGCCGCCCTCGCCACCGCCACCGGCGCCGACCAGGGTGTGGATCTCGTCGAGGAAGACGATCAGGCCGTCGCCGGACGCCTGGATCTCGTCGATCACCTTGCGCAGGCGCTCCTCGAAGTCGCCGCGGTACTTGGTACCGGCCACCAGACCGGCCAGGTCCAGCTGCACCACCCGCTTGTCCTGCAGGGTCAGCGGCACCTCGCCGTCCACGATCCGCTGGGCCAGGCCCTCCACGATCGCGGTCTTGCCGACACCGGCCTCACCGATCAGGACCGGGTTGTTCTTGGTACGCCGGGACAGGATCTCCACGGCCTGCTCGATCTCGTCGGCCCGCCCGATCACCGGGTCGATCTCGCCGCGCCGGGCCGACTCGGTCAGGTCCGTGCCGAACTGCTCCAGCGTCGGGGTCGACGCCAGCGAGCCGCGCGAACCGCCCTGGCCACCGCCGGCGGCCGCCGACGGCGTCTCCGGGTGCGGAATGGCGCGGGCGTCGAGGCGCCCGGCGAGCATCCGCCCGGCCACCGAGTCGGTGTTCAGGCCGAGCGCCATCAGAATGTGCTCCGGCCCGATGTAGGAGGCGCCGACCGCCCGCGAGATCTGCAGACTGTCCAGCAGCGCCCGCTTGGCGGCCGGGGTCAGGGCGACCTGCTCCGGCTGCTCCCGGCCCGCGGCGCCCATCTCGGCCCGCCGGTTCGCCGCGGCGGTGCGTGCCACCTCGCCGCCGGCCTGCGTCTCCAGCTCGGCGAGCAGGACCTCCGGGTCGGTGCCCGCCTTGCGGACGGTCTGCTGCATGGCGTCCTGCTGGAGCACCGCCCACAGCAGGTCGTCGGTGTCCAGATCGGCGAGCTCCCGCTCACCGGTCGCCAGATCGGCGGCCCGGCGCGCCGCCTCGGTGAGCACCTGCCGGGCGTCGTTGCTCATGTACCGCGCGATGTCGAAGCGCTGCGCCGCCCGGCGCGGCTCGGCCGCACCGAAGAAGCGCGCGAACAGGTCGTCCCACTGACCGGGCCCTGACGGCCCGAACGGTCCGATGCTCATCAGTCTCTCTTCTCCTGGGGTACCTCATGGACGGCCGGTAACGCGCCGCCGAGTGTTAGAAGCGCGTCCGGCGGCCCCCTGATTCCCCGATCGCGCCGAAAGTTGACAGGAGTAGGCTCAACTTCATGGCCGTTCCGTTCGCTGACGCCGATCCCTCGTCCCTGGCACCGGCCTTCCAGCCGCCGGAGCCGTCGTCGCCGGAGCCGCCGTCGCCGGAGCCCGAGTTGCGCGCGCCGGGCCGTCACGTGCCGCCGGTCCCGGACGCGACACCCCCGCAGCCAGCATCGCAGCAGGCGGGCCGGTCGGCGGCGATATCCGGCGAGGCGGTCCCTCTGCTCGTCGTCGACGGCGCCAACGTCGTCGGTTCCGTGCCGGACGGCTGGTGGCGGGACCGGGCGGGCGCGGCGGTCCGGCTCCGCGACCGCCTGGCACCGATCTCCGCCGCCGGCCTGACCGACCTCCCGGGCCCGATCGAGGTGGTCCTGGTGGTCGAGGGCAAGGCGCGGGACATCCCGCAGGCTCCGGGCGGCGTCCGCGTGGAGCGCGCGTCAGGCTCAGGTGATGACAAAATCATAGATATCGTACGATCGGCGGCTCCCACCCGCCGGATAGTCGTCGTCACGGCCGACCGGGGGCTCCGAGCGCGAGCCACCGCCCTGGGCGCCGAGCTGCGCGGCCCCTCCTCGGTCCCCCGCTGACCGAGGGCGGGCAGCCGGGCAGCGCGGGGCGGGCCGGTGACGGGCGGTGGGGGAAGATCGCTGGGGCGGGGGTATCGGCGTACACGCTCGGGTGTAACCGGAGGAAAGGGCGGAGCGGGCGGCCGGCGGGCCCCGGAGTGGCGGGCGACGAGCGCATGATCCACAATGGACGACCGTCGGGTGTGGCGATCACCAGGGCGATCTCCGTCGCTCCTCGCCGGTCCGGTGCGGACGGTGTAAGGGCTGCTCGTTCGTCAGGTGCTGCCAAATCGGGGCATGCGGACACGGCGGTACCGGAACCGGGCGGTATTCTCGACGGAAAGCAAGGATTCCTACAGGAGGCTGCACGGGTGGCCAGTGTCGCCGAGGTGAGAGCTGCCGTGGACGCCGCGCTTCAGCAGGTGAACGAGGGGCAGGCGGCGATTCAGGCGGCTCGGGAGAAGCTCGGGGAGGCCCAGCAGAGCCTGGCAGCCGCTCTCGACGGCAGTGCCCATGACGCGGTCGGCGCGGCGCACGCGTCGCTGTCGCAGGCCGATCAGCAACTGGAGGAGTGCCTGAGCGCAACCCTGCTGGCCGTTGAACAGGCGCAGACCTACACGGCGATGCTCTGACGCGATGTCGCTGCTGCAGGAACTCGGCGCCCAGCTTCGCGCCACCTCCGACGAGCTACCCACCGGGCTGATCACGGCCGCGATGGAACGGCTGCGCAGCGCCACCGAGATTCTGAACTGGGTGCGCGAGGAGTCACATCAGCAGATGGGCGTACCCCAACTCGGTAATGCCACCGAGCATGTTGAACGCGCCGCGGCGGCCCTGCGTGCCGCTCAGGACGCGATCGCGGCCTATCTGGCCGCGGCCGGCCTGGCCGGGCAGCCGGGTGCCGCGCCGGGTCAGGAGTGGCGTGCCGGGCTGAAGCCGGAGCAGGCGCCGCGCGCGGCCGCCGAGGAGGGTGAGTCGCCCGGTGCCGAGGCGCTCGGCCCGTGGTGGCAGGAGCGTGTGGCCAAGCTGACCGGGGAGCCCGCGCCGGACGGGGAGCAGGCCGGCCGGGAGGGCACCGACACGGCTGAGCTGCTGCGCCGGGTCGCCGCCGGGGTCCGGGCGGGTGACCGGGCCCGGCTCGGGCGGGAGCTGCACTCGGTGAACGCGTCGACCGGGCTGGGACTGTCGGCTGTCACCTCGCCGGTGCTGCACCGGCTCGCCGGTGACCTGCTGGGGCACGAGCCGCGCCCGGAGGACGTGCAGCGGCTGCGACAGGCCGCCGAGGGGCGGGTGCGATCGCTGCTGCCGGGTACCGCGCCGGCGATTCTGGAGACGCTCATCGACCGGATCTGCCGGGTGCCGGCCCAGCAACAGCAGCAGAAGAACCGGCCGCCGGGGCATCCCGCCGACAACGCGGTGACCGCGAGCGTCCTGACCGGTGTGCTGCTCGCGCGGCTCGGCCGGGACGCCGAGACGCTGCGCCCGGACGCGCCGGAGCCGGTCCGCCGCGACGCCGAGAACGGCGAGCGGCCCCGATGAGCCCTCGAGCGCTGTGCCTACGAAGCCCCCGAACAACTGCGTCGATGCCGGCAGGTCATGGCTGAATCCACCAAACAGCGGGTGATGGAGATCCGGGCCGGGCTGTCGCACGCGCTCGGCGCCGCTCAGACAGCTCTGCAAGCCGCCCGGCGGGCGGAGACCTCAGCGGTCGCCCGCTGGGAGAAGATCAGCGCGGCGGCCTCGGCCCGGCGGCGCAAGCTCGCGGCCGCCCGGGACGAGCGGCTGCGGGAGATCGACACCTGGCACGACACCGAGCTGGCGGCGCTGGCCGGAGCGGCGGCGGGTGCTGCCGACCGGGCCGCGCCGGGTGCTGCCGGTGAACTGTGGCACAGCTGGGAGCCGACGCCGCTGGCCAAGGTGGCCGAGCTGCGGATCGGCAGGTTGATGCTGCCCGAGCCGCCGGTGCCGCACCCGGAGCGGACCAGGCGGCCGGAGGGACCGTGGGCGAGCGCGCCGGGCACGCCCCGGGAGGACGGCGAGGACGAGGACGAGCCGGTCGCGCCGGTCGAGGACGAGGCGCCGCCGGAGGTTCCGGCGCTGGTCCGGCTGCTCGACCACGGGCACATCGTGGTCGAGGGCGACCAGCGGCTCGGCGACAACGTGGTGGCGGGCCTGCTGCTGCGCGCGCTGGGGACGAGCGCGCCGGGTGCGGTGCGGCTGATCGGGTACGACCCTGAGCATCTCGGTGGCGGACTTGCCGGGTTCGCGCCGCTGGCCTCGGCCGGTGTGCTGACGTTCACCGGACCGCAGGACCTCGGCCCGCTTCTCGACGAGCTGGTCGGCCACGTCCGGCGGATCAACGAGAAGGTGCTGGCCGGTGAGTACACGTCGTTGCGGGAACTGCACGCGGCGACCCGGCGGCGACCGGAACCGTGGCGGGTGGCGGTGCTGCTCGGCGGCGGGGAGCTGTCCCGGCACGAGCGGACCCAGCTGGACCGGCTCCTGCGTACCGGGGCGGCGTGCGGGGTGCACCTGGTGATCCGGGGGCTGGCGGTGGAGCCGGCGCCGGGTGTCGAGTTCGTCACGGCGGCGCCGGGTGAACAGGCCCGGGTGAAGCGGGCCGGTGCATTGCCCGTACGTCTCGATCCTGGTCCTCCCGCGGCTGTCCTGACCGCGACCTGCCGCCAGATTGCTGAGGCCGTGGCCGCCGGGCCCGCGCCGGTGGCGCTGGACAGCCTGCTGCCGGAGGCCGGTGACGAGTGGCGGGAGAGCTCGGCTGCCGGGCTGACCGCGCCGCTCGGTGACAGTCCGCAGGGTGCTCGCGTGCTGGTGACGCTGAGCGACTACCCGCCGCACGCGCTGATCGCCGGGCCGTCCGGCACCGGCAAGACCAACTTCATCTACGCCTGGATGGGCGCGCTCGCCTCCCGCTACTCCCCCGCCGAGCTGGCGTTCTACCTGCTCGACTTCAAGGAGGGTGTGTCGTTCGCCCGGTTCGCGCCGGGCCGCCGGGACCCGAGCTGGCTGCCGCACGTCCGCCTGGTCGGGGTGAACGTCAACACGGACCGTGAGTTCGGGCTGGCGCTGCTGCGGTTCCTCAGCGGGGAGCTGCGGCGTCGCGCGGACGCGGCCAAGCAGTATGAGGTGACGAACCTGGCCGAGCTGCGCACCGAGAACCCGGAGGGCAACTGGCCGCGGATCGTGGCGGTGGTCGACGAGTTCCAGGTGCTGCTCGCCGGCCGGGACGCGGTCGCCGCCGAGGCCGTCGACCTGCTCGAGGACCTGGCCCGGCGTGGCCGTTCGCAGGGCATCCACCTGATCCTGGCCAGCCAGGACGTCTCCGGCATCGAGGCGCTCTGGGGCCGGCCGGCGCTCGTCGCCCAGTTCTCGCTGCGGATCGCCCTGCCCCGCGCCCGGCGGGTGCTCGCCGAGACGAACCAGGCAGCCGAATCGCTGCCCCGCTACCACGCGGTGGTCAACGCCGACTCCGGTGCGGCCGAGGCGAACCAGGTGGTGCGCGTCCCGGCCGCCGGTGACCGGGACCAGTGGAGCGCCCTGCAGCACCGGTTGTGGCGCCGCCGCCCGGCCGATCCGGGTCCGCCGCGCCTCTTCGACGGTGACGTGGTCCCGCGTCTGGCGGAGAGCCCCGACTTCCGGGCGCTGGTGCCGTCCGAGTCGCCGGCCGCGCCGATGGCGATGCTCGGCGAGACCATCGACGTCTCGTCGCGGTCGGCGCGTACCCTGCTGCGGCGCGCGCCCGGCCGCAACATCGCGGTGCTCGGCACCCGGGTCGACGAGGCCTGCGCGGTGCTGGCCACCGCCGGCCGGTCGCTGGCGGCCCAGTTCGAGCCGGACGGCGCCCGCTTCTCGGTGGTCTGCCTCGACCAGGACGCCCGGGCCGCGGCGGAGGCGCTGCACGCCCGGATCCCGGAGTGCGGCTGGTACGACTCGGAGAACGTGGACTGGCTGCTCGAGGACGCCGCCGCTGAGGCGACCGCCGCATGGCCCGCGGACCGGCCGCACTTCATCCTGATCTACGCGGCGGACGCGCTGCCGGGCGGGCGGGCCGCGGCCGAGCAGTTGCGCACCGTCCTGCGGCAGGGGCCGGAGCGGCGGCTGCACGTGCTGGGCTGGTGGCGCAGCGCCGGACTGCTGCGCGACAGCCTGGGCGGGCACGGTGTGCGGACCGACGCGATCGGCGCCTGGGTGGCGCTCGACGTGCACGGCAGCGAACTGGCACCGTTCTACCCCGGTACGGGTGCGCCGAACTGGTATCCGCGCCCGTGGCGAGCCCTGCATTTCGACCGCTCGGTGCATCGTGGCACCGAGGTGATGATCCCCTACGGAACCTCATGAGCGAACTGGAACCGGCCGACTTCGAGCGCGCCGACTACCGTACCGTCCTCCAGCGCCTGACGACGCTGGACCAGCGGGCCACCACGCTGCGCGAGGAGGCGCAGCGATGGCACGCCGACCGGGAGACCGCGGCGGAGGCGGCGGTCCGGGAGGCGGAGGACGAGGTACGGGAGGCGCAGCACGCCGTACGCCTGGCCCAGCGCGATCTGGAGCAGGTGGACGCCCGGGCGGCCGGACTGTGGTCGGACTTCGTGCACCGGGTCGGTCCGGCGGCGGAGCGGTTCGGGCGTACGCTGCCGGCGGCCAGCATCCCCCGGCAGCGCACCGAGCGGGACGCCGCCGACTACCTCGACGAGGTGGAGTCCCGGGTCAAGTACACGCCGCCGGCCCGTCCGCTGACCTTCGGCACCCAGGTGCTCTTCGGTGCCTTCGGTGTGGCGGGCGGCGTGCTCGGCGTGATCGGCAACCTGGTGGTCCGGCAGACGGCCGCCGACGCGGGCGGCGACTGGCTGGCGGCCTCGCCGGTGGTGGCACTGCTGGTGCTGCTGCTGTTCCCGGTGCTGGCCGTGGTCACCGCGAAGCTGGTGGCCGACCGGCGCGGCGTCGGGCTGGACACCGCGGCGGTGGCCACCGTGCTGATCGCGGGCCTGGTCACGGCGGGGTTGCTGTTCACCGCCGTGACGCTCTCCCAGCCCACCGCCGGGACCGGTTGAGTCATCTCGCCCAGCTGAGCCATCTCGCCCAGCTGAGCCATCTCGCCCAGCTGAGCCATCTCGCCCAGCTGAGCCATCTCGCCCAGCTAAGCCATCTCGCCCAGCCGAGCCATCTCGCCCAGCCGAGCCATCTCGTCAGTGGGGCTGGGTGAGTTTGAGGCGCTGCTGTGCCTCGTCCTGGAGGGCGGCGGGCACGTCGAGGTGCTCGCCGGCGCCGTGGGCCTCGTCGTAACCGAAGTCGCCGGCCTCGTCGAACTCGGGTCCGGTCGCTTCGACTTCCGGGGTGGGGCGGTCGTCCTGCGGGTCCGTCATGGACTCACGGTACCCACGCCGGGCCGGGCAGACCACGGGATCAGCGGGACGCGACGACCAGGCCCTCGGTGAGCAGGCGCCGGGCCAGCACCAGCCGGTCGTCGTCATCGGCGAGCGGCAGCTCACCCACGGCGTGCGCCTCGCCGTCCAGCGCCATCCGGATCGCCGGCTCGCAGTAGGAGGGGAAGCGCAGTGCCCGGCCGGGGAGCCGCAGCACCACCTGGTCCTCCCCCTCCGCCTGCTCGTCCCCCGCCGCGGCGAGTTCCCGGTGCAGGCCGGGCCGGACGACGATCCGGTCGGCCGGGGTGAGCGCGGCGGCGAAGTCGAGCTGCGCGAGCGGGCTGATCGGCGCCGGGCGGGCCGCCGTCCAGGAACGGTCCCGCAGGCGGGCGGCGACCTCTGCCGGGTCGGCGGTGGTGAGCCAGTCCCGCAGGGCGGTGACGGTCTCGGTCAGCTCCTTGCCGATCGCCTCCGGGTCGCCCGGGTCGAGCCCGTACGGCAGCCCGGCCCGCAGCCGCGGATCCGCCACGGCGAGCGCGAGCAGCTCCTCGACCAGGGCGTACCGGGTCAACCCCCGGATACCGACGGTGAGGTGCAGGGACCGGCCGCCCAGCGCCCGCGCCGAGTGCAGCCAGCCGCGCGGCAGGTAGAGGGCGTCGCCGGGCTCGAGCACGACGTCGAGGGCGGGTTCACCCCGCGCGGTGGCGGCGACCTCGTCGGCCCGGCCGCCCCACGCCTGCCGTTCGAGCGGATCGGGCAGCACCGGCGGGTGGATGCACCACCGCTTGCGGCCGTCCACCTGGAGCACGAAGACGTCGTGGGTGTCGTAGTGGGTGGCGAAACCCTGGCTGGCCGGCGGCGTCAGGTACGCGTTGACCTGCAACGGCCGGTTCAACTCGGTGCCCAGCTCGCCCGCGAAGTCGATCAGCGGCGGCCAGATCCGGTGCAGGCCCTGCAGGACCAGCGTGGCACCGTCGGCGTAGAGCCGCATCACCTGCTCGTCGATCACCTGGTCGGCGATCTCCGCACCGGCGCCGCCACCGCCGGTGAAACGGCCGGCGGGCAGCACGCTGCCCTGCTGTGCGACCCGCAGGAACGGGGTGCGCAGACCGCGCCGGCTGAGCAGCTCGTCGACCGCCGCGGCCGACAGCAGGCCGGTGAAGCCGTCCGGGCCGCCGAGGTCGGCGGCCCGGGACAGCAGAGGCGTGCGGCCCCAGTGGGTGTCAGCGAAGGTGCTGACCGGCCCGACGACGCGGGCCAGAGCCGTCCCCGTCATTGTCAGGAGGCGCTGCCGTCGGCACCGCCGTCGTGGCCGGCCGCGTTGGCGCCGCCGTCCGCGGGTCCCTCGCCGGAGGCACCGCCGTCAGCGCCGCCGTCGACCGCGTTCGGGTTCGCGCCGCCGTCGGCCGGGCCCTCGCCCGAGGCGCCGCCGTCAGCACCGCCGTCGTGGCCCGCCGGGTTGGCGCCGCCGTCGGCCGGGCCCTCGCCGCTCGCACCGGCCGGGTCGGAGCTGATGATGTCGTCGTTGCTGAGTCCCATGTCTTCTCCAAATTGGATGAGTGCCGCGGAAATCGACGGTCTCCGACTACCCGGCAAGATCAGGTCTAATCCCTCCGGGTCAGGGGTAACCCGGCGGCATGCTGTGGATCGGGACGTCGGGATGGCAGTACCGGGACTGGCGGCCGGAGAAGGGCGCCGGCGACACCGGGTTCCTGTACCCCGCCGGGCTGCCGCAGCGGCTCTGGCTGGAGCACTACGCGGAGCGGTTCGACACGGTCGAGGTGAACAACGCGTTCTACCGGCTGCCGGAGCGGCACACCTTCGAGCAGTGGCGCCGGCGCACCCCGGCCGGGTTCCGGGTCGCGGTGAAGATGAGCCGGTACCTGACCCACATCAAACGGCTGCGGGAGCCGGCCGAGCCGGTGGCGCGGTTCCTGGACCGGGCGAGCGGGCTCGGCGACAAGCTGGGGCCGGTGCTGCTGCAACTGCCGCCGACGCTGAAGGCCGACTTGGGAGCGCTTGACGAGACGCTGCGGCAGTTCCCGGCCGGGGTGCGGGTGGCGGTGGAGCCCCGGCACGAGACCTGGTTCACCGGCGAGTGCGAGGAACTGCTGCGGCGGCACGGTGCCGCGCTCTGCTGGGCGGACCGGCGGGGACGCCCGGTCACGCCACTGTGGCGTACGGCCGACTGGGCCTATCTCCGGCTGCACGAGGGCGGCGCCAAGCCGTGGCCGCGGTACGGGCGGCGGGCGCTGCGGACGTGGGTGGAGCGCGTAGGCGTACCGGAGACCTTTGTCTTCTTCAACAACGACCCGGGCGGTGCCGCGGTGATCGACGCCGCCGTGCTGGCGAAGGAGGCCGCGCGCAGCGGCCGTACGGTCAGCCGGGTTCCGGAGATGCGGCCGCGTCCCTGACGGAGGTCGATGGCCGTCGCAGCATTTCGTTGCGCGAAATGGCGGCCGAAGTTGTTCGGCCGCACCTGTGTGACATTCGCCTCGCCGACTGGCGACCGCCGTTTCGGCGGGCCATTCCGGCGAGTTCCCCGCCGGAATGGCGATAACCGATTTCCGGCGCGGCGGCGGAATCGCACCACGGCGGCGGTGGAACCTGTGCCCGGGGCCTGCCGGCGGCAGACCCCGGGAAGGTGGTCAGCTGGCGCGCCGCTCGCGGTTCTGCTTGCAGTGCACGCACGTGGTGGCGGACGGGAAGACCTCCAGCCGCTCCACCGGGATCGGGTTGGAGCAGCCCTCGCAGTTGCCGTAGGTGCCTTCGTCCAGGCGCTGCATGGCGTGCTCCGCCTGGGTCCGCCGGTCGAGCAGGGTCCGCAGCAGCGAGGTCGCGGCGTCGCGCTCGGCCGTCTTGGACCCGCTGTCGGCCTGGTCGTCGCCGGCGGCGTCGCCGATCTCGACCAGACGCAGACGATGGTTCTGCGTGACGGCCTCTTCGTACTCCGTGTTCAGCTCCTCGAACCGGCTCCGCAGGAGTACCCGGATCTGGTCGATCTCATCGGTCGAGCGCCCCTTCGCCGTGCTCGCGCCCTTACCAGTAACAACCGCTCCGTTGACGAGCATGCAGTCCCCCTGCCCTTCACTCAGCCCCAGCTGGTGGCCATCCCCCGGGTCACCCTCGTCCCGAGCCGGTTCCACATGTGGAGCCGGACGATACCCACCGCTGGAGATCCCAAACGGGACCCCCCGCGAAAAAGTAACCGGAGCATAACTGTCAGTGGTCGAATCCGCCACGGACTCCGCGAGCGGGTCTTGTGCCGGTGATCACCAACCGCTCTCGACGAGGGCCGGGCGCGCCGGGTCGTCCACGCGTACGACCACGTCAGCGAAGGTTTCCGGGGCCACCTCACCGGCGTACCGCCGGTACGCCGGAAGGGTCCAGCGGTCCTCGGGACCGGTGCGGCGGTCGAGGGCGGCGGTGGAGAGCTCAAGGTGGACGGTGAAGTCGAACGGCAGACCCGAACCGAGCAGTAACGGGCCGCTGACCAGCACGATCGCGTTCTCCGGGAGCTCCGAATAGGGCTCGCGGGCGGACCGGTCCACCGCCGCGTTCCACAGGCGCAGCAGAATGCGGCCTGACCCGCCGGGGCCGGACGGGGTGAGCACTTCGCGGATCAGCCCCGCCTCGTCGAACCAGCCGGTGTAGAAAGTGTCGGGGTTGGTGCGCCCGAACTCCAGGCGCAGCGAGGCCGGGCGCAGGAAGTCCCTGGTGTCGACGTGCACCGCCGGGCGGCCGCGGACCCGGAGCGGGTCCACGAGCGCGGCGGCGAGACGGGCGGGATCGGCGGCCGGGGCGCCGTCGACGGCCACCCGGAGCCGGTTGTCGGATTCCCGACTCGCCAGCCGGTCGGCCAGATCGTCGACGAGGACGGGGAACGAGATGGGACGGACGCGCATCCGTCGATTATCAGCAGCCCCCGCCAGGCCGTTGCTTGTCAGGCCGCCCGACAGGGCGTCGATTGCCTGCTGCCGCGACCGGCTCAGTCATGCGGCCCTGCTGCCGCGACCGGCTCAGTCGTGCGGCCCTGCTGCCGCGACCGGCTCAGTCGTGCGGCAGGATCGAGATGCGGGCGTCGTCGGCCAGCCGATAGCCGACACCGTAGACCGTGGTGATCAGCGGTAGGCTGCCGCCCAGCTTGAGCCGCAGGCGGCGGACGTGGACGTCCACGGTGCGCTCGCCGGCCCGCTCGTAACCCCACACGGCAGCCAGCAGCTGCGCCCGGGTGAAGACCCGGCGGGGCCGCTCGGCGAGGTAGAGCAGCAGATCGAATTCCAGCCGCGTCAGGGGCAGCGCCGCCTCCTCGAGCAGCGCCTGGCGCGACCCGGTCAGCAACCGGACCTCCGGGCCGTCTGCGAGCGGCTCAGCGGGCTCGGCGAGGTCGGTGGTCGTGGCCGCCTCGACGGTCACCGTGCCACGGCTCAGCTCCACCAGCTCCCGGACGGCCGCCAGCAGCCGGTGAGCCTGTGGGGAGACCGCGTCCCCGGTGAGGGGAATGGCGAGCGTCACGGTCAGCGCCGGTTCGGCGGAGCGCCGGCCGGAGCCTCGGCCCGGCCCCGCGGAACGGCGATCGGCACGCGGCGACAAAGCGCTGACCGGCATTGATTTCATCCCCCAGGAATTTGTTACGGCAAGCGAATACGACTGATCACGGAGCGTAAAGCGGGGACGATATTTCCGGTCCGCCGCGCGGCGGGTCAAGTCGCCAACCACACTGTGGGAAACACGTTCCATATTGTTCACCGTCACACAAATGCATTCCGGGAACGTTTTCTGTCAGCCTCATTAAAGATTGCCGAACGTGGGTAGCAACGATCCCGTGGCAGAGCTGGATGAAGAGACGATCGCGTTCGCGCACCGCATGTTCGACCTGGCCCGCTCCGGCGGCACCGGCGAACTGGCCGCCAATACGGCGGCGGGACTACCGGCGAACCTCACCAACGACAAGGGCGACACCCTGCTGATCCTGGCGGCGTACCACAACCACCCGGACACCGTCGCGGCGCTGCTGGAATCCGGCGCCGATCCGGACCGGGTCAACGACCGGGGTCAGACCGCCCTGTCGGCGGCGGTGTTCCGGCAGAACCCGGACACGGTTCGGGCACTGCTCAAGGCGGGCGCTGATCCGGGCGCCGGCAAACCGACGGCGGTGGAGACGGCGGCGTTCTTCGACCTGCCGGAGATGGCCGCACTGCTGCGCGGCGAGTGAGAGCACCGTCACGAAGCCTGGTAAGGCCTGGGGATGCCGTCGCGGCGTCCGGTGAGGGCCCGGGGGCGCCGTCGCGGCGGTGCCCCCGGGCTGAGGCTCAGCCGCCCGAGGTGAGGCGCCGGCCGACCGCCGCGATGAGGCGGTCCAGCTCGGACCCGAACGGGTTGTCGTGCACCAGGTAGGTCCAGGTGGCGCTGGGCCGGACGATCTCGGCGCGCTCCGGCTGCCAGCCGTCGCTGAAGTCCGCCTCGTCGAAGGTCTCGATGGTCCGCGACTCGACCTTGGTGAGCAGCTCCTGGAACGCCGGCACGGCGGCCCGGTGGAACTCGTCGAGCGGGTCGAGCTTGCCCAGCGCCCGCAGGTGCACACCCTCGCGCACCTCGGTGAGGAACGCCAGATGGCCGACCCAGAGCCGGTCCAGGTGGTAGAGGGCGATGGCCCGGGCCGAGTCGGACAGGACGTCCTCGTCGATCTCCTTGGCCTTCTCCGGCGACTTCTCCAGCAGCATGATCGCGGCGACCTCGGAGGTCAGCAGCCGCTCGCGGCGCTCGGCGAGCAGCAGGCGCTGCTGCTCGATCACCACGCTGTAGCGCCAGGTGTTGCGGTGGATCTCGTAGTTGACACCCTCGGCGACCCGCTGGGCGTGCTCGACCGCGTAGTCGACCTGCGGGTCGTGGACCACACCGTCCATGTCCATCCGGGGTGAGGCCGGGATGATGTCGCCGGCGTGCCGGGAGACCAGCTCGTCCTCCAGGCTGACGAAGAAGACCGAGGCACCCGGGTCGCCCTGCCGGCCGGCCCGGCCGCGGAGCTGGTCGTCGACCCGGCGGCTGTCGTGCCGGCCGGAACCGATCACATAGAGCCCGCCGAGCTCGACCACCTTCTCGCGGTCCTTCTCGTCGCTGCCGCCGAGGCGGATGTCGACACCGCGGCCGGCCATCTGGGTGGAGACGGTGACCGCGCCGAGCGCGCCCGCCTCCGCGATGATCGAGGCTTCCTCGGCGTCGTTCTTCGCGTTCAGCACGTTCGACGGGACGCCCGCGTCGGCGAGCTGCTGTGCCAGCCGCTCGGACGCCTTCACGTCCAGCGTGCCGATCAGCACCGGCCGGCCCTTGTCGTGGGCGATCTTGATTTCCTCGACCAGGGCCTCGTCACGCATGTCGTGCGCGGAGTAGATCCGGTCGGGGTCGTCCTCACGGATGTTCGGGGTGTTCGGCGGGATCACCGCGACCTCGAGCTTGAAATACTCCCGGAGCTGCTCGCCGACATGTACGGCGGTCGCGGTCATGCCGCAGACCGTCTTGTAGAGGGCGATGTAGGCCTGCACGGTGATGGTGTCGAGGACCTCGCCCTCGGCGGTGGCGGAGACACCCTCCTTCGCCTCCACGGCGGCCTGCAGGCCGTCCGGCCAGCGGCGGCGCTGGGCGACCCGGCCACGCATCTCGTCGATCAGCTCGACCGAGCCGTTGCGGACGATGTAGTCGACGTCGCGGCGCAGCAGGGCGTGCGCGTGCAGCGCCACGTTGACCGCGGACAGGTGCTCGACCTGATCGTCGGCATACAGGTCGATGCCGCCGAGCTCCTCCTCGAGGTGCTTGAGGCCCTCGTCGGTGAAGGCGACGCTGCGGCCGTCCTCGGCGACCTCGTAGTGCTTGCCCTTGCGCAGGCCGCGCATCAGCTCGGCGGCCTCGTGCACCGGGTCGCTGTCGTCGGCGGTGCTGCCGGCGAGGACCATCGGCACGCGGGCCTCGTCGATCAGGATCGAGTCGGCCTCGTCGACGATCGCCGTGGCCAGGTCGCGCTGGACCCGGTCGGCCACGTCGGTGACCAGCTGGTCGCGCAGGTAGTCGAAGCCGGCCTCGCTGACCGAGACATAGGTGATGTCAGCCTCGTACGCCTCGCGGCGCTCCTCCGGCGTCATCGACTCGGTCACCCAGCCGACCGTCAGGCCGAGCAGCGTGTAGATCGGCTCCATCCACGTGGCGTCGCGCTTGGCCAGGTAGTCGTTGACCGTGAGCACGTGCACCGGGCCGTTGCCGAGGCGGGTGTGCCCGTAGGCCGCGACGGCGGCGGTTAGCGTCTTGCCCTCACCGGTGGCCATCTCGGCGACCCGCTTGTCGAGCAGCGCCATCGCGCCGAGCAGCTGAACGTCATACGGCCGCTGGCCGATACCCCGCCGCGCCGCTTCCCGGCCGATCGCGCAGATCTCGGCGTAGTCGGTCGCCTCGCGCGCGGCCTCGGTCAGCGCCGCGTCGTCCAGCTCCTTCAGCGCGTCCTCACGTGCTTCGATCGCACCGAGTCGTCGCGACAGCGGCCCGAGGTCCACCGTCGCGCCCGGACGCTGGAGAAACTTACGGAACCGGCTCTTCATGCGTTGCGACACACCCATGGCGCGCAACGGTACTTCATTTTGTCCCGTGTCAGGGGACGGACTCCCGGCGGGCGCCCGGTCGTGCGCCATGGTCCGAATTCTGCCCGGTTCCCGTACCGCGCCAACGGCCTTCCCGCGATCGGCCCGACGTTTGCCCGGCCGGATGCCCGGGCATCTGTCTGATCGTCCTACACCCGGAGGGGAGACGCATGCCGAGCCAGCTGGTCTGCCGGCCGGAGCAGGATCTCCCCGTGGCGGTCCTGACCGTCAGCGGGACCCTCGACCACCTCACCGGCGACGCGCTGGGCACGGCGGTCCGCCGCAGCCTCTCCGTACAGCCGGCGAGACTGCTGCTCGACGTCACCCGCCTGCGGATCAACGACCCCGCCGCCCTCACCGCATTCGGCTCGGTCGTCTGCCAGGCGGAGGAGTTCCCGGCCGTACCGATCGTGGTCTGCGGCGCGGACCGGCCGACCCGGCAGGCGCTGGCCGCCGCCCCCGACTGCGCCGGCCTGGAGATGGCCCCGGACTGCTCCCGTGCCCTCGACGACGCCGGCGCCCAGCCCGGCTTCCCCGGCGTCCGGGTCCGGCTGCGCCCGGTGCCGGAGGCCTGCCGTCAGGTCCGCGCCCTGGTCGCGCAGACCTGCGCCGGCTGGCAGCGTGGCGACGTCAGCGCGACCGTGGCCCTGGTCGCCACCGAACTGGTGGCGAACGTGGTCCGGCACGCGCACACCACGATGGAGTTCACCCTGGCCCTGCGCGACGGGCGGCTCACCGTGGCGGTCCGCGACGGCAGCCGCCGGATGCCCCGCCGTCTCGATCCCGGTGTCTCCGAGGCCGGTGGACGCGGACTGCGCCTCGTGCACGATCTGACCGACGCGTGGGGTGTATTACCTGTGACCGACGGTAAGGTGGTGTGGAGTCAACTCACCACCGGAGCCGCCGCGTGACCCTTCCCTCGCACGCTCCTCTGCCTGCCGCCGCCGATCGCCGCGACCTTGTCGCGGTCGGGGCTTCCGCAGGCGGGGTCGAGGCGCTGCGGGCGCTTGTCGGCGGCCTTCCCCCGGACTATCCCGGTGCGGTGCTCGTCGTTCTGCACGTGCCGCCGTCGGCACCGAGCGCGCTCCCGATAATCCTGAGCCGCAGCGGGCCGCTGCCGGCCGCCATGGCCGTCGACGGCGAGGTGCCGCAGGGCGGGCGGATCTACGTCGCCCCGGCCGACCACCACCTTCTGCTGATGGACGGGCACCTGCGGCTCAGCCGCGGCCCGGCAGAGAACGGCCACCGGCCGGCCATCGACCCGCTGTTCCGGTCGGTCGCCAGGGCCGCCGGCCGGCGCGCGATCGGCGTGGTGCTCTCCGGTTCCCGCGACGACGGCGCGGCGGGGCTGTCCGCCATCGCCGCCGCCGGCGGTGCCACCGTGGTCCAGGATCCGGTCGACGCCCTCGTCCCCTGGATGCCGCGGGCGGCACTGGACCGCGTCGTCGCCGATCATGTGGCACCCGCCGTCAAGATCGGCGCCCTGATCAGCGACATCACCGCGACCACCCTGCTGCCCGCGCCCGGCGCCGTCGTTGTCGATCCCGTCCTCGAGGCCGAGGTCAAGATGTCCACACTCACCCATTTGGGCACGGAGCGCATCGCCGAGCCCGCCGGATACGGCTGCCCCGACTGCGGCGGAAGCCTGTTCCTGATCGAGGACCGCCCACTGCCGCGGTTCCGCTGCCGGGTCGGGCACGCATGGTCGCCGGAGAGCCTGCTCGACGAGCAGACCCAGGTGCTGGAGAGTGCCCTCTGGGTCGCGCTGCGGTCCCTGAAGGAGAAGTCGGCGCTGAGCCGGCGGATGGCGGCCGGGCTGTCCGCGGGCGGCGGAGCCGCGAAGTTCCGGGCCACGGCCGACGACGCGGAGAGCGCGAGCGAGACCATCCGAGAGCTGATCGACCGGCTCGGCTCCACAGCCGCGCCCGGCGACGTACGGTAGCGTTCCGTCCGTGCAAGCGACCGACCCCCGCTTCGAAGCCCTGCTGGTGTACCTCAAGGAGTCACGCGGCTTCGACTTCACCGGATACAAGCGGTCCAGCCTGATGCGGCGGGTCAGCCGCCGGATGAGCCAGGTCGGGATCGGCGACTACCTGGAGTACCTGGATCACCTCCAGGTGCATCCGGACGAGTTCACCGCGCTGTTCAACACCATCCTGATCAACGTCACGGCGTTCTTCAGGGACGTCGACGCCTGGGACTACCTGCGCTCCGACGTGCTCGAACCGATGGTGGCGGCGAAACCGGCCGACTCCATGATCCGGATCTGGTCGGCCGGGTGCGCGTCCGGCGAGGAGGCGTACACGCTGGCCATGGCCCTGGCCGAGCTGATCGGTGTCGAGGCGTTCAAGGACCGGGTCAAGATCTACGCGACTGACGTGGACGAGGAGCAACTCAACGAGGCCAGGCAGGCGGCGTACAGCGAACGCCAGGTGCAGAGCCTGCCCCCGGACCTGCTGGAGCGGTACTTCGAACCGGTGAACGGGCGGTACACCTTCCGCAAGGATCTGCGCCGTTCGGTGATCTTCGGGCGCAACGACCTGGTGCAGGACGCCCCGATCTCCCGGATCGACCTGCTGACCTGCCGCAACACGCTGATGTACTTCAACGCCGAGACCCAGTCGAAGATCCTCGGCCGGTTCCACTTCGCGCTCACCGAGACCGGGGTGCTCTTCCTCGGCAAGGCCGAGATGCTGCTCAGCCACTCCAGCCTGTTCACCCCGATCGACCTCAAGCGCCGCGTCTTCAGCCGGGTCCCCCGCCTCTACGCCCCGCCCGGAGTGGCCTTCGCGGACCCGCCGCCGGCCGCCGGCAGCGCCGTGACCGGCCTCGACGAGCTGCGTAACGAGGTCTTCGCGGCCAGCCCGCTGGCACAGCTCTCGCTCACCTCCGACGGCCTGGTCGCGCTCTCCAACCGCCAGCTGGAGAAGCTGTTCGGCGTCTCCTCCCGCGACATCGGCAGGCCCTTCCGCGACCTGGAGATCTCCTACCGGCCGGTCGAGCTGCGCCGCTTCATCGAGCAGGCCCAGCTGGAGCGCCGCACGCTGCGGGTCAGCGACGTGGAATTCCACCGCGGCTCCGAGGTCACCTACCTGGAGGTGCAGATCAGCCCGCTCAGCGGCGCCGACGGCAGCCTCCTCGGCGTGAACCTGATCTTCCACGACGTCACCGCCGCGCGGCGCCTCCAGGACGACCTGGAACACGCCAACCAGCAGCTCGAGGCGGCGTACGAGGAGCTTCAGTCCACGAACGAGGAACTGGAGACGACGAACGAGGAACTCCAGTCCACGGTCGAGGAACTGGAGACCACCAACGAGGAACTCCAGTCCACGAACGAGGAACTGGAAACCATGAACGAGGAGCTCCAGTCGACGAACGACGAGCTCCAGAGCATCAACGACCAGCTGCGGATCAGCACCAGCCGGCTGGACGAGGCGAACGTCTTCCTGGAGACCGTGCTGACCAGCCTCCAAGCCGGCGTCGCCGTGGTCGACCTGGACCTGCGGATCCGGATGTGGAACCGGCACGCCGAGGACCTGTGGGGGCTGCGCGCGGGCGAGGCGATCGGCCAGCACTTCCTGAACCTGGACATCGGCCTGCCGATAGACCAGCTCCGGCCCCTGCTGCGCAGCGCGCTGGCACCGGACGGCGCCTCGGCCGAGATCAAGCTCGACGCGGTCAACCGGCGCGGCCGGGCGATCACCGTCCGGGTCGCCTGCACCCCGCTGCGCCAGCACGACGGCGGCCAGGGCGACGGGGCGATAGTCGTGATGGAGACTGACTGACTATGGAGACTGACTGACTGACGTTTCCGGGCCCGCCCGCTGGGTATCCGTGCTTCCTCAGAAGGGCATGTGATGACGGTTCAGTGTGTGGTACACGGTGACGGTGCCATCCTGACCGTCGCCGTGACCGGCAGGCTCTGCCTGGCCGACGCTCCACACCTGCGCGAGCAGCTGCTCAAGTGCCTGGCCGAGCAGCCTGACGCCATCCTCGCCGACCTCAGCGGCCTGGAGGTGGAGCAGCCGCTCGCCCTCGCGGTGTTCACCGCCGTGCTGCGGCAGGCGGCCCGCTGGCCCGGAACCCGGATCCTGCTCTGCGCGCCGCCTCCGGCGACCCTGGCACATCTGCTCTCCGGTGCCTACCACCGGCTGCCGTTGTTCGACAGCGTGGCGGCCGCCCGGGAACACCTGAATGACGACCGCCTGACCATGCCGGGGATCCAGGAGGAACTGCTGCCGCTGGCCGGCTCCACCCGGCACGCCCGCGACGTCGTCACCGACGCCTGCCTGCGCTGGGATCTGCCCGGCCTGGTCGCCCCGGCCAGCCTGATCGTCACCGAGCTGGTCGGCAACGTCATCGACCACGCCGACACGATGATGACGCTGCGCCTGTCGTTGCGGCCCCGCTATCTGAACATGGCCGTCGCGGACGGTTCCGCGCTCCTGCCGGTCCTCAGCGCGCCTGCCGCGCCGGACAGCAACGGGCGCGGGCGCGGGCTCCTGCTGGTGGGCGCGGTCGCGGCCGCGTGGGGCTGCATGCCGTCGCGCGAGGGCAAGGTGGTCTGGGCAGCACTGCGCCGCTGACCAGGGCCATCGGCGCCGATCAGCGGCGGCTTTCGTTCGGGGAGCGGGCTCCGGTCAGCAGCGGCGCAGGACTCCGGCGAGGCCGGAGACGGCAAGGATCCGGGCGACGTACGGCTGAGCGCCGCTCACGCAGATCTCCACCTCTTTCGCGGCCGCCAGTTGCACGATGTCCACGAGCACGGCGACACCCGCGGCGTCGACGAGCGGCACACCGGCGAGATCCACCACCACGGTGGCGACACCCGCCGCGTCGACGGCGTGCCGCAGGCCGATCCGCAGCCGCTCGGCGGTGTCCCGGTCGACCTCGCCGCGGACCCGCACGACCAGCGATCCGCCCTCGCGGGAGACCGACACCTGCATGCCGTGGTGGGTGGGGCCCTCGCCGGCCTCCCAGCGCGGCGGGACGTCGCTGAGCATCGCCTCACGCAGCCAGCCGAGGGCCCGGCTGAGCAGCCGCGACACGTGCATCTGGGAGATGCCGAGCTCAGTCGCGATCTCGGCCTGGGTGCGGTTGCCGTAGAACCGCATCGCCAGCATCCGGCGTTCCCGGGCGGGCAGCCGCAGCAGCAGGTCGGTGACGGTGAGCTTGTCGGTGAGCGTCTCCAGCTCCTCGTCGACGCCACCGATCAGGTCACCGAACTCGATGGCCCCGTCGGCGGCACCCACCGGCGCGTTCAGCGAGGAGGGCGAGTACCCGGCGGCTGAGCCGATCGCCTCCCGCACCGCGTCCTCGCTGACACCGAGGCGCTCGGCGAGCTCCGCGTGGGTGGGTGTGCGCGCGAGCACGCTGGTCAGCACCATCGACGCGTGCCCCACCTCGAGGCTCAGGTCCTGCACCCGGCGGGGGACGTGGACACCCCAGGTGCGGTCGCGGAAGTGCCGCTTCAGCTCGCCGGAGATCGTGATGACCGCGTATGCCGTGAAGGATCCGCGCTCCGGATCGTACCGATCGACGGCCTTGACCAGGCCGAGCCGGGCCACCTGCTCGAGATCCTCGAGGTACTCACCGCGGCCGCGGTAACGCCGGGCCAGCCGGCCGGCGAACGGCAGGCAGTAGCGGAGGAGATCCTCACGCAGCGCGCTCAGCTCGCCCGGGGACGCACCGGCCCGTCGCTGCGCGTAGGCCAGGGCGGCCGCGTCCAGGTCTTCCAGGACGTGCTCGGTCGGTGCGCCGGTCTGGTTGCGCGCGGGCATGTCATCCCTTTCCGGAACCACCGCGGCTGCGGCGAAAGCCCCGTGAACGAAAGGCTATTGCCCAACCTGTCCCGGGCGAAACCAATGTCCGCCTACCGGGGAATCATCCCTGGCCGGCGCGGCGCGACGGAAGCCCGCTGGGTGCCTGCGACGGATCCTCCAGAGCCTCGGGCACAACGGCCGGGCGCTCGGGCCGCAGCGTGGGCGCCGCGACCCGGGACGGCAGGCCGGACGGCGCGGCGCTCTCGTCCACCGGCGGGCCGTCGGGAGCGGCGGCAGCCTGCGGTGCGCCTACCTGCGGTGCGGCTGCCTGCGGTGCGGCTGGCTGCGGCACGGCAGCGGGCGGCGGGGCGCTCGCCGGGTTCTGCTGGCCCATGTCAGGGGCCTGCAAGGGTGGCCGGCCGGGGTTCTGCTGGCCCATGTCCGGAGCCTGCAGCCGCGGCCGGGCGGCAGGCTGCTGGGCGACAGGCTGCACGGCGGGCTGCTGCACGGCGGGCTGGGCGACAGGCTGCTGGGCGGCGGGCTGCTGGGCGACAGGCTGCTGGGCGGCGGGCGCGTTGTGCTGACCCATGTCCGGCGCTTGTAACGGCGAGCGGACAGGGGGCTGCTGCGCGGCGGCATTCTGCTGGCCCATGTCGGGAGCTTGCAGCGGCGAGCGGGCGGCGGGCTGCTGCACGGGTGGGCCGGCTTGGCCCTGGCCGGGCCCTTGCAGGGGCGCGAGCGGAGCGGGTGCCGGCGGCGGTGGCGCGGTGGCAGCCTGGGCGATCAACGGAACAGAGGGCATTTCGGGTACGGGCGACGCGGCGCCCACGGCCGGAGGCGCACCGAGCGGCGGCTGCGGTGGCGTACCCATGATGATCTCCGAGGGGCGGGCCGGGCCAGCCTCGGACGCCGGGCGGGCGGACCGGGTGAACCGGGGCGCGTCGAGCGGAGTGTTCTGCTGGCTGTACGCCGGCGGCCTGCTCAGCAGCGCATCGATGTCGCCCACCGGGGGCGCGGCCGGCGGCGGCATGGCGGCACTCGGTGACGCGGCGGGCATCATCCCGGTCGCGGCGTGCCCGGGAGCAGGCGGGAGAGCCGACGGCGCCGGGCTCGGCGCGGGCTGGTCGAACGACGGGGCGGTGGGCCCGGCCGGACTGGGCTGCCAGGGCGGCTGGGCCTCAGCGGAGGGCTGCGCCTGCTGCCACTGGCCGGTACCGCCCGGCTGGACCATCGCCGCAGCGTCCGGCGGTGGCCAGGCCTGGTTGTCGGCCGTCCAGGGCTGCGGCGGGGAGCCGGCGGGACCGGTGGACGGCGGCCAGGTCTGCCCGGAGCTGACGGCGGTGCCGGCAGCGGGTGGCGGCCAGGACTGAGCTGGAGCGGCAGCGCTACCCGTGAAGGTGCCACCCGCGGCGCCGGGGGTGGCCGGATCATCGGTGGACTGCGGTGGCCACATCTTGCGCTGGGAACCGACCGGCCCCGGGCCACCAGCCTCTCCCGCGAACGGAAGGCTGGGCCCTCCGGCCGCGGGTGCGCCTCCTTGCGTACCCGAAAAGCCGGAATCCGCGCCCAGCGCGGCACCTGCCTGCCCCGCACCGGCAGCGGCTCCGGCTCCAGGTCCGGTGACGCGCGGCGGCCAGGCCTCACCGGCAGACTTCTCACCGGCGGTCTGCTCACCGGGCACCTCCCAGGGCGGAACCGGCGAACCCTGAGCCGGGAGATCTCCCTGCGCATGCCGGGCCACCCGGGTAGCGGCCTCGCCCGGCATCGGCGGGAGCGGCGGTAGCGGGTTCACGCCGGGCCCGCTCGCCGGCAGCGGCGGCAGGGGGATGGCACCCGAAGCGGGCGGCTGTGAGATGTCCGGGACCGGACCCGCCGAGGTCACGCCCGGTGCAATCGGTTCGCTGCCCGCGAGATCCGTCAGCGGCGGCAGCGCGACGGCGACAGCCCGCTCCGGAAGAGCCCACGGCGGCAACGGCTCAGCCGGGGAAGCAGCAGGCGAGTACGGCTGGGCTGACGAGAAAGGTTCAGCGGGCGGGAACGGCTCAGCAGAAGGGAACGGTTCAACGGGCGGCGCGTACGCCGGACGGCTCGCCGCCACCAGCCCGGACGCCTCAGCGAGCCCCGCGGCGGCCAGCACCTCGATCGCGGACTGCCCGATCCGGCACGGAAGCAGCTCACCGCACGCCGGGCACTCGATCATCCCGTCCCGGGGCCCGAGCCCGCCGCCGTGCGCGTCGACCATGTCGCGTGCGGTGCGCGCCAGCAAGCTCTCCGGTTTCACGTACACCTTCATCGACGCCACTGGTCTCGCCCCCCGTCCCCGCCTGTCCGCACGCCGGACCCGGCACGGCCGGCCCCGCCGGTTCCCCGCGGCCGGTAACCCAGTGGACCCCGTCAGGCCCGCCTGTCGGGCGGCTTTCCGCAGATCAGTGGGTTGTGACGGCAATTCGGCGCGAACCGCCGCCGAGGCGGGCCGGCACGAGGTAAGCAGAGGTGATCCCCATCCGCGAATTCACTCACGGTGCTTACGCGTGTTCTCTCCGTAGCATTGAAAGGGACATCCAGGAGGTGATCCCCCATGGACGACACCGAACTGCACCGCGAGCGAATCCTCCGGCACGTCAGTCCGATCATCACCGGCCGCTTCCTCGGCTTCCAGGCCTCCTACACCCGCGAGGTCCGGGTCGGGCGGCCACTCGCCGTCGCCGTGTTCGTCATGGCCGGCATCGTGCAGCTGATCAGTTCCGTGCTGCGGATGAAACCGGCCCGGCGCACGCTCAAGGAGCTGCGCAAAGGGCCGGAGTTCCTGGTGACGCCGGTCCGGCTGCGCGACGACCTGGGACAGACGTACGAGATCGAGATGCACGGGCAGTTGCCGCAGTCGGCGCTGCACCGCGGCGATCTGGTCCAGGTGCGCACGCAGCCGCAGGCCGACCACACGCTGCCGGTGAAGCTGCTCCAGGTGGTGAACCTGACCACCATGCAGCCGCTCACACCACGCATCCCGACCCGCTGGTCGCACCTCGGTCCCGCGCTGCTGCTGCAGGCCGCGGCCGGGATCACCATCATCGGCGCGGTGCTGGCAGCCTGGCTGCGGTAGGCGAGGGCCGGGCCGGGCGTGATCGAATCCGCGCGGCGAGGGTAGAACCCGGGCCCGAGCGGGTAAACGGCCCGTCCATGTTCGACGAACACGAGCGCCTCCCGCGCGCAACCAGCCGAGAGCCGTTGGCCATCTGGCGAGAATGGACGGCCGGTGCGATGGGAACCGGGGTGGACAGCGGTCATCATGAGGCCGAGGGGATCCCCGGCGGGCCGCTCACGGCTCCGCGCGATCTCCCGCGTCGCTGACGGCTCGAGAGGTGGTGCGCAGTGGGCGAGAAAGTCGATCAGACCGACTTCACCCGTGAGGACCGGACCCGCTATCGGCAGAAGATCCGGCGCAGCCTGGACGTCTTCGCCACCATGTTGCGCGAGTCCCGCTTCGATTTCGAGCGGCCACTCACCGGCATGGAGATCGAGCTCAACCTCATCGACGACGCGGCCGATCCGGCCATGCGCAACGCCGAGGTGCTGGGCGCGATCGCCGATCCGGATTTCCAGACCGAGCTGGGCCAGTTCAACATCGAGATCAACCTGCCACCGCGCAGGCTCGCCGGTGACGACTTCGCCGAGCTGGAGCGCAGCCTGCGTGCCAGCCTGAACCACGCGGAGCGGCAGGCGCGCACGGCCGGGACGCACATGGTGACCATCGGCATCCTGCCGACGCTGCGCCGCGAGCACCTGACCGGCGAATCGCTGACCGTGAACCCGCGCTACCAGCTGCTCAACGAGCAGATCTTCGCCGCCCGCGGCGAGGACCTGGACATCCGGATCGACGGTGTGGACCGGCTGGCGGTCACCACCGACAGCATCGCGCCCGAGGCCGCCTGCACCAGCACCCAGTTCCACCTGCAGGTGAGCCCGGCGCAGTTCGCGGCGTACTGGAACGCCTCTCAGCTGGTGGCCGGCATCCAGGTCGCGCTGGGCGCGAACTCGCCGCTGCTGCTCGGCCGGGAACTGTGGCGGGAGACCCGGATCCCGCTGTTCGAGCAGGCCACCGACACCCGGTCGGAAGAGATCCAGGCGCAGGGCGTCCGGCCCCGGGTGTGGTTCGGGGAGCGCTGGATCACCAGCGTCTTCGACCTGTTCGAGGAGAACGTGCGCTACTTCCCGGCGCTGCTGCCGATCTGCGACGCCGACGATCCGTCGGACATCCTGGAACGCGGGGAGATTCCCGAGCTCAGCGAGCTGCGGCTGCACAACGGCACGGTCTACCGCTGGAACCGGCCGATCTACGCGGTGGTCAACGGCCGGCCGCACCTGCGCGTGGAGAACCGGGTGATGCCGGCCGGCCCCACGGTCGCCGACACCATCGCGAACGCCGCGTTCTACTACGGCCTGGTGCGGGCCCTGGCCGAGGCGGAGCGCCCGCTCTGGAGCCAGATGAGCTTCCAGGCGGCGGAGGAGAACTTCCACAACTGCGCCCGGCACGGCATCGACGCCAGCGTGTTCTGGCCCGGCCACGGCACCGTACCGGTGACTGAGCTCGTGCTGCGCCGCCTCCTGCCGCTGGCCGCCGACGGCCTTGACCGGTGGGGTGTCTCCCCCGCACAGCGCGACCGGCTGCTCGGCATCATCGAGCAGCGCTGCCTGCTGCACCGCAACGGCGCGTCCTGGCAGGTGGAGACGCTGCACGCGCTGGAGGCGCAGGGTCAGGACCGGCAGCGGGCCCTGCACGAGATGCTGCGCCGCTATCTGCCGCCGATGCACGAGAACGTCCCCGTGCACGAGTGGCCGTCCGCCAAGTAGACAGCGACTGCCACGGTCGCCCCGGGGAACACCCGTTTCGGAACGATCAGCCGGGCCCCCGGGCCCGCGGCGAGCAGGGCGGCCGCCTCGGCAACACTGGGCGAGCCGACGGCTGCCTCGGCGGCCCGGCCGGGGTTCGGAACCGGTACGGCGGCCAGTTCCGCCGCCGGGAAGGCCACCAGCCGCCACCCGTACGCCTCGGCCAGCGCCCGGACCCGCTCCTCCCCGGCCCGCCGGTCGATGGTCGCGAGGACCGTCACCCGCTCCACCGGAATCCCGGCCGCGTCGAGGACCGCTCTCACCGGCCCGTCAACCTCGGCCCCACCGCGGGCGCCGAGACCGACAACGATCACACTGCCGCCTGCACCAGGCGGTACGCGAGTCCCGGCGCACCCGCCCAGTGCAGGTGCAGATAGGACGCGTGCAGGGACGGCGTCGCGAAGCCCTCCGGATCCGCGCCACGCCACGCCCACGCCGCTCCCCCGGCGGGCGAGAGCAGCAGACCCGACCGGGGATGCACAGTGGTGCGGTGGAACTCGTGCCCGGTGACCCGGGTGCCGGCCGGGCCGAGCGGGCTGTCCGAGAGGGCGACGGCGTCGCGGTATCCGAGGGTCAGCGTCGGTGTCATCGCCGCGTCCGCGTCCAGGATGCCGCACATCGGGGCGCCGTCGAGGGTGCGGCACAGCCAGAGCAGGCCGGCGCACTCGGCGGCGATCGGGCCCTTCAGGGCGGCGACGCTCGCTCGTAGTGACGCGTTGGCGGAGAGCTCGGAGGCGTACACCTCGGGAAAGCCGCCGCCGACCACCAGCGCCCGCGTGCCCTCGGGCAGCTTCTCGTCGCGCAGCGGATCGACAGTGACCACCTCGGCGCCCGCCGCGGCGAGCAGTTCCGGCGTCTCCGCGTAGGAGAACGAGAACGCCGGCCCGCCCGCCAGGGCCACCACCGGACGTCCCGCGACCGGCTCGGCCACCGCCGGGCTCCACGGTTCGGCGTCCAGCGGCGGCGCCGACCGCGCGAGCGCCGCCACCGCCTCCAGGTCCACCGACGCCGCGATGAGCTCCGCGAGCGCCGCCACCGACTCCCGTGCCTCCGCACGCCGCTCGGCCGCCGGGATCAGACCGAGGTGCCGCGACGGGGCCGCCACCGCGTCCGCCCGGCGCAGCGCGCCCAGCACCGGCGTGCCGACCTCCTCGCACGCCTCCCGCAGGATCGACTCGTGCCGGTCCGACCCGACCCGGTTGAGGATCACCCCGTCCATCCGCACGTTGCCGAAGCTGCGGAACCCGTGCACCACCGCCGCGATCGAGCGCCCCTGCGCCGCCGCGTCCACCACCAGGATCACCGGCGCGTTCAGCAGCCTCGCGACCTGCGCGGTCGATCCGGCGTCACCGGCACCGGT
Organism: Actinoplanes sp. GCM10030250; assembly: GCF_042666575.1. Lineage (NCBI taxonomy): Bacteria > Bacillati > Actinomycetota > Actinomycetes > Micromonosporales > Micromonosporaceae > Actinoplanes > Actinoplanes sp. GCM10030250. The sequence goes on along the minus strand of NZ_JBHTDO010000013.1, from coordinate 130,566 downwards.
ACGCCCGTCGTAGAGCCCCATCACCCCTTCGACGATCGCCAGCTCGGCACCCGCCGCACCGTGCGCGAAGAGCGGCCCGATCAGCTGCTCACCCACCATCACCGGGTCCAGGTTGCGCCCCGGCCGGCCGGCGGCCAGGGCGTGATAACCCGGGTCGATGTAGTCCGGCCCCACCTTGAACGGCGCCACCACCACCCCGCGCCGCGCGAACGCCGCCAGCAGCCCCGTCGTCACGGTCGTCTTCCCGTGCCCACTGGCCGGCGCCGCGATCACTACGCGATTCACCATTCGATGCCCTGCTGCCCCTTGCGCCCCGCGTCCATCGGATGCTTCACCTTCGTCATCTCGGTCACCAGATCCGCCGCCGCCACCAGATCCGGGTGCGCGTCCCGCCCGGTGATCACCACGTGCTGCGTACCCGGCCGGTTCGCCAGCGTCTCGATCACGTCCGCGACGTCCACCCAGCCCCATTTCATCGGATAGGTGAACTCGTCCAGCACATAGAAGGTGTAGCTCTCCGCCGCCAGGTCCCGCTTGATCTGCGCCCAGCCCTCCGCGGCCTCGGCGGCATGGTCACGCTCCGTGCCGGGCCGCTGAATCCAGGACCAGCCCTCACCCATCTTGTGCCACGTCACCGGCGTCCGGTTCAGATCACCCAGCGCCTTCAGCGCGGTCTCCTCGCCGACCTTCCACTTCTGCGACTTCACGAACTGGAAGACGCCGATCGGCCAGCCGGCACTCCAGGCGCGCAACGCCATCCCGAACGCCGCCGTCGACTTACCCTTCCCCGGCCCGGTGTGCACCGCGAACACCGCCTGCCGCCGCCTCTGCCGCGTCGTAAGCCCATCGTCAGGCAAATTTGAAACTCTTCCCTGCGGCATCAGCGCCTCCGTTGACCTCTACGACCTCTACGACCTCTACGACCTCTACGACCCCTACGACCTCTACGACCTTTTTACGAACTTTTTTCGTACGGCCGACGGGGAGTTCCGCCCCCACGACTCCCCCTGCGGGTCCGCCCGGCTCACTCCGCCCACCCCCTTGCGGTGGTCAGGCTTCAACCCTTACGGGCTGGAGCCTCAGGCCGCGCGCCGGTAAGCCCGGTCTTCCGGATCCGCCGTGGTCGCCGCGGGGGTGGCGCCGGGGGTTGCCGCGGTTCGCTGGCTGGTGACTGCCTCGAGTTGGTCGAGGGGCATCACGTCGGCGTTCAGCGCGGTGGCCAGGCGGCGAGCCTGACCGAGACGGATCGGGCCCGACTCGCAGTCGACCACCACTGTGGACACGCCGGTGAGTGCGGGCGCCATCAGTACGGGGTCCGGGCCGCTCGTCGACCGGCCGTCGGTGACCAGGATCAGCAGCGGGCGGCGGCGCGGGTCACGGCGGCGTTCGGTGGCGATCGTGGTGGCCGCGGTGCGCAGGCCCGCGGCGAGCGGGGTGCGCCCACCGGTACGCAGCGCCGCCAGCCGCATCACCCCGACCTCGTGGCTGGACGTCGGCGGGAGTACCACCTCGGCCCCAATTCCCCGGAAAGTGATCATCCCGACCCGGTCCCGCCGCTGGTAGGCGTCCCGCAGCAGCGACAGCACCGCCGTTTTAACGAGCGTCATCCGCTTGCGAGCGGCCATCGAGCCGGAGGCGTCCACGACGAACAGAACCAGGTTCGCCTCCCGCCCGACATGCACTGACTCCCGCAGATCGCGTGGCTGCACCCGCACCACCGCACGCCCCGCACGCCCCGCACCCCCTTCATCCCCGGCACGGTCCAGGGCTGCGCGGTCCAGGGCTGCGCGGTCCAGGCCGGCGCGTTCCAGGCCGGTGCGTTCCAGGGCTGCGCGGAGGGTGGCGGGCAGGTGGGGGGCGCCGGAGAGTTTGCCGCGGGGGGTGCGGCTGCCGACCACGCGGCCGCGGCGGGCGAAGGCGGGAGAGCGGCGCCCGGCGTGGCCGCCCTCGCCGCGGGCGGAGATGCGCAGCGTGCGGGTGCGGTAGGCGGCACCGGCACCGGCCGCGGCACCCGCCTTCTCCGGCTGGGCGGGCTGATCGGTGGGGGCCGGGTCGGGACCGTCCGGGGATTGGCTGCTGAGGTCCGTACCGTCGGAATGCGAGCCTGCGCCCTGCGGCCCGGCGCCGTCACTCGGGCCTTGCGGACCGCCTCCGCCATCGGGTGGTCCGTCGCCCTCCGGGTCGGGATCGTCATCGTCGCGACGGTCGTCGGCGGCCCGGCGTTCGGCTTCGGCGCGACGTTCGGCTTCGGCGCGGCGGTCATCCTCGGCCTGACGTTCGGCTTCGGCGCGGCGGTCGTCCTCGGCCTGGCGTTCGGCTTCGGCGCGGCGATCGTCCTCGGCCTGGCGTTCGGCTTCGGCCAGGGCTTCCTCGAGTTTCTGCTCGTCGGTGCCGGGTGGGTCGAGGGGGTCGGTGCGGCGGCGGTGCGGGAGGGCGAGGCGGGCGGCGTCGCGTACGTCGCCGGCGGTGACCGTGGGGCGGCCGTGCCAGGCGGCCAGGGCTACCGCGCAGCGGGCGACGACGATGTCGGCTCGCATGCCGTCGACGCCGTAGGCGAGGCAGACGCGGGCGATGCGGTCCAGTTCGGTGTCGGGCAGCGAAACCGCGGCGAGCCGGGCGCGGGCGGCGGCGATGCGGGTGGCGTAGTCCTGCTCGGCGGGGGTGAAGCGGGCGGCGAAACCGGCCGGGTCGGCCTCGTAGGCGAGGCGGCGGCGCACCACCTCGGCACGCTGGACGGCGTCGCGGGGCGCGGCCACGGTGACGACCAGCCCGAACCGGTCGACGAGCTGGGGGCGGGGCTCGCCCTCCTCCGGGTTCATCGTGCCGACCAGCATGAACCGGGCGGCGTGCTTCACCGAGACACCGTCCCGCTCGACGTGCGCCCGGCCCATCGCGGCGGCGTCCAGCAGCAGGTCGACCAGGTGGTCGGGAAGCAGGTTGACCTCGTCGACGTAGAGAACCCCACGGTGTGCGGCGGCGAGCAGGCCCGGCTCGTAGGCTTTGACGCCGTCGCTGAGCGCCCGCTGCAGATCGAGCGTGCCCACTACCCGGTCCTCGGTGGCGCCGACCGGCAGCTCGACCAGGGTCGCCGGCCGCGACATCCGCCCGCCGGCCCCGTTCCGCGAGGCCCCGTCCGTCGTGCCGGTGCCGTTTCGGGAGGGCCCGGACGGCGCGTCGGCGTCGTGTGGGCCGTCGGGGCAATCGGGGTCGGGGGCGCCGGGGTCGCAGGCGAACCGGCAGCCGCGCACCACGGCGACCTCCGGCAGCAGGCCGGCGAGGGCGCGGACCACGGTGCTCTTGGCGGTGCCCTTCTCGCCGCGGACCAGCACCCCGCCGACCGCCGGGGAGACGGCGGTGAGCAGCAGTGCCAGGCGCAGGTCGTCGAGGCCGACTACGGCCGAGAACGGGTACGGGCTCGTCACGGGTGGATCCCTTCCGGCGGGTGTCCACGCCCGCGCGTCGGTGGCACGAGCGGCAGGAGTCTCCTGACTCCCGGATCGACGTTTCCCGCTCGCCTTCCGGCCGATCAGGGCCGTGGCGCTGGGTAGCGGGTCGCTCCCCGGTCACAGTGGCGGGACCGTCCCGGACTCGCACCGGGTTCCTCCGCAACCGCTCGCCGGTCACTCTTTCCTACGGCACGGCTGATCGTCAACGCACCCCCGCCAACAGTGGCTCCCGTCGCAGCGCCCAGGCCCGCGTGCACCACCGCAGCGCGCGAGCCGCCCCCGCCACGGCGCTCGGGCCAGGGCCGGCGGCAAGGCGCGGGCCAGGGCCCCTGTCGCAGACGCGGCCCGGGCTCACCGCCGCAGGGCCTCGACCGGCTCGATCGTGGCGGCGCGCACCGCCGGATAGGCGCCCGCCAGCATTCCCGTGATCGCACCGACCAGCGGCGCCGGCAGCACGGTCACCGGGTCCAGCACCACCGTCCACTCCTGGTGCAGGGCGACCGCCAGCACCACACCCACCCCCAGCGACGTGCCAATCAGCCCACCGAGGGCCCCCAGCGCCGTCGACTCGCACAGGAACTGGACGGCGACATGTCTGCGCCGCGCGCCGAGCGCCCGCCGGAGACCGATCTCGCCCACCCGTTCCATCACCGCGACCAGCGTCGTGTTGGTGATGCTGACCGCACCGATCACCAGGCAGATCCCGGCCAGGGCCAGAAAGAGCCCGGACAGCTCGGTGCTCACGCCGTCCCGCAGGCTGCGCGGGTCGGGCGGCGCCACCGCCCGCAGCACGCCGGCCCGGTCCGGCCGCAGAGCCACCGGGGCCTGGCGAGCGATCAGCCCGGCCGCGCCCAGCCGCGTCTCGATCACCATCCGGGCCGGGTTGGAGACCGGGTCGGGCGGCGGGTAGAGCCGTTCCGCTGTGGTGCGCGGGAGAAGTACGCCGAGGAGCAACTCGGGCAGGCGCCGGGTGTCCGAGATGATGCCGACCACGGTGAACGCCGCACCGTCGATGAACACCGCGGGACGGCCGCTGAGCTGGTGGATGTTGAGCCGCCGGGCGGCGGCCGCACCGAGAACGGCAACCGGTTCCCCGCGGCTGTCGTGAAAGGCGTCGTAGAGCCGCCCGGTGCTCACGGTGCTCTCCACGGCACCGAAGACACCCGCCGAGGCGGCGTAGACCGGCAGGTCACCGGCGTTGGCCCGGGACCCGGCGGCGACACCCGGCGAACCGGCGATCACCGGGTTCCGCAGCGGCACCTGCCAGTAGACACCGGCGGCCTCCGCACCGTTGAGCGCGGTGATCCGCCGATCGGCATCCGCCGGAAAGTTGATCTCCGCGGCGGCACCCGCGGACGCGGCAGCACCCGCGGCGGCAGCACCCGCGGCGGCAGCACCCGCGGCGGCGGAATCGGCCGGGGCGTCGGCGGAAGCACCGGTATCGGTGACCGTCACGGTCGTCTCGGCCAGCGCGTCGAACCGCTTGCTGATCTGCCCGGTGGCCGTCGAGGTCAGCCCGAGCACCGCAACGAACGCACCGACACCGAGGACCGTGCCGATCGTGGTCAGCACCGAACGGGCGGGCCGCTGCAGCACCCCGGCGACCGCCTCGGCAACCAGGTCGAGCAGCCCGAAGACCGAGCGCTCAGGCACCGCCCGCCTCACGGCACGGCTGCGATCGGCGTGCCGTCCGAGATCAGCGTCCCGTCGACGATCCGCACCAGCCGCCGCGCCCGCCCCGCCACCGCCGCGTCGTGCGTGATCACCACGATGGTCAGGCCCGCCGCGTGCAGCTCGTCGAACAACTCCATCAGCCGCTGGGACGTGGCCGAGTCCAGGTTTCCGGTCGGCTCGTCGCACAGCAGGATCGCGGGTTCGTTGACGAGCGCACGAGCGATCGCCACCCGCTGCCGCTCCCCGCCGGACATCGTGGTGGGCATCGCGAACGCCCGGTGCCCCACACCCACCCGGCCGAGGGCCGTCAGCGCGAGCCGCCGGCGGTCGCGGCGCGGCGCACCGTTGTAGACCTGGGCCAGCATCACGTTCTCCACGGCGGTGCGGTGCGCCAGCAGATGGAAGGACTGGAAGACGAAGCCGATCCGCCCGCCGCGCAACGCCGTGCGGTCGCGTTCGCTGAGCCCCGCCACGTCGATCCCGTCCAGCCGGTAGACGCCGCTCGTCGGCCGGTCGAGCAGCCCGAGCAGGTTGAGCAGCGTGGACTTGCCGGATCCGGAGGGCCCGACGACGGCCAGGTAGTCACCCCGCTCCACCACCAGCGTGGCGTCGTGCAGCGCGGTCACCGCCGGCGGCCCCGGGTGCACGCGGCCCACCCGGTCCAGGTGCAGGACCGCGGTCATCAGCCGGTGCCCCCGTCCGCGCCGGTGACCACCCGGTCGCCGGCGCGCAGCGTCCCGTCGACGGCCTCGACCGCCACCATGCCGGCCGCCGACACGCCCGGGATCACCTCGACCTGGGACTGTCTGCCGTCGGCCGCGACGACGGTCACCGTGGTGCGCCCGTCGGCCGACGACGAGACGGCGGCCTCGGGCACGGCGAGAACGTCTCCGTCGCTGCTGGCGGTGGTCACCGTGATGCGCAGGTCCTCACCTTCGAGGGCGGAGGGCCAGCCGCCGCTGCGGGTGACGCGTACCGGAAGGTAGGTCTTGTCGTTCTGGGTGACGCGTTTGCCGATGCTCTCGATGGTGCCGTCGCTCTCGTAGCCGGTCACCTCGGAGCTGACCTCGACCGGCATGCCCGCCTCGATCAGCTGCTCCGACTCGGGGCCGAGCTGACCGATCAGCGAGAGCCCGCCGGACGTGAACGAGATGAGCGGCACCGCGACCTGGTCACCGACGCGGGCCGGCAGGGCCGAGACCTGGGCGGGCAGGCTCGGCAGGAAGGCCACCTCGGACATCGGGACCATCGGGTCGAGACGTGGCTGCGCCGGTCCGGCCTCCGGGGCCGCGGGGGCCTGCTGGGTGGGCCGCGCCGACGGGTTCGCCGGCGGCTGTGCGGCGGGTTCACCATCAGTCACCGGTACGGCGTAACCACGTGCCTCGTAGAACCGGCGTACCGCACGCTTCGTACCCTCGCCGAAGTAGCCCTTCCGGTCCCCGCTGCGATATCCCAGGTCACGCAGCGCCGACTGCAACTGGGCGATGTCCTTGCCGGTCTGCCCCGGCAGCATGTCCCGGTAGGCCGGAAAGGCGCCCTCCAGCGCGTAGACCGGCCGCTCGGAGACCTCGACCAGCACCTTGCCCGCCTTCACCCGCGCACCCGCCTTGGTCTTCACCGCGGTGACGATCAGCAGGCTGCCGCCGGCACCGTTGGCGGTGCGCGCGACCGAGATCGGCGTGAACGGGAACTGCCGCCCGCGGGCCGGCTTGCCCCGCATGGCGACGGTGGTCTGCAGCGTCTGCTCGACCACCTCGGCGGTGAGCAGGCTGGCCTCCGGCGCCTCGGTCTCGGCGGCCACCTGCTGCGGGCTCTTGATCCGGGTGGCCAGGATCAGGCCGGTGGTGGAGACCAGCGCGGCGACCAGGGCCACGGCCGTCAGCACGCGCTGGCGCCGGGCCAGCGGCGACCGCGGTGTCTCCTCGTGCGTCTCCGGTGCCGTCTCCCGCGTGTCCGGTCCGGCCGTCGTGCTCACTGCCCGACCACGGCCGCGGCGCGCTTCACCTTGGCGTCCCGGTCGGTCTTCGCGGTCTGCAACTCCTGCACGTGCCGCTCGATCTGCTCGCGCTGGAAGTTCACCTCGTACGCCTGCCACACCTCGAGAACCCGGTGCTCACGCTTGCACGTGACATCGGTCCTGGCGACCGTGATCTCCTGCGCCGAAACCGTTCGCGTGGCGGTGTCGAAATCGCCGCCGGCCTCCATCGGCATCGGATAGTCGAAGCCCTTCGCCTTCATGCAGGCGGACCATTTCCCGAAGACGTCGGCCACCGCCGGGTCGTTCACCGAACGGTCGTAGGAGTCGCGCGCGATCTGCGACACGATGTTGTTCTCGCCGAGATTCCCGTCGGGGCTCAGCGCGGTGTTCACCTCGCCCTGGCATCCACCTTTCGGCAGCGCCTTTCCGGCGGTGTCGACCGGCGCTTTCTGGCCGGCCTGGAGGTTGCCTTTCAGCACCAGTTTCAGCGCCGCGGAGGAGCTCACGCTCTTCTCCTTCGCCACGTCGACAGCCGGGCGGGTGCCGTTGACGTCGGACGGCGAGTGGTATCCGTACTTCGCCGCGGCGGTCATGTCGGACACGCCGTACCGGCGCTTGTTGCCGTACATCCCGAGGTCCTCGACGAGCGCCGCCTCGCGCTTCTTGTCGCGGTCCAGGTCGAGCGGTACGTCGAAGCCGAAGCGCTGGATGCAGGTGCGCACCAGCATCTGCCGGGCGCGTTCCACGAGGGAGCTCTGCGGGAGGGTGAGGGCGTAGTCGTCGATCGGCAGGATGACCTCACCGTCGGCGGCGCGCGCGGGCACCGCCGGCTGCCCGGCACCGGGCTTGCCACTGTCGGCCCCGCCGGGCGCGGCGTCGCCGGAACAGCCCGCCGCGAACGCGGTGACCAGCAGAAACACCGTAGCGATCGACGCCGCGCGCCGGGGGCGCGACAACACCTGAGCCATGGTCGGTGATCTCCCTCGAGGTTGCTAGATTGGCCGGCACCGGTGCTGTGCCCAGTTCCGATGGGCACAGCACCGGCCGTTTTCACGCCGGATACCGGCGCGAGCCTCAGATGATCTCGGCCGAGGCCCCGTTGTTCCAGGTGTAGTAGAGCTGGCCGGCGTTGCCCGGCGGCAGGTAGTCGTAGTTGCCGCCGCGGTTCACGTAGACCCAGCTGTAGCCGGTCAGGGCGAAGCTGTCGTTGGCCATCGACGCCGCGTTGTTCCGCACGACGACGCCACTACCGTCGCCGGAGCCGAACCGTGCGTTGTTCAGGTTGGCGACGTAGCCACGCATGCTGTACAGCGCACCGCCGAGCGAGCCCCTGTAGTAGAAGCAGAGCAGACCCGAGGAATTGCTGCAGCTGGCCGGAACCGACCACGAATTGTTGGTGATGTTCCTGCTCGCGGCGGTCGCCGGAGCGACAGTGGCGAACAGGCTCGCGGTAATCGCGAGAAGGGTTGCCAGCACCAGGCCGGCAGACCGCTTCACAGAAGCCATTCACACCTCTTCTCACAGGCACGTGAGAAGACGACACAATTTCTCAATTTGAGCCCCCGCTCACGTACCGTCCGAAATGGATCGGCGCGCCACGGTCACTCTGGCACCCATCGATCTTCACCGCAAGACCCGCCCGGTTGCGGAACATCGACGATGATCATCTCGGGGCCCACCCCGGCGGCGATCGCCGGAGTGGGCGCTAGGAGCGGACCGCCTTCTCGGTGGCGGGCAGCGGCTCGGGGGCGATCTTGTCGAGCTCGGACACCACGTCGAGGACGGCGAGGGCGGAGCGTTCCACCAGGGGACGCAGGCGGCGGTAGAGGTCGGCCGCCTCCGGGTCCGGGCGGGTGTGCCGGCCGGTGGGAACGAGGGCGGCGGACCGGTCGAGGTCGGGCAGCTCGCCGAGGGCGTGCCAGCCGAGCAGGCAGGCGCCCAGGCCGGTGCCCTCCGGGGTGTCGGCGACCGAGACCGGCAGGTTCAGCGCGCCGGCGAGCACGTCGACCCACAGCTGGGAGGCGACCGCGCCACCGGTGGCCCGGATCTCGGTCAGCTCGATGCCCTCGGCGTCGAACGAGTCGCGGACCAGCGCGAGTTGCTGGCAGACGCCCTCCACGGCGGCGCGCACCAGATGCGGCCGGCCGTGCTCGCGGCGCAACCCCAGGTAGGCCCCGCGCATCCCGGACCGCCACCACGGCGCCCGCTCCCCCAGCAGGTACGGCAGGCAGAGCAGTCCCTCGCTGCCGGGCACCACCCCGGCGGCCTCCTCCAGCAGCGCCGCGTCGCGCTCGTCGGCGTCCTCGCCCTCGGCGCCGGGCCGCTCGAAGCCGGACGCGAAGCTCTGCGCGGCCCAGCGGATCACCGAGCCGGCGTTGTTCACCGCGCCACCGATCACCCAGCGGTCCTCGGTGAGCGCGTAGCAGAACAGGCGCCCGGCGGTGTCGTTGGTGGGCCGGTCGACGACCGTACGCAAAGCGCCGCTCGTGCCGAGCGAGACAGCCGCGACACCCGGCGGGGTCGCGCCGACACCGAGGTTCGCGAGCGGCCCGTCGGCGGCCCCGATGATCAGCGGAGTGTCCGCCGGCAGCCCCGCGGCCGAGGCGACCCCGGGACGCAGACCCAGACGGGTCACGGTGGGTACGACCTCGGCGAGCTGGTTCACCCGTACCCCAGCGATCTTCACGGCCTCGTCGTCCCACCGCCGCGAGTGAATGTCGTAGAGGCCGGTGCCCGAGGCGACCGACAGGTCGACGAGGAAGGGCGCGTCGCTGAGCGCGGCGACGATCAGCTCCTTGACCCCGCCCCAGCGTGGCGTGCCGCGCAGCGTCTCCGGATCGTTCTCGGCCCACCAGGCCAGCTTGGTCAGCGGTGACATCGGGTGCACCGGCGTGCCGGTGCGGGCCTGCAACTCGGCCGCGCCGCCCGACGCCACGATCCGCTCCTGCTGCTCCGCGGACCGCCCGTCGGCCCAGGTGATCACCGGGCCGAGCGGGCGACCGGTCTCGTCCATCGGGACCAGCGCGTGCAGGAAGGCGCTGAGGCTCACCGCGACCACCCGGTCACCGCGCCGCGCGCACTCGGCCGCCACGTCGGTGAGCGCCTTGACCGCCGCGGCGGTGAGCTGATCGGGGTCGAGCTCGGCGCGGCCCGGCCCGGGCACCGAGAGTGGATAGTGCACGCTGGTCACCGCCCGCAGTTCGCCGGCCGCCCCGGCGGCCACGCCCTTGGTCGCGGTGGTCCCGGTGTCGATCCCGATCACGACGTCCATGCGTGCCCTCCTCGATGCGGCTGCTGCGTCTCTCCTACCCGGTGAACATCTTCGCGTACCGGTTACGCAGATCTTCCCAGCCGTGCTCGCGCGCCGCCTCGCCACGGATTGCCACGACCGGCTCGCCCGCCAGCAGCCGCTCCAGGGTGTCCGCGCAGAGGTGCCAGCCGGCCGCGACCATCGCCTCGATGCCCTTCTCCGCGGAGGTGTGCCGCAGGGTGAGCCGGGTGCCGGTGCCGGACGCCTCCAGCTCCCAGCGCAGCAGGTCGTCACCCCAGGTGTGCTCCAGCAGGTGGGGCGGCTCGGCCGCCAGGACGGTGCAGGCCATGGGGGTACGGTCGTCGCCGTCCACCATGGTCAGGGTCACCGCGCCGGGGGTGCCGAGATCCCGGTCGGCGGTGAACGGCGCCCACCGGTCGAGCCGCTCCGGGTCGATCAGCGCGGGCCACACCTGCTCCGGCGGTTTGCGCAGCTCACGGATGAAGACGAGGGTCCAGCGGTCGCCCGCGGGCACCAGTGTCGCTTGGGTCATGACTCCTCCAGATGGCGTTCCAGCGCGTCGAGGTGGTGTGTCCAGAGCCGCCGGTAGGGCGCCAGCCACGCGTCGAGCTCGCGGAACGGGCCCGGCTCCAGCCGGTAGATCCGCTGCTGGGCCCGCACGGTGGCGGTGACGACGCCGGCCTCGCGCAGCACCCGCAGGTGCTTGGAGACCGCCGGCTGGCTCATGCCGAGCGCCTCCACCAGGTCGCCGACACTCGCCGCGCCGGTGCGCAGCACGTCGGCGATCCGGCGGCGGGCCGGTTCGGCGAGTACTTCCAGGACGTCCACGCCCTGAGCATTCCCGCCAGGTTATATGCCTGTCAAGGCATGCACGGCGGACAAAATTGCCCCGCCGGCTTTCCGGCGGGGCAATTTCGCGGATATTTCAGCGCTGTTCGACAGGCACGAAATCCCGGACCGGCGCACCGGTGTAGATCTGCCGCGGGCGGCCGATCTTGTTGGCCGGGTCCACCATCATCTCGCGGTACTGCGCGATCCAGCCGGGGAGCCGGCCGATCGCGAAGAGAACGGTGAACATCTTCGTCGGGAAGCCCATCGCCTTGTAGATCAGGCCGGTGTAGAAGTCGACGTTCGGGTACAGCTTGCGGGAGATGAAGTAGTCGTCGGAGAGGGCGATCTCCTCGAGCTTGAAGGCGATCTCCAGCAGCGGGTCCGGCGTGTCCAGGGTGGACAGCATCTCCTGGGCGGCCTTCTTCACGATGGCGGCGCGCGGGTCGTAGTTCTTGTAGACCCGGTGGCCGAAGCCCATGAGCTTGACGCCCTTTTCCTTGTTCTTCACCCGGGTGACGAACGCGTTGACGTCTCCGCCGTCCTTGCGGATCTGCTCGAGCATCTCGAGCACCGCCGCGTTGGCGCCGCCGTGCAGCGGGCCGGACAGGGCGTTGATGCCCGCCGACACCGACGCGAACAGGTTGGCCTGCGAGGAGCCGACCAGCCGCACGCTCGACGTGGAGCAGTTTTGCTCGTGGTCGGCGTGCAGGATGAAGAGCATGTCGAGGATCTTCGCGACCTTGGGATCGACGTTGTACTGCACGGTGGGCAGGCCGAACGTCAGGCGCAGGAAGTTGTCGACGTAGTCGAGGGAGTTGTCCGGGTACGGCAGCGGGTGGCCGATCGACTTCTTGTAGGCGTACGCCGCAATCGTCGGAAGTTTCGCCATCAGGCGGATTGCGGAGATATCGACCTGCTCCTCGTCGAGCGGGTCGAGCGCGTCCTGATAGAAGGTGGAGAGCGCGGTGACGGCCGAGGAGAGCACCGCCATCGGGTGCGCGTCGCGCGGGAAACCGGAGAAGAAGGTGCGCATCTCCTCCTGGAGCAGGGTGTGCACGCGGATCCGGTCCGCGAAGTCACGCAGCTGGGCGGAGGTCGGCAGTTCGCCGTTCATCAGGAGGTAGGACACCTCCAGGAACGTCGACTTCTCGGCCAGCTGATCGATCGGGTATCCCCGGTAACGGAGGATGCCCTGGTCACCGTCGATGTACGTGATGGCCGACGTGGTCGACGCCGTGTTCACGAACCCCTGGTCGAGGGTGACGTAGCCGGTCTCCTTCAGCAGAGCACTGACGTCGATGCCGCCCGGCCCGTCGACGGCCTTGCGGACCGACATCGACAATTGACCACCCGGATGGTCGAGCTTGACATCCGTCATGTATTTCCCTCACTTCACCGGCAGATGTCTCGAAGATTTTGCCGTTCACCGTAAACCCTCAACCTGAATGGGTCATCAGGCGGCCACCCGTTGAGGCATTGGTCACCAGTACGTATGGACCGTTGCGCCATAGACAATGGTCGGTATATTGCCGCCGCGTTACGGGAGGACCCATGCAGATCCCCGCTCAGGGACCGGTGGTGGTGGGCGTCGACGGGACCCCGGCCGCCCTCGCAGCCGTGCGTCTGGCCGCTCGGGAGGCAGTCTCCCGCGGCCGGGATCTGTTCGTCGTGCATGCTTTCACCTGGCCCGATCCGCGGCCGGGAGCCGGTGGCACCGACTACGCCCCGGCCCGCCGGGCCGCCTCGCGCGTCCTGGATGAGGCGGTCGCCACCGCCCAGCGTTCCACACCGGGCGTCCACGCGCGTGGTCAACTCCTGGATGGGCTGCCGGGACCGGTGTTGTTGCGGCTCAGCCGTGGTGCCGTCCTGCTCGTCATGGGTACCGGCGACCGGACCGGGACCGACGGGCTGTCACCCGGCTCACCCCTGGTCCAGGTGGTCGCGCGGGCCTGGTGCCCGGTCGCGGTGGCCCGCGGTACACGGCCGCCGTCCGGGCCGGTGCTCGCCGCTGTCGACGGCTCGGCCTGCTCGCTGCTCGCGCTGCGTTTCGCGGCCGAGGAGGCGGCGCGGCGCGGTGGCGCGGTGCACGCCGTGCACGTGGCCAGGGAAGGCGGCCGGGCCGCCGCGGACCATCTTCTTGACGAGGCGCTCGCGGCAGTGCCGGACATCACCGGGGTACGCCGGCGCGTGCTGGTCGGCTCTCCGCAGGAGGCCCTGCTGCGCGTGTCCCGCAGGGCCGGGCTGCTCGTGCTGGGACCCCGGGGTTCCCGGGCGAGATCACGCCTGGGCACGGTCGCCGGTGAGGTGCTGCGCCACGGCAGCGGCCCGGCCGTGTTCGTGCACGGCCCGCGTACCCCGGCCCGCCGGGTGCCACCGCCGCCGGGGCGGCCCGCCGGGGCCGTACGCGGCTGAAGCAGCTTCCGGAAGCGAGGCAGTTCCCGGAAAGGAAGGTCGCACGACGTGCCCGGATTGCTACGGTTGATCCCGACATAGGTATTCGGGTAGATCGGAAGGAATGCCCCGGTGCGGTCCGTGCTTCCGCCCGCGATCGCCCGCCGGCTGTGGCAAGCCATGGCCGCGGGTGGCGTTCTGGCCACAGTGCTCTACATGCTGTACTCGTCGTCGGCCCTCGGCACGGTCAGCTTCCTGCTGCTCGGCGTCGCCGGCGTCACGGCGTGCTTCTTCGGGCCCCGCCGGTGGGGTGCCGAGCCGCCCACGGCCTGGCTGATGATGGGCGTGTCGGCGCTGTTCTTCCTGATCGGCGTGCTGATCCGGCCCACCGTCACCGAGATGGCCATGCCGGCACCGCTGATCGCCGACGTCGCCAGCTTCAGCGGGTACGTCCTGCTCGCCGTCTTCCTCTCGATGCTGCTGCGCAGCCGCAAGAGCGTGGACCGGCACGCGATAATCGATGGACTGATCGTCTGCCTGGCGACCGGCCTGACCAGCACCCTTCTGCTGGCGCTGCCCGCCGCACAGGTGGCGAACCGGCCGCCGGCGCTCTCGATCATCCAGGGGCTGTACCCGCTTCTCGACGTGATGGTGCTCCTGCTGATCGTCAACCTGACCTTCACCGCGAAGACCTGGCCGATCAGCCTGCTCTGCCTGACCGGCGCGCTCGTCGGGATCTTCGTCGGGGACGCGGCCTACGCGATCGAGGGCGTGAAGGGTCTGATCTACGCCTCGCCGCTGCTCAACGTGCCGTTCCTGCTGGCTTACACGGCCATGGGAATGAGCGCGCTGCATCCGTCCGTGGTGGAGATGAGCCGGGCATCCCGGCCGCCGGTCCAGGCCTGGTCCTGGCAGCGGATGGCCTTGCTGCTGCCGGCCCTGGTCCTCCCGTTCGCCCTGCTGCTGACGTCCGGCTCGGACGGCGGCCTCGAGCGTTTCCTGATCGCCCTCATCGGTTCGGCGATCGTCGGCCTGCTGCTGCTCCGCGCCAAGTCCGCGGTGCGGGCGCAGGTCGCCGCCCAGCTGCACTCGGAACACCAGGCCATGCACGACCCGCTGACCGCACTGCCCAACCGGACGTCGATGTCGGCCGAGATCGAGCGCCTCGTGACCGTGGTGGAGCCGGAGGGCACCGACCGGGTCTGGGTCTACATGCTCGACCTGGACGGCTTCAAGTGGGTCAACGACTCCTGGGGACACGACACCGGTGACCAGCTGGTCATCGAGGTCGGGCGCCGGCTGCGCGCCGCGGTGCCGCAAGCCATCCCGGTGGCCCGGGTCGGCGGCGACGAGTTCCTGCTCACCTTCGTCGGCGAGAAGGGCGGCGCGCTGCGCCTGGTCGACGACATCCGCGGCTGCTTCGCCAAGCCCTTCCCGGTACGCGACACCGAAGTGGTGATCAGCGCGTCGATCGGCATCGCCCACGCGGCCGGCGACCCGGCCCGCGCCGCGGTGACCGCCGAGGCCCTGATGCGCGACGCCGACACCGCCATGTACCGGGCCAAGGGTGAGGGGCCGGGCCGGTCCACCATCTTCGACACCTCGATGCACGCCCAGGTCCGGGAGCGCATCGAGCTCGAGGTGGCGCTGCGGGCGGCACTCGCCGACGACCAGCTGTACGTGGCGTACCAGCCGATCGTGCGCCTGGAGACCGGCATCCCGGTGGGCGCCGAGGCGCTGGTCCGGTGGGTGCACCCGGAGCGCGGCTCGATCCCGCCGATGACGTTCATCCCGATCGCCGAGGACGCCGGCCTGATCGGCAGCATCGGCACCTGGGTCCGCAAGGAGGCGCTGCGCCAGCTCGGCGTGTGGCGTTCCGAGGGCGTGGTCAGCGAGGACTTCTACCTGTCGATCAACGTGTCGCCGCGTCAGCTCACCGACCCCGAGCTGCCGCTGATCGTGTCCGGCGAGATGCTGCGGTACGGCGTACCGTCGCAGTGCGTCGCGCTGGAGATGACCGAGTCGGTGATGGTCGACGGTTCCAGCGTCACCTCCCGGGTGCTGTTCGAACTGCGCGAGCTCGGCGTGAAGCTGCTGGTCGACGACTTCGGCACGGGGTTCTCGGCGCTCGGCTACCTGCGCCGCTTCCCGGTCACCGGCGTCAAGATCGACCGGTCGTTCGTGACCGGGCTCGGCGTGAACGTCGAGGACGACGAGATCGTGCGTGCTGTCGTCGCGATGAGCCACGCGCTCGGTCTCAGCGTGATCGCCGAGGGTGTCGAGACGCCGCTGCAGCGCGAGGCCCTGCACGCGGTCGGCGTCGTCAACGGGCAGGGCTGGCTCTGGGGTGCGGCGGTGACGGCGCCGGAGTTCTCCGAGCGCTGGCGGCGCAGCGCGATCGCGGCGGCCGAGATCGCGCAGATCGAGGCGGCGGACCTGGGGCGGCACCGGCGGACCGCCGACTGAGCTTGTTCTCCGGGCCCGGCTTGCTCTCCGGGCCCGGCTTGCTCTCCGGGCCCGGCTTCCTTTCGTGGCCCGGCTTCCTTTCGTGGCCCGGCTTCCTTTCGTGGCCCGGGCTTCCTTTCGTGGCCCGGGCTTCCTTTCGTGGCCCGGGCTTCCTTTCGTGGCCGGGTCTGCGGCCGGGGTCAGGCCCGGTCGCGCAGGTGCTCGCGGCGCTCGGGAAGGCCGGCGCGGCGCTCGCGGAAGCCCGTGCGCCGCTCCTCCCGCCGGACCGGCGCGCTGCCGAGGGGGAACTCGTACATCCAGAACGACTGGGCGTCGAGCCGGGTCGGCTGAGCGCGGCCGGCGACCCGGCCCAGGATCATCGAGATCATCCGGGGCAGGGCGTGCCGCTCCTCGTTGAACGAGCAGATGTCCACGAACACCCGGCCCTCGGCGGCGCCGATCGCGGCGTACATGGCGCGGAGCAGTGCGATGAAGACACCGGCACCGCGGGTTGTCTTCTGAGACCCTACGAACAGCACGTAGAACAGCCGTTTCGCCTGGTAAAGGTCCGGCCAGTGGTGCTCGAAGTAGTCCGGCGAGATCAGCGTCACCGAATCCAGGTCGGTGGTCATCACGCCCATGCCGACAACCGTGCCGTCCTCGTCGACCGAGACGTACTTGTCGGCCCGCGGATCGGTCATCAGCTCGTCGAACTCCTCGCGGTACAGCAGGTGCCGGTTGGCAGCCAGATACCGCAGCTCGTCGAAGGTCTCCCGATAGAAGGCCCACGCCGCGTCCAGCATCTCCGCCGGCAGTACCGGCATGATTTCCACTCGCATCGTCGCCCCCGGTGCACATCGCCTCTCTCGCTGACAAACCTGTCAGGAGCACTGGTGCCGCGAGGGCAACTCGGGCATTATTCGCCCCGGGAATCCTGGGGTAAGCCACGTCACACCAAGCTGGGAGGGACGACCATGGCGGCGCTGATCGGTACCGAGACAGGTGCTCTCTGGCTCGTCATGCTGCTCCTGGTCCTGGCCGCCGGTCTCGGCGCGGCGCTGCTCGCCGCCACGCGCCGCCGGTAGGACGCCGGGCCGGTGGACGCGCACACCCCCGGCGGATGCGGCAGGCTGTGCTGATGCGCTTCGCGACGTGGAACGTCAACTCGGTCAAGGCCCGGCTGCCCCGCCTGCTCGACTGGCTCGCCGGCACCTCACCGGACGTCGTCTGCCTCCAGGAGACCAAGGTGGCCGAGGACGGCTTCCCGGAGAAAGAGGTGGCCGAGCTGGGGTATGAGACCGCCGCGTACGGTCAAGGTCGCTGGAACGGCGTAGCGATCCTCTCCCGCACAGGTCTCGACGACGTGCGCCGGGGCTTCGCCGGCGAGCCCGGCTATCCCGGGCCGGAGGCCCGCGCGATCAGCGCGCGCTGCGGTGGCATCCGCTTCATGTCGGTGTACGTGCCGAACGGCCGCACCCCCGACGACCCGCACTACACCTACAAGCTGGAGTGGCTCGCCGCCCTGCGCACCGCGCTCGTCCCCGACCTGGCGGCCGGTCCTCTGGTCGTGGCCGGCGACTACAACGTGGCGCCCACCGACGACGACGTGTGGGACCGCGCGGTGTTCAACGGGTCCACCCACGTGACCCCGCCGGAGCGGGCCGCGCTCGCCGCGATCCGGGACCTCGGGCTCGCCGACGTGCCCGCGCGGCCGCTCAAGGGCGACCGGCCGTTCACCTATTGGGATTACCGGGCCGGCATGTTCCATCAGAACAAGGGCATGCGGATCGACCTCGTCTACGCGAGCCCGGACGTCACCGCACGGGTGACGGATGCCGTGGTGGATCGCGAGGCCCGCAAGGGCAAGGGCCCCTCGGATCACGCTCCGATCGTCGTCGATCTGGACGGCTGACGGCCAAGATCACCAGGAGCTGTCCCAGCCGCCGGTGCGGTGAAGCCGTAGGCTGGGTGGGATTCTGCACGGTGCACGCGTATTGACCGGCGGGGAGAGACGGGAGGCGATGATGACAGCGCGAACGCCGGCCGGGGCCGGCGAGCCGCTGACGGCCACAGTCCCGGTCACGCCCACACCGGCCCTGCTCGGGGCGGTCTTCGAGGCGGCGACCGAGGCCATGCTGCTGTGCTCGGCCGACGACCACCGGGTGCTGATGGCGAACGCCGCAGCACGCCGGCTCCTGCCCGGCTTGCTGCCTCACCACGACCTCGCCACCGCTCCCCTGCCCGCGCTCAGCCGGGCCACCGCGGAGAACGCGGACTCGTTCCGGGCCGAGCACGACGGCCGCTGCGTCTACGGGATGCGGCGCGAACTCGACGACCGGCACTACGCCTGGTTCGTCCGCGACCACACCGACGAGCGTGAGCGCGAGGCGGCCCTGGAGGTCGAGCGCTCCCGGACGGCGTTCCTCGCCGAGGCGGGACGGCGGCTCTCCGCGTCGCTGAACGTGCAGCGCTGCGCCCGGACCACTGTCGAGCTCGCGGTGGCACACCTCGCCGACGCCGCCGTCGTGGTCCAGCCGGCCAGCCACCGGCAGAGTGCCTGGACCCGGCTCGTGCCGGGCAAGGCCGTCGAGACCGATGCCCTGCGCGAGAAACGGCTCGCCGAGGTTCCCGGCCTGCTGGAGGCGCTCGGCGGCTTCCCGCCGATCCCGAGCCGCTGGATCGACGCCGGGCAGGCACCCGCATGGCTGTTCCCGGGCGACGCGGGCCCGGTCGGCGCCCTGCTCGTGGTGCCGCTCCCGGGCAACGCCGAGCCCGCCGGCGCGCTGATCCTGGCCCGGTTCGGTGCCGGTGCCGCGTTCACCGGGGAGGACGAGTTGCTGGCCCGGGTCTTCGCTGCCCGCGCCGGCGCCGCGATCTCCGCCGCCATGCTCTACCGGGAGCAGGTGGACACCACCGCCGTGCTCCAGGCCGACCTGCTGCCGCCGGAGCTGCCCGCCGCCGAGGGCTTCGAGCTGACCGGTTCCTATCAGGCGGCCCGCGAGGCGCTGCGGATCGGCGGCGACTTCTACGACGTGTTCGGCCCGGCCGGCGACAGCACCGACACCGTGATCGCGCTCGGCGACGTGTGCGGCAGCGGCCCCGAGGCCGCGGTGCTCACCGGCAAGGTCCGCCAGACGCTGCGCGCCCTGCGGCTCATGCAGGCCGCACCCGAGGCGATGCTGAAGGTGCTCAACGAGGCGCTGCTCCAGTCGAGCCGCCAGCACCGGTTCGTCACGATGGTGATCGGGTCGATCACCCGGATCGACCACGGGCGGGTCCGTCTCCACCTGGCCAGCGGCGGGCACCCGGCACCGCTGGTCCTGCGCGGCGACGGCACCGTCGAGGAGGTGCCGACCAGCGGCACCCTGATCGGCGTGATGCGGCGGACCGTGGTGCGCCCGGCCTCCGTCGATCTGGCACCCGGCGAGCTGTGCCTGCTCTACAGCGACGGCCTCACCGAGGCCCGCGGCGGCCCCACCGGCACCGAGCAGTACGGCGAGGCACGCCTGCACCAGGCCCTCGCCGAATGCCAGGGCCTGCCCGGCGCGGCCACCGTCGAACGCATCCGCCAGCTCGTGTCCGACTGGGCCCGCGGCGGCAACCAGGACGACATCGCCATGCTCGCGGTCCGCGCACCCAGCCGGACACCGCTGAGCCTGCGCGGCGGCGGCAAACCCGCCACCTCGCCCTACGTGATCGCCGCCCGGCTCGGCGACCGGCGGACCCGGGCCCACTCGTGACCGCCTCCACCCGGCCGCTCTCGCTCGCCGACCCCGGCCTCGCCGACCACTACCTCACCCTGATCGGTGACGGCGACGAACACGGTGCGACAGCGCTCGTCGGCGCCCTGCTCGACAGCGGAACGGCGGCACAGCGCGTCATCGTCGACCTGATCGCTCCCACCCAGGGCCGGGTCGGCGAACTGTGGGCGGCCAACGAGTGGTCCGTCGCCCGCGAGCACGCGGCCACCGCCGTGAGCGAGCGTGCCCTGGCCGCCGTCGCCGTGCGTACCACAGTGCCGCCGGCCCGCGGCCGGATCACGCTCGCCTGCGTCGACGGCGAGTGGCACGGCCTGCCCGCCCGGATGCTCGCCGAACTGCTGCGCCTCGACGGCTGGCGGGTCGACTTCCTCGGCGCCAGCGTGCCCGGCCGGCACCTGATCACCCACCTGCACCAGACCGGCCCCGACGCCGTCGCACTGAGCTGCATGATCCCCACCCGCCTGCCCCGGGCACACGCCGCGATCACCGCCTGCCGCGCCGCCGGTGTCCCGGTGATCGCCGGCGGCCGCGGCTTCGGCCCCGACGGCCGGTACGCCCAGCGCCTCGGCGCCGACGCCTGGGCCGCCACCGGCGAGGAGGCGGTCGTCCTGCTCGCCACCGACTGGCCCCCGCCGTACGTGCCCGACGTCCCGTTCCTCGACGCCGACAGCTTCCTCGGCGACGAGGAGTACACGCACCTCGTCCGCTCCCGCCCCCAGCTGATCGCGACAGCGATGGGGCGGCTCGCCGCCGCCTATCCGGTGGCCCACCACTACGACCACGGCCAGCTGGAAGCCACCGCGGAGGACCTGGGGCACATCGCCGACTTCCTGGCGGCGGCCCTCTACGTCGGCGAGGAACAGATCTTCACCGGCTTCGTCGACTGGACCCGGGACGTGCTGGCCGCCCGCGGGGTGCCGCTGGCCGCGCTGCGCGCCGGGATGCGGCTGATCCGCGACCAGCTGATCGATTTCCCCGCCGCGATCACCATGCTTGACGCGGCTGCTGGACGGCTGGCTGAGCAGGGCGAATAAATCGGTTGGCAGGGTTCGCGGGCGTGACTACCGTGAGCGCCATGCTGTGATGGTTCCCGGATCCGCCCGCCCCGCCTTCTGTCGCGGGTGGCGTGTCCTTACAGGTCAGCCCGCCGGCCGGCCGTTCCCGGGGATCGTCGCGTTCCCGCCCGCTCGCTGCGGGCGTGGGTTTACGCAGGTGTGCCGTCCCCGTTTGCGGTGCTGGTCATTCGCTTCGTGCTCCCTGTGCCGTCGCCGCTTCTTCGAAACCGGCCCGCCGGGAGCCCTCCGGAGGTATCGATATGCCTGCCACGCCGTTTTCCGTACATCTGAACCTCGACGACATCGCGCGCCGCGACATCGCGGCGGCCCTGCAACGCCCGGCTGCGGCCGGCTCGCCTTCATCGCCCGGCTCGCCTTCATCGCCTGACGCGCCGCAGGCCACCGTCGAGGCCGGCCATCACGGTGCCCGGGACAGCCGCCAGGCAGCCCGGGAGCGCTCCGGCCGTGACCGGTCGGGCCGGGCCGCCGGAGCCGCCGGTGGCCGCAGCTACGCCTTCCGCCGCAGCTGACCGAACAAGCCCCGGGTGACATCACCCGGGGCTTGTCTCTCAGCCTCGCCTTGTCTCTCAGCCTCGCCTTGTCTCTTAGCCGAGCTGGGCGTATACGTCGTCGACCTGGCCGTGGTACATGTCGCCGTTGCGGGCGAAGTTCGGCCCGCCCACACGCAGCGGCAGGTTGTTGTCGACCGACAGCGTGCTCGGCACCGTGGCGCGCTCGCCCGGCACACCGTCCACCGAGATCGTCAGCACCGTGCCGGACCGCTGGCACACCACCCGGTGCCACCCGCCGTCGATGACCGGCTTCGCGGAGAGCGCCGTGTACGCCTGCCCGCTGCCCTTGGCCACCATCACACACTGGGCCCGCCCGGTCGGGCCGCCGATCTGCATCTTCCACTGGCTGTCCGTGGTCGCGACGCCCTTCTGCACGACGTTCGCCGAGCCGGTTAGCTGCGCCCGGGTCAGCCGGACCGCCGCCGCCCACCGGAACCCACGGGTACCCGGGTCCAGATCGGCGTCGTCCGGCGCCTCGAGGAGCGCCTTCGCACAGCTCGGAGCGGTGGCCGCACACGGCGCCGGGAACGCGGCGAACCGCCCGGCACCCATCGCGACGAAGCTGACCAGACCGTTGCCGACCCCACGGACGGCGAGCGGACTTCCCCGCCCGGAGAGCTCGGCGACCCGCCCGGAGACAGCCCCGCCGTCGAAGTTGTACCGGGCGACGAGCGCCGGCCCGGGAACGACCACGGGTGCGGCGACCGCCGGGGCGGCCATGACCGGGACGGCGAGAACAGCGAGAAGCGAGAGCCTAGGGATCTTCATGAGACGAAGATGCCTTGGAATCCGGTTTGGTGCATTAGTGCCCATAAAAAGTAGATCGTACGGGTTGATCCGCTCACCCTGCCGCAGCGCCACTCCCCCGCCCGAGCCCAGCCGGCTCCGAAACACCCCCCAACATGCCTGCCCGCCAGCCGAGCTGGCACCCGGACCCCGTTCACGCGCTCAGAACACGCCTCACCGCCAGCCGGGCAACCCCGAGCTGGCACTCAGACACCCTTCACGGCCCCCATAACGTGTCTGAGCGCCAGCCGAGAAGATCGGGCTGGCGCTCAGATACGTAATCGGACGGCGGAAAGGTGCCTCAGCGCCAGCCGGGGCGGCGGGCCAGGGGGCCGCGGGTCAGGGGGCTGCGGGTCAGAGGCGGACGGCGGGTCAGAGGCGGACTGCGGAAAGGTGCCTCAGCGCCAGCCGGGGCGGCGGGCCAGGGGGCCGCGGGTCAGAGGAGGTCGGCGGCGTCGGCGAGGAGGCAGACCGCGACCAGGCGGAGCAACGGCCATCCCGCCCGGAGCCACTCCCCCGTGGTCGTCGGGGCGAAGCCGGGCTCCGGGATCGGGCGGCCCATCCGGACCGAACCGGCGGCGATGGATCGCGCATAGGACGCGAGCCCGTCAGCATCGGCCGCGCGGCCGGCGCTGTGCAGGGCGTCGCGGACAGCCGCCGCGTGCTGGTCGATCCGTGCCAGCAGGGCGGGTTCGGCGAACGCGGCGGTCAGCCCGTCGACACCAACCCGCGCCATCATCTCGTCGAGGTACGCACCAGCGGGAAGAGCGGCAGCGACGGCGGCGATCGGGGCGAAGGCGAGGTTCTCGTTCGTCATGCGGAAGACGCTAGAGGGCCGGGAACAGCCGGGACAGGGGCGTAACCGAACGGCACCTCAAGCGCCACCCGCTCCGCAACCGGGGCAACCGGACGGCACCCGCCGCAACCTCCCAGCAGCCTGAACTCCCCGAAAACCGCCCTGTTCACGCCTCCGCGAGGCGCCCCTCCGCACGCTCACCACAGGCGCACACCGTGTGGCGGCATGCGCCCCCGGGTGCCCAAAAATCACACACTAGGGGACGTCGCGCGGTTGAGCGGAGCGGCGATGCGGCTAGGAGCGAGGGCAGGCGCACACGTTCCGGAGCACCCTCCCCAAGGCGGGTGCTCACGGCGTACCTCTGAACTGGTCTTCAAAGGGGCAGCGCGTCCATCGCCTTGTAGATCCGCTTGTCGGAGACCGGATAGGCGGTGCCCAGGCTCTGGGCGAAGTAGTTGATCCGCAGCTCCTCGATCATCCAGCGGATCTCGCGCAAACCCTCCTCGGCGGGGCCGCCCGTGTTGGCCTCGGCGCGCAGTTCGCGGTACTCGGATTCGATCTCGTGGATTCCGGTGGTGAGCTGGCGGTCGCGGCCCAGGCTGCCGCCGAGGCGGTCGAGGCGGTGGACGATGCCGCGCAGGTAACGCGGAAGGTGGTGGAGCTGCCGCCAGCCGGTCTCGGTGACGAAGCCGGGGTGGACCAGGCCTTTGAGCTGCTGGCGGATGTCGGCGAGGGCGGGCAGCAGGGCGGGGTCGCGCAGGGTTCGCAGGCGCTGGTCGACGTCGTAGGCGGTGGCGAGGACAGCCTGGATCTGGGTGACGACGTTGGCGACGGCGTCGACTAGGTCCTGGCGGACGGTGTCGCGCAGGGAGGCGAATTCGATCGAGGAGAAGACCGGGCCACCGGCGTCGGCGACCAGCTTGTCGACGGCCGCGCCGGCGCAGTCGTCGAGGAGGTCGGCGATGGAGCGGTACGGGTTGCCGCGCGACAGTTCGAGTTTGGCCCGGTTGTCGAGGCGGCCCTGCAGGTAGCGGGCGGCCGGTGGCAGGGTCAGCAGCAGGAGCTTGCGGGTGCCGGCGGCCATCGCCGCGCGCTGGGAGGCCTCGTCCTCGAAGACCCTGATCGCCACGCTGTCGCCCTCGTCGACCAGCGCCGGCCAGACGTTGACCTCGTATCCGCCGCGCACCTGGGCGACCCGGCGCGGCAGCACACCGAAGTCGTTGGTGGTGATGCCGCGGCGTTCCAGGTTGCCGGCCGCCTTGGAGATGGTGGCCTGCACCTTCGGGGCGAGCTGTTTGCGCAGCACGTCGAGGTCGCGGCCCTCGGCGACGACCTCGCCGGCCTCGCTGACGATCCGGAAGTTCATCCGCAGATGGCCGGGGACCTGGTCGGGGCGCCACGCGTCGCGGGGTACGACGGTGCCGGTGAGGCGGCGCAGCTCGGTGCCGATGGCGTCGGGCAGCGGGCCGCGCCGGGCGGGCACCCGGTCGAGGACGGCCTCGGCCCAGTCGGGGACCGGGACGAAGCTGGTGCGCAGGGCTTTCGGCAGGGCGCGGATCAGGGCGATCACGACCTCCTTGCGGAAGCCGGGGACGGACCAGCCGAAATCCTCCGCGTCGACCTTGTTGATCAGGTCGAGCGGCAGCCTGACGGTGACGCCGTCGGCGTGCGAGTTGGGCTCGAACTCGTACGACAGCGGCAGTTTGATGCCGCCGGCCAGCCAGGCGTCCGGGAAGGCGTTCGGGTCGACGGTGTCACGGCCCGCGTTGACCAGGTCGTCACGGGTGAAGGTGAGCAGGTCGGGATTTTCCCGGCGGGCGTTCTTCCACCAGCCGTCGAAATGGCGGGAGGAGATGACGTCGGCGGGAATGCGGGCGTCGTAGAGCGCGTACACGGTCTCGTCGTCGACGGCGATGTCGCGGCGCCGGGCCCGGTTCTCGATCTCGGTGATCTGCTTGAGAAGACGGTTGTTGGTGTCGAAGAACTTGTGGTGGGTCTCCCAGTCACCTTCGACGAGCGCGTGCCTGATGAACAGTTCCCGGGAGACGACCGGGTCGACCTTTCCGTAACCGACGCGGCGGCGCGGAACGATCGGCAGACCGTAGAGGGTGACCTTTTCGAACGCCATCACGGCGCCCATCTTGCGGTCCCAGTGCGGTTCGCTGTAACTGTGTTTGACCAGGTGCGGGGCGAGTTTCTCGGCCCATTCCGGCTCGATGCGGGCATTCACCCGGGCCCACAGGCGGCTGGTCTCCACCAGTTCCGCGGACATCACCCAGCGGGGCTGGCGCTTGAACAGGGCGGAGCCCGGGAAAATGGCGAACTTCCCGCCGCGGGCACCGATGTACTCGCGCTTCTCCTGGTCCTTCATGCCGATGTGGCTGAGCAGGCCCGCGAGCAGGGCGGTGTGCACGGCCGGTGTCGCGACCCCGGCTTCCCAGTCCTCTTTCACCGCCAGATTCAGCGTACGGGCGACCTGCTTCAGCTGCGAGTAGATGTCCTGCCACTCGCGGACCCGCAGGTAGTTCAGATATTCCGCACGGCACAGCCGCCGGAACTGGTTCCCGGACAGTTCCTGCTGTTTCTCCCGCAGGTAGCGCCAGAGGTTGAGGAAGGTGAAGAAATCCGATTCCTTGTCGGTGAACCGGGCGTGTTTCTCGTCGGCCTGCTGCTGTTTGTCGGCGGGGCGCTCGCGCGGGTCCTGGATCGACAGGGCGGCCGTGATCACCATGACCTCGGCGACGCACTCCTGCCGGTCGGCCTCGATCACCATGCGGGCGAGCCGCGGATCGACGGGCAGCGCGGCGAGCTGGCGGCCCATCGGGGTGAGCTTGCGGTCGTCGAGCGCGCCGAGCTCTTCGAGCAGCTTGATGCCGTCGTTGATGTTGCGCCGGTCCGGCGGGTCGATGAACGGGAACTTCTGCAGGTCGCCGAGGCCCAGGCTGGTCATCTGCAGGATGACGCTGGCCAGGTTGGTCCGCAGGATCTCCGGCTCGGTGAACTCGGGCCGCTGCTCGAAGTCCTCCTCGGTGTAGAGCCGGATGCAGATGCCGTCGGACGTCCGCCCGCAGCGGCCCTTGCGCTGGTTGGCGCTGGCCTGCGAGATGGGCTCGATGGGCAGCCGCTGCACCTTGAGGCGGTGCGAGTACCGGCTGATCCGCGCGGTGCCGGGGTCGATCACGTAGCGGATGCCGGGGACGGTCAGCGAGGTCTCGGCGACGTTGGTGGCGAGCACGACCCGGCGGCCGGTGTGCCGCTCGAAGACCCGGTGCTGTTCGGCGGCGGAGAGCCGGCCGTAGAGCGGGACGATCTCGGTGTTGCGCAGGTCGCGCTTGGCCAGCGCGTCGGCGGTGTCGCGGATGTCGCGCTCGCCGGAGAGGAAGACCAGGATGTCGCCGTCGCGGGGCAGCTCGTCGACGGCCGCGGCGATGCCGTCGATCTGGTCGATGGGCTCCTCACGGATCTCGTCGTCGGTGAGGACGGTGGCCGTCACGAGGGGCCGGTAGCGCACCTCCACCGGATAGGTACGCCCGGACACCTCGATCACCGGGGCGGGCTTGCCCCCGGCGTCGGCGAAGTGCTCGGCGAACCGCGCGGTCTCGATCGTCGCCGACGTGATGATCAGCTTGAGGTCGGGGCGCTTGGGCAGCAGCTCCCGCAGGTAGCCGAGGATGAAGTCGATGTTGAGGCTGCGCTCGTGCGCCTCGTCGATGATCAGCGTGTCGTAACGGCGCAGCATCCGGTCGTTCTGGATCTCGGCGAGCAGGATGCCGTCGGTCATCACCTTGACCATGGTGTCGTCGCTGACCTGGTCGGTGAAGCGCACCTTGTAACCGACTGTCGAGCCGAGCGGCCGGTCCAGCTCCTCGGCGATCCGCTCGGCCACGGTCCGGGCCGCGATCCGGCGCGGCTGGGTGTGCCCGATCTGCCCGCGCACACCCCGCCCCAGCTCCAGGCAGATCTTCGGCAGCTGGGTGGTCTTGCCGGACCCGGTCTCGCCGGCGACGACAACCACCTGGTGGTCACGGATCGCCGCGGCGATGTCGTCCTTGCGGATGCTGACCGGCAGCGACTGCGGATAGACGATCCGGGGAACGCTGGTCAGGCGGCTCTCGAGCCGCAGCTGAGCGGCCTCGACCTCGGCCGCGATCTCGGCGAGCGCGGCGGAGCGGGCCGCGTCGTCGCGGATCCGCCGGGTCCCGTCGAGGCGGCGCTGCAGGCGCCGCTCGTCACGGGGAAGCAGCTGGGAGATACGTCGGCGCAGCTCGGGCACGGCCGGAGCGGGAGAAGGCGATATCGACATGGCGCGCCAAGGATAGGCGGAACCGGCCCGAAACGCCTGGTGATTAACACCGCCCGTGTCCCGGGGGCCGGGTGGATCGATATCCCCCTTGAAAACACGAGCTTCAGAGACGAGGTCAACGGTGATCGTTGTCGCGGAAGATCACGACGACATCAGGTACGTGCTGCAACGCTCCCTGGAACGGGCCGGGCACCGCGTCGTGGCGGCGGCTGACGGCGCGGCGGCTCTCGCGGCGATCCGCGAGCACCGGCCGGATCTGGTCGTCACGGACGTCGACATGCCGAAGATGACCGGCCTGGACCTGTGCCGCGCCATCCGGGCCGACGTGGACCTGCGGCACATCCCGGTGGTGGTGGCCAGCGGTTCGCTGATGCCGGGCGACGGCCGGGCCGAGGACGCGGGAGCCTCGGCGACGCTGCTGAAGCCGTTCGTGCCGGCCCAGCTGCTGGCGCTGATCGCGACCCTGCTCCCGCACACCGCCCAGGGGCTGCCCTGAGGACGGGCCTAGTCCTGGTGCTGCCGGTCCCGGGACGGTGCCGGTACCGGGTGCTCGGCGGGTAGCGGCGGGCCGCCCATGCCGGGCAGGTGGGCGGCCTCCAGGATGGCGGCACGCTCGGCGAGCGCACGGTCCAGGGCGGCGCGTACGGCTTCGTCCTCCTGCGGTTCACCGGTGGACATCGCGGGTTCCTCCTGCTGGTGCGGGGTGGCGGCGGCGGGCAGCGTGAAGTGGAAGCGCGTACCCCCGCCGTGGTTGTCGGCGACGCCGATCTCGCCGCCGTGACGTTCCACGATGCGCTTGCAGATCGCCAGGCCCAGGCCGGTTCCGGCGTAGCCGGCGGCCTGCTCGGTACGGTGGAACGACTCGAAAACGTGCGGCTTCTCGCCGTCCGGGATGCCGATGCCGCAGTCGGCGATCTCGATCCGCACCCGGTCCGGCCCCTCGGCCCGCCCGGTCACCTCGACCCGCGGCGCGCTGCCCGGGCGAACGTACTTGACCGCGTTGCCGATCAGGTTGTCCAGGACGTGCCGCAGCATCCGGGCGTCCGCCTCCACCCGCGGCAGCCTGCCGACCGACCACTGCGCCGCCGGCTGGCCCGCACCGGCCCGGTGCGCGACCCGGTCCTCGATCACCTCGTGGACCAGCGGTTCCAGCTCCACCGGGGCGAGACGCAGCGGCGCGTGCCGGGCGGTGGTGTACGCCAGCAGCGTCTCGATCAGCGCGTCCATCCGGTCGAGGGCCTGCACCACCCGCCGCACCGACTCCTGCGCGTCGGCGACCGCCGTCAGATCGCCGAGCAGGTCCTCCAGCGCCAGTTCGGCGTGTCCCCGGGCCACCGACAGCGGCGCCTTGAGGTCGTGCGCCACCACGCCCGCGAAGATGGTCAGGTCGGTCTCGTAGCGGCGCAGCTCGGTGATGTCCCGGAACACCGCGACCGCGCCCCGCGCCCCGGCGCTGAGGTCGAGCGGCCGCCCGTCGACGCTGAGCAGCACCCCTTCCGGCCGTCCCGCGTTGCGGATGACCACCTCGACACCGTCCGACGACTCGCCGCGCAATCCCCGGATCAGCGGCATCTCGTCGAGCGGCAGCGGGGTCTTGCCGTCCGCCCGATAGGCGCCGTAGTGCTCCTGCCACAGCTCGGGCTCGTCGCTGTCCTCGGACACGCCCTGCAGGCGCCGCCCGGCGGGGTTGTGCAGCAGCACCGAGCCGTCCTGGTCCACCACGACCACGCCGTCGCTGATCCCGGTCAGGATCGCGCCGAGCAGGTCGGCCTGGCTGCGGCTCTCCGCCTCGGCCTCGCGCAGCTCGGCGGTGGCCACCGCAACCTGGTCGCGGGCCCGGGACCGGCCGGTAGCCAGCACGTGCACCAGCCAGGCCAGCAACAGGGTGAGCAGCAGGCCGCCGATCAGGGCGATCGCGGCGGGGTGCCCACCGGCGCCGGGAAGCCGGCCGGAGTCCGCCCGGGTCTGCAGCGTCCAAAGGCGGTCACCCACCTCGAACTCCGAGGTGCGGGAGAGGTCCGGCTTGCCGGGCACCCGCCAGTCGGCGATGGTGACCCGGCTGCCGTCGCTGTTCGCCGCGGTCAGGGTGCCGAAGAGGTGCCCCTGGCTGGTGGTGTCCAGGATGCCGGAGAGGAAGCTGCGGCCGCGCAGGCCCAGGACCATCCAGCCGACGAACCTCGGCGTGTTGGCCCGGGTCCACATCGGCGCGGCGAAGACGAAGGACTCCTGCTGCTCGGCGACGGGCCGCCCGCGGTCGCGCAGCAGGACGTAGGTGTCGGAGGCGGTGGTCTGGTGGAGCCGGCGGGCCTCCTGCAGGGCGGTCCGCAACTCCGGGAGCGTGATCAGGTCGGTGCCTGTCACGCCGCCTTCCTCGGAGTCGTTCAGCAGCTGGGTGTAGATCGTGAAGAAGTGCTCGCCGGTACCGACCGGCCGCATGGTCAGGCCGGAGGCACCGAGGTCGCGCCACTTCTTCTCCTCGGCGGGCACGTCCCCGGTCCGGACCGGGACGACGAACGCCAGCGCGGCCGCCCCGATCAGGTGGGCGTCGGCGAGCGCGGAACTGGACACGTCGAAGTCGTCCCAGGTCAGCGTGGTCTGGCTGGCCGCACCAGCGGCGAGGGTCTCCAGGACGGCGCGGTAACGGCCGATCTCGGTCTCCACCGCGGCGAGGGTCATCGCGTGACGCTGGTCCATCACGCGCTCGGCCTTGTCCTGCTGGCCCGCGTGCAGGCCGGCGGCCACCAGTGCGGTCACGAGAAGGCCCGTGACCAGCACGGCAGCGGCGAGCAGCGGGCCGGTGGCCCGCCGCTCGCTCCTCTTCCGACCCTCCACCATAAAGAGCGTATGCCGCAAAACGCCCTCGTTGGTGTTACTTCCAGGTGTCGTAGCGGTACAGGTTGTAGGTGGCCATGATGCCGGTGACCTTGGTGTAGTACTTCGGGTCGGTGGCGTACCCGGCCTTCCACACGGTCCAGATGAACTTGTTGGCGTCCCGGGTGTAGGTGAACGCCGGGCCGTACCGCTTGTTGTCGCGCAGGAAGTGGCCGTGGTCGCGGAACGAGCGCGCCATCGTGGCGTAGGTGCGGAACGCGTCAGCCGTCTCGAAGCACTTGCCGGCCTTGGTGCACTCGTCGGTCCGGTAGACGTGGCAGCCGGTGGCGTGCGGGCCGTAGTAGCCGTTCTGGCACTTGATCCCGAAGTAGTTGCGGTCCGTCGCGGACAGGCTGCTGCGGCCCCAGCCGGACTCCAGGATCGACTGGGCGATGGTCACTGACGGCGGGACGCCGTACTGGCGCCAGCCCTGCTGGGCACCGGGCACGGCGGCGGCGATGAACTGGTCGGGCGTCAGGGCGGGCTGCGCCGGTGCGGGCACGGGGACGGGCGCCGGGCAGGCCTTGACGGCCGGGGAGACGACGTACGCGTGAGAGATGTACTTACCGTCGGTGAGCCGGTCCCACTGTGTGGTGGTCCGGACGGTCCCGGCAACCCGGGCACCCTGTACGGCACACGACACCTTCACCGTCGCACCGTTGGCGACCTTGCGGGCCACGCCGCTCACGGTGGACGAGCCGGTGCGCACGTTGACCACACCGTCGGCGCTGCGCACCCGGCCGGTCACGAACGTCGCGGTCTTGGCATCGCGAGGTGCCACCGGTCCGGCGGCAGTGCAAGAGGAAACCTTGGCTTTGGTACGGACGTAAGCGTGCGAAATGTAGGACCCGTCACTGAGCCGGTCCCAGGTGGCCGTGGTGCGGACCTTTCCCCGGACCGGCTGGCCGGTCACCGAGCAGTCGACGGTGACCTTCTGCCCGTCGCGCAGCGAGCCGACCACCTTGGCGGTCAGGGTGGGCGCCGAGCGGGCCTTCAGCGCGCTGCCGACGTCGATGGTGGCCGCGGAACCGGCCGCGGACGCCGCGACCGGCGACACACCCACCCCGGTCCCGGCGGCAAGCACCAGCAGAGCGCCGGTGAGCAGTCGTCGGGTGCTGTGCGACATGAAAGAACGTCCCCTCGTTGCGGCAGCCATCGCCTATGAAGGTCCGTTCCGGGCGTTGCGCCCCCGGAGCCGAAAAGGGTGCGGGCGCGTTGCGATGATCCGGCGGGCGCCGGAAAGGGTGCGGGCGCGTTGCAGTGACTCAGGCAACGCCGGGGAGGATGATCGCCCGTGCTTGGAAAATCACGCCACGGGGAAAGGCGTGACGACATCGCCAGCGCCAGTCGCTATGGAGGACGACATGACGGCCGTCGAGCCGCGCCCCGCCCGTGTCAGGACCGCTCCCGTGCCCTCGGGCCGGAGCACCTGGCACACGGTCTCGCCACTGTTCGTCTCCATCACCGCGGCCGCCGGTGCCGCCGCCGTCTGGTACGGCTTCATACGCACCCCGCTGGGCCAGCAGATCGACACCGCGGCGATGCGGGGCGGCGACGTCGACCATCCCCAGGTGACCGACGTGCTCTCCCGTACGCTCAACGCCACCCAGCTGGTGATCCTCGCCCTGGTCTGCGTGCTCGCCGCGGCCCTCGGCGCCCTGCGGCGCCGCCTCGATCTGTCCGTCGCGGCCACCCTCACGGTGATCGCCGCGAACGTCACCGTGCAGATGCTCAAGGCCGGGCTGGACCGGCCGGACCTGGACGGCACCGGGATGCCCAACTCGTTCCCGAGCGGGCACACCGCGGCCGCCGCCTCGGTCGCGTTCGTGCTGGTGCTGGTCTTCCCGCGGGCACTGCGCGGCACTGTCGGGCTGGCCGGCGCCGCCTACGTCGCGGTCGTCGCGGTCGCCACCGTGTGGGCCGAGTGGCACCGCCCCAGCGACGCGGTCGCCGCCCTGCTCATCGTGCTGGCCTGGGGATCGCTGGCGGTGTGGGGCGTACGCCTGCGCCTGTCCGGCGGCACCCGGCCGCTGCACCTCCCGAACCGCCTGGTGATGCTGGTCCTCGGCATCACCGGCGCGGTCACCGCGGCGGCCGCCATGGTCGGCCTGGTCGCCGTGGCCCTGTCCGAGCGGGTCTTCCCGGACTTCGTGTCCGGCAAGTACGCGTTCCTCGCCGGCGCGGCGGGCATCGTCGCCTGCGTCGCCGGCACCTTCATTCTGTGGGTCCGGCTCACCGCGGGCGAACCGCCCGCCGGCCGGCCCGTCCAGGGAGGCAAGAAATGACCACCACCCCCTCCGGCACTCCCTCCGATTCTCCCTCCGGCACCTCTTCCGGTGCTCCTTCCGGTGCTCCTTCCGGCACCTCTTCCGGTGCTCCTTCCGGGCCTCCGGCCGGTGCTTCCTCCGGTCTTCCGGCCGGTGCTGGGCCCGCTGACAACCCGGCGGCCGCGGTGCCCGGTTCGTCGGTGCCGCCCGGTCCGGCCGGGGTTCCCGACCTGCCCAGCAAGGCCGCCGGGCTGGGCCGGAACACCGGCCCGACGGTGGTCGTCGGTTCCTACCCGGACTACGCGCTCGCCCAGCAGGCCGTCGACTACCTGTCGGACAACAAGTTCCCGGTTCAGCGGACCTCGATCGTCGGAACCGACCTGCGCCTGGTCGAGAACGTGCTCGGCCGCCTCACCGTCGGGCGGGCCGCCGTCGCCGGCGCGGCCAGCGGTGCCTGGTTCGGCCTCTTCATCGGGCTGCTCTTCGGCCTGTTCAGCGACTCCGGATGGATCGCGGTCATTCTCACCACGGTGCTGATCGGTGCCGTGTGGGGCGCCATCTTCGGAGCCATCGCGCACGCCGCGACCGGCGGGCGCCGCGACTTCACGTCGCGCAGCTCACTGCAGGCCGCCCAGTACGCGGTACTCGCCGACGCCGAGGTCGCGGACGAGGCACGTCACCTGCTGATCCAGCTGAACTGGCGGGCCAGCGGCGCCCAGTGATCCGGCGGCGGCGCCTCGGCACAGCAACGTGGGGAATCCGCACCTGGATTCCCCACGGTTCGTGCTTCCCTTCGTCCGCGCCGGCGGCTTGGGGCCTAGAGGACGAGCTGGTTGCGCAGCTTGCTGAGTGCCTTGGTGAGCAGCCGGGACACGTGCATCTGGGAGATACCGACCTGATCGGCGATCTGCGACTGGGTGAGGTTGCCGTAGAACCGCAGCGTCAGGATCTTCTGCTCGCGCTCGTCCAGCGTCGCCATCGCGGGGCCCAGGGCGACCCGGGTCTCGGCGATCTCGTACTCGTGGTCGACGCCGCCGAGCGTGTCACCCAGCTCGGTGCTGCCGTCCGCGCTGATCGGCGTGGACAGGGAGGTCGCGTTGTACGCCCGGGCGCCCTCCAGGCCCTCGAGCACGTCCTCCTCGCTGATGCCCAGGTGGACCGCGATGTCGGGGACTGTCGGCGAGCGGCCGAGGCTGTGCGTGAGCGTGCTGTTCGCCTCGGTGATCGCCAGGCGCAGCTCCTGCAGCCGGCGGGGCACACGGACCGACCAGGTGCGGTCCCGGAAGTGCCGCTTGATCTCGCCGATGATGGTCGGGATCGCGTAACCGGCGAAGTCGACGCCACGTTCCGGGTCGAACTTGTCGACAGCTTTGATCAGGCCCACGGTGGCGGTCTGGACCAGGTCGTCGGTGGGCTCGCCACGGCCGGAGTACCGGTGGGCGAGGTGACGGGCGAGAGGAAGCCAGGCCTCGATCGCCCGGTCCCGGAGTCTCGCCCGCTGCTCGGGTGGCGCGACGGCCATCAGGTCGAGCAGGTCGGAAGCGCTGGTCTCCGGACTGATCCGGGTGGTTCGTGGTGTGGTTGGCGGTGAGGTCTCGATGAGCGTCATGGACAGGTCCTCCATCAGCGGGCAGAGAGCCGTGCCCGCGCGCGGCGACCGTTCTTTGAGGCAACGCTAGCCGAGGAGACGACAAGCGACTAGCCGAAAGTATGAGTGACGATGCGTGAATACGGGAACTACGGAGCGGGTTCATCCTATGGTGTCGGTCGCTCACGATCCGTCGGAGCGCAAGATTTACTGTCGGTGCGGCGTGGTAGACACCAATCCGGGAAAGCACCCGAAATGAAGAACGGAAGACGGATGAGCATCCTCGGCATCGACATCGGCGGCTCCGGAGTGAAGGGCGCCCCGGTCGACACCGTCCGCGGCGACCTGCTCGAGGAGCGGTTCCGTGTGCCCACCCCACAGCCCGCCGACGTGGAGAGCGTCGTCGAGGCGGTCGCCGAGGTGGCCGGCAAGTTCGACGGGATCGAGCGGGTCGGCATCACCTTCCCCGGCGTGGTGGTCGACGGCGTGACCCTCACCGCGGCGAATGTCGACAAGTCCTGGCTCAACGCGCCCGCCGCCCAGCTGTTCACCGAGCGCCTCGGCATGCCGGTGACCGTGCTCAACGACGCCGACGCCGCCGGTGCGGCCGAGGTCGCGTTCGGCGCCGGCCGCGACCAGTCCGGCCTGATCATGATGCTGACCTTCGGCACCGGCATCGGCAGCGCCCTGTTCCTCGACGGCGTCCTGCTGCCCAACACCGAGCTGGGCCACCTCGAGCTCGACGGCCGCGACGCCGAGTTGCTCGCCTCCGACCGCGTCCGCGAGTCCGAGGAGCTGAGCTGGGAGCAGTGGGCCCCCCGCGTCGAGCGCTACCTGCGGCACGTCGAGATGCTGCTCTCACCGCGGCTGTTCATCATCGGCGGCGGCGTGAGCAAGAAGTCGGAGAAGTTCTTCCCCCTGCTCGACCTGCGCACCCCGATCGTCGCCGCCACCCTGCTCAACAACGCCGGCATCATCGGCGCCGCGGTCAGCGCCGAACAGGCCGCCGCCGGCCCCGGCCCCCAGGACCCCGGCGCCATCCAGGTCGACGCAGCCGCCCAGTCCCACCAGATCCACTAGCCCACCCGGCCCGTCCAAGACCAGCAGCCGACGCGGCCCGCACGGGCCCCATCCGAACCGGTAGGGAAAAAATGGCACGCACCATCGCGACGAACAGCCGCGTCGGGCGGGAGGAGCTGATCGAGTTCCTGCGCCCCCGGCACCACGCGATCCTGATGACGACCCGCAAGGACGGCCGCCCGCAGTCCTCGCCCAACTCGTGCGGTGTGGACACCGAGGGCCGGATCGTGATCTCCAGCTACCCGGAGCGCGCCAAGGTGGCGAACATCCGCCGCGACCCGCGGGTCAGCCTCTGCGTCCTCTCCGAGGAGTGGAACGGTCCGTGGGTGCAGGTCGACGGCGTCGCCGAGGTGATCGACCTGCCCGAGGCGGTGGAGCCCCTGGTCGACTACTTCCGCTCCATCTCCGGCGAGCACCCCCACTGGGACGAATACCGTCAAGCAATGCGCGACCAGGGCAAATGCCTGATCCGAGTCACCATCGAGTCGTGGGGCCCGATCGCCACCGGCGGCTTCCCACCCCGCCTCGCCAACGGCTGAACACCACCCCCCCCCCTCGCCATCCGACCGACAGACGCGGCCAAGGTCGGCGGGCGCGGTGGCCGACCGGCGGCGAAGCGGTGCGCTGGCCAAGCCGCGTGGCGGGACGAGGAGAACAGAGAGAGGCCGCAAGACCGGCGCCCAGGAGGACAGGGCAGCACCGGTCTTGCGGCCTCTCAGTCCCTCCCGTCCCGCTGAGTCACGAGGGTGCGTGACCCACCGGGATCCGGCCGGAAGGGGCGAACAGGGAACACCTCAAACAGCGGCGGCGGAAAGCGCCTTACGCGGCAAGCGGCGCGCGGTCCTGCTCAGCGTCCAGCAGGTAGAGCAGAGTGTCGCGGTGCATCGACGCGATCGGGTCCAGCAGATCAGGGTGGCGCAGCAGCGCGGCAGCGTCCCGGTCGCGGGTGTCCGGCTGGAGCAGGCGGCGGAACTCGGTGGGCAGGCCACCGGGGCGGCGGGCGTGCGGGCGGGGCCGGGGGTCGGTGATCGGCATCGCGGCGATCACCGAGTCGACCCCGCGGCGGGCCAGCATCGGGTCGGCGAGCAGGCAGGCGGCCCAGCTCACGACGACCTCGTCGACCCAGGTGCGCCAGCCCTCGCCGTCGGCGAACTCGTCCTCGGGCTCGCTGCCGGCCTTCCAGTCGAGCAGTGCGGAACCGCCGGGCCCGGCGATCGCGACGAGCGCGGCGTCGACCTCGGTGGGGTACCGCAGCCAGGCGGCGACGGTCACCGCCTGGCGGGCCTGGAGCTCGGCGAGGGTGTGCGCGACCGTGTTGGAGTCTCCCCCGGGGTAGGCGCGGGCCAGCCAGTGCGTACTGGCGGCGATCACCGGCGAGAGTGCGGTGGATGGTCCGGCCACGGTGGGATTCCCCTCCCTCAGGCGCTTGCCGTGTCCGGCTCGCGTCAGGGATATAGCTCGGGAGCCGGAGCCCGGTCTTGAGCAGGGTCACCCGATGGCAACCGGCGGCAACCGACACACTCCCCGGGCCGCCCGGGCCGGGCGTTGCGGGCCAGGTCGAGCGCTTCAGGCGTACCGGAAAGGATTGTGAATCGGGGTGGTGGTTCGCTGTGGCACTGCTGGGCGGAAGCGGGGTGTTGAGGGGACGCCGGGCGGGCGATGTGGTACTGCTCGCCGGAGCGGTCCCGGAGCTGCGGCCGCCGCACGATGAACGCCTGTTGCGATCAGGTGAACTTGTCGTGTTTTCCGGTGGCGCGCGGCCGCGTCCGGATGGGCCGCGCTGAGCGCGCTCCGGTAGGTTGAGGTGCATCGGCTCTCGGCCGGTTTCATTTCCTCCACTGCGGAGAAGTCAAAGGACGACGGCGGTGGTTTTCCGGTCGCCGAGTCCTCCCGCGCCCCTCTGACTACGGTGGAGATCATGACCGGTCGCTTCCCCATCGAAGACGTGACACCGGCTGTTTCCGGTGGCCGCTACCCCGCGAAAGCGGTGGTCGGCGAACTCGTGCCGGTCTCGGCGGTGTCCTATCGCGAAGGCCACCACGCCCTCGGTGTGAACGTGGTATGGCGTGGCCCCGACGGCGAGACCAAGCCGTTCACCCGGATGACCCCGGGCGAGCCGGGTCTCGACCAGTGGCATGCCGCCATCAAGCCCGACGTGGTGGGCCGCTGGACCTTCACCGTCGAGGCGTTCGACGATCCTTACCGGACATGGCGCGACGCGGTGGTGAAGAAGATCGGCGCCGGGCAGGGTGCCGAGGACCTCGCCAACGACCTGGCCGAGGGCGCCGACGTCATCGACCTGGCCGCCAAGATCGTGCCGCCCGGCGACGAGGACCGGGTCCGTGACGCGGCCGCGGCCCTGCGCGACGGGCAGCGTTCCCTGTTCGCCCGGGTCACCCCGGCGCTGGACCTGGAGGAGCTGCTCTGGCACCACCCGGTGCGGCAGCTGGTCACCACGACCCGCTCGTTCGCGCTCTGGGTGGACCGCAAGCGCGCCCTCTACTCCGCGTGGTACGAGTTCTTCCCGCGCTCCGAGGGCGCCGAGGTCGGCCCGGACGCCACCCCGATCAAGCACGGCACCTTCCGGACCGCGGCGGAGCGGCTGCCCGCCATCGCGGCGATGGGCTTCAACGTCGTCTACCTCCCTCCGATCCACCCCATCGGAAAGATCAACCGCAAGGGCCGGAACAACACCCTGGTCGCCCGTCCGGAGGACGTCGGCTCGCCGTGGGCGATCGGCTCGGACGAGGGCGGTCACGACGCGATCCACCCCGAGCTGGGGACCCTCGACGACTTCAAGGCGTTCCGCGAGCGCGCCGAGGAGCTGGGCATGGAGGTTGCGCTGGACCTCGCCCTGCAGGCCGCACCGGACCACCCGTGGGTCAAGTCGCACCCGCAGTTCTTCACCACCCGCGCCGACGGCTCCATCGCGTACGCCGAGAACCCGCCCAAGAAGTACCAGGACATCTACCCGATCAACTGGGACAACGACTACCGCACGCTGCGCGACGAGGTCTACCGCGTGGTCATGCACTGGGTCAGCGCGGGCGTCAAGATCTTCCGGGTCGACAACCCGCACACCAAGGCCGTCAACTTCTGGCAGTGGCTGATCCCGAAGGTGAAGGAAACCGACCCGGACGTGCTGTTCCTGGCCGAGGCGTTCACCCGGCCTGCCATGATGAACGGGCTCGGGAAGATCGGTTTCAGCCAGTCGTACACGTACTTCACCTGGCGCACCACGGCCGGCGAGATGCGTGAGTACATGCAGCAGCTGCTCACCACGGTGGACTGGATGCGGCCGAACTTCTGGCCGAACACGCCGGACATCCTGCACGAGTCGCTGCAGCGCGGCGGGCCGCCGATGTTCAAGATCCGCGCGGTGCTGGCGGCGATGCTCACCCCGTCCTGGGGTATGTATTCGGGCTACGAGCTCTTCGAGCACGTGCCGCGTCCCGGCGCCGAGGAGTACATCGACAACGAGAAGTTCGAACTCAAGCCGCGGGACTGGGCGGCGGCCGAGCGGGCCGGCCGGTCCCTGGCGCCGTACCTCACCCGGCTGAACCGGCTCCGCGACGAGAATCCCGCCCTGCACTGGCTGCGCAACCTGCGATTCCACGAGATCGACAACGGCGCCCTGCTCTGCTTCTCCAAGCGGGATCCCGACACCGGCAACACCGTCCTGGTGATCTGCTCGTTCGACTCGAGCAACGTCCAATGGGGCAACACCACTCTCGACATGCCGGCGCTGGGCATGGACTGGCACGACCGTTTCACGGTCGTCGACCAGATCAGCGGGGCGACGTACGAGTGGGGACAGTACAACGCGGTCCGGATCGACCCGTACGTCGAGCCGGCGCACATCTTCGTCGTGCAGACGGGGTAGGGGGAACTCGATGGAGTTGACGAGCGAGCACGATCCGGCGGAGGGCAGCCACATCGAGGACGGTGTGGTCGAGCACCCGACGTCCGGCGACTTCGGCCACGCCCGGGCACTCCCGGCGGATCGCACCTGGTTCCAGCGTGCCGTCTTCTACGAGGTTCTGGTCCGGGCGTTCTACGACTCCGGGTCGGACGGCGGCGGCGACCTGCGGGGCCTGATCGAGCGCCTCGACTACCTGCAATGGCTGGGCGTCGACTGCCTGTGGCTGCCGCCGTTCTACGACTCGCCGCTGCGTGACGGCGGGTACGACATCCGCGACTTCTACAAGGTGCTGCCGGAGTTCGGCACGGTCGAGGACTTCGTGGCGCTGCTGGACGCGGCGCACAAGCGGGGCATCCGGGTCATCACCGACCTGGTCATGAACCACACCTCCGACTCGCACCCGTGGTTCCAGGCGTCGCGGCACGACCCGGAGGGGCCGTACGGCGACTTCTACGTCTGGAGCGACACCAGCGACAAGTACAAGGACGCGCGGATCATCTTCGTCGACACCGAGGAGTCGAACTGGACGTTCGACCCGGTGCGGCGGCAGTTCTACTGGCACCGGTTCTTCTCGCACCAGCCGGACCTCAACTACGAGAACCCGGCCGTGCAGGAGGCGATGCTCGACGTCCTGCGGTTCTGGCTGGACCTGGGTATCGACGGGTTCCGGCTGGACGCGGTGCCGTACCTCTTCGAGGAGGAGGGCACGAACTGCGAGAACCTGCCGGCCACCCACGCGTTCCTCAAGCACTGCCGCAAGGTGATCGACGACGAGTTCCCGGGCCGGGTGCTGCTGGCCGAGGCGAACCAGTGGCCGGCCGACGTGGTGGAGTACTTCGGCGATCCCCGCTCCGGCGGCGACGAGTGCCACATGGCGTTCCACTTCCCGCTGATGCCGCGCATCTTCATGGCGGTCCGGCGCGAGTCGCGCTTCCCGATCTCGGAGATCCTGGCGCAGACACCCGCGATTCCGGACAACACCCAGTGGGGCATCTTCCTGCGGAACCACGACGAGCTGACGCTCGAGATGGTCACCGACGAAGAGCGCGACTACATGTACTCCGAGTACGCCAAGGACCCGCGGATGAAGGCGAACGTCGGCATCCGCCGCCGGCTCGCCCCGCTGCTGGAGAACGACCGGAACCAGATCGAGCTGTTCACCGCGCTGCTGCTGTCGCTGCCCGGTTCACCGGTGCTGTACTACGGCGACGAGATCGGCATGGGCGACAACATCTGGCTCGGTGACCGCGACGGTGTGCGCACGCCGATGCAGTGGACGCCGGACCGCAACGCCGGTTTCTCCACTGCCACGCCAGGACGGCTCTACCTGCCGGTCAACCAGGACCCGGTCTACGGCTACCAGGCCGTGAACGTGGAGGCGCAGCGCGACAGCGCCACGTCGCTGCTCAACTGGACGCGGACGATGCTGGCTGTTCGCCGCCGGCACGAGGCGTTCGCCGTCGGCACGTTCCGCGAGCTGGGCGGCTCCAACCCGTCGGTGCTGGCGTTCCTGCGGGAGATCGGCGACGACGTGGTGCTCTGCGTCAACAACCTGTCACGCTTCCCGCAGCCGATCGAGCTCAACCTTCAGCACTGGAACGGGTACACACCGGTGGAGCTGACCGGGCACGTCAACTTTCCCCGGATCGGCCAGTTGCCGTACCTGCTGACCCTCCCGGGACACGGCTTCTACTGGTTCCAGTTGTGCGGGTCAGAGGAGAAGCAATGACTTTGCCTTACGCCGAGTGGTTACCGAAACAACGCTGGTACGCGGGACGCAGCCGGGAGCTCGCGTCCGTCAAGGAGGCCTCGGCCACCGCGCTCGGTGAGGACCTGGAGCTGGTCCTGGTCGACGTCGAGTACACCGACGGCAGCTCCGAGCGGTACCAGATCATGGTCGGCTGGGGCTCCTCCCCGGTCGCCGAGTACAACACCGTGGCCACGATCGGCACCGCCGACGACGGCCGGGTGGGCTACGACGCGCTCTACGACGCGGAGGCCGCGCGCTACCTTCTCGGGCTGGTGGAAGGCTCCGAGACCAGGGGCGACGTCACCTTCGAGAAGGAGCCCGGCATCACGCTGCCGCTCGAGGCGTGGCCGCGGGTCTTCGACGCCGAGCAGAGCAACACCAGCGTGATCTTCAACGAGGACGCGATCCTCAAGGTGTTCCGCCGGGTCACCTGCGGCATCAACCCGGACATCGAGCTGAACCGGGTGCTCGGCCGGGCCGGCAACGTCCACGTGGCCCGGCTGCTCGGCTCGTTCCAGAGCGCCGACGAGGGCGGGTCCTGCTCGCTCGGCATGGTGACCGAGTACGCGGCCAACTCCGCCGAGGGCTGGGCGATGGCCACCGCGTCGGCCCGGGACCTGTTCGCCGACGCCGCGTTCGCCGCGGACGAGGTGGGCGGCGACTTCCAGGGCGAGTCGTACCGGCTCGGTGAGTCCGTCGCGTCGGTGCACCTGACCCTCGCCGAGGAGCTGGGCACCGGCCCGGCGCCGTTCCCGCTGGACGCGGTGCTGGCCCGGCTGCGCAGCGCCGCCGCCGCGGTGCCCGAGCTCGAGCAGTACGTCCCGGCGATCACCGGCCGGTTCACCGCGCTCACCGGCGAGCAGGTCGTCGTCCAGCGGGTGCACGGCGACCTGCACCTGGGCCAGGTGCTGCGCACGCCGGAGGCCTGGCTGCTGATCGACTTCGAGGGTGAGCCGGGCCAGCCGCTCGACGAGCGCCGCCTGCCCGACTCGCCGCTGCGCGACGTGGCCGGCGTGCTGCGCTCCTACGAGTACGCCGCGTACCAGCTGCTCGTGGACCAGGACGAGGACGAGCACCTGGCGGCGCGGGCCCGCGAGTGGGTGGACCGCAACCGGACCGCCTTCTGCGACGGGTACGCGCACGTGGCCGGCGTCGACCCCCGGGACCGGGGCGAGCTGCTGGCAGCGTACGAACTGGACAAGGCGGTCTACGAGGCCGCGTACGAGTCGCGCCACCGGCCCGGATGGCTGCGTATCCCGCTGCGGTCCATCGCCCGCTTGATAGACACCCCCGGAGGAGACCCTCAGCCATGATCGGGCACACCACCTCACCGCTGGCCGCCGACAAGCGCGCCATGAACAGCGTGATCGCCGGAGAGACCCACGATCCGCACGCCATCCTGGGCGCGCACCCGCACGGCGGGCGCACCGTCATCCGTACGCTGCGCAAAGGCGCGTCGGCGGTGGCGATCCTGCACGACGGTGAACGGTACGAGGCGACGCGGGTGCACGACGACGGCATCTTCGCCGCCGAGCTGCCCGGTACGGTGCTCGACTACC
Source organism: Actinoplanes sp. GCM10030250 (assembly GCF_042666575.1). Lineage (NCBI taxonomy): Bacteria > Bacillati > Actinomycetota > Actinomycetes > Micromonosporales > Micromonosporaceae > Actinoplanes > Actinoplanes sp. GCM10030250. The sequence goes on along the minus strand of NZ_JBHTDO010000013.1, from coordinate 88,220 downwards.
GGGTCGACGTGGACGGCACCCAGTGCGACGACCCGTACCGGCACCTGCCCACCCTCGGTGAGCTCGACCTGCACCTGATCGGTGAGGGCCGGCACGAGAAGCTGTGGAAGGTCCTCGGCGCCCAGCCGAAGGGCACCGGCGTGGCGTTCTCGGTGTGGGCGCCCGCGGCGAACGGTGTGCAGGTGGTCGGCGACTTCGCCGGCTGGGGCCCGTTCGACGGGTGGCCGATGCGCTCGCTCGGCTCCAGCGGCGTCTGGGAGCTGTACGTGCCGAACGCCCACATCGGCACCCGGTACAAGTTCAAGATCCTCGGCCGGGACGGCGTCTGGCGTGAGCACGCCGACCCGCTCGCCCAGCACACCGAGGTCCCGCCGGCCACCGCGTCGGTGGTGTTCCAGTCCGAGTACCAGTGGCACGACGAGCAGTGGATGCGGGACCGTTCCCGCAAGTCCTGGCACCAGGAGCCGATCAGCTGCTACGAGGTGCATCTGGGCTCGTGGCGGCCCGGCCTGTCGTACACCGAGCTGGCCGACCAGCTCGTCGAGTACGTCGTGGAGACCGGTTTCACGCACGTCGAGCTGATGCCGGTGATGGAGCACCCGTTCGGCGGGTCCTGGGGATACCAGGTCACCGGCTACTTCGCACCGACCTCGCGGTTCGGCACCCCGGACGAGTTCCGGCACCTGGTCGACAAGCTGCACCAGGCCGGCATCGGCGTGATCCTGGACTGGGTTCCGGCGCACTTCCCGAAGGACGAGTGGGCCCTGGCCCGCTTCGACGGCACCCCGCTCTACGAGCACGGCGACTGGCGGCGCGGCGAGCACCCCGACTGGGGCACGTACGTCTTCGACTACGGCCGCAAGGAGGTCCGCAACTTCCTGGTGGCCAACGCCCTCTACTGGTGCGAGGAGTTCCACGCCGACGGCCTGCGGGTCGACGCCGTCGCCTCGATGCTCTACCTGGACTACTCGCGCAAGGAAGGCGAGTGGACCCCCAACCAGTACGGCGGCCGGGAGAACCTGGACGCGATCAGCTTCCTCCAGGAGATGAACGCGACCGTCTACAAGAACCACCCCGGCGTGATGACCATCGCCGAGGAGTCCACCGCCTGGCCCGGCGTCACCCGCCCCACCCACCTGGGCGGTCTCGGCTTCGGCTTCAAGTGGAACATGGGCTGGATGAACGACACCCTCTCCTACATGGAGAAGGAGCCGATCTACCGGCAGTGGCACCACCACCAGATGACCTTCGCCACGGTGTACGCGTGGAGCGAGAACTACATGCTCCCGATCAGCCACGACGAGGTGGTGCACGGCAAGGGCTCGTTCACCGGCAAGATGCCCGGCGACCTGTGGCAGAAGCTGGCGAACACCCGGGCGCTGCTCGGCTTCATGTGGGCGTTCACCGGCAAGCAGCTGCTCTTCATGGGCGCCGAGATGGGCGACGAGCGGGAGTGGAACGAGGGCGAGGGCCTGCACTGGGACCTGCTCCAGGACCCGCAGTTCGGCGGCATCAAGGGCCTGGTCACCGACCTGAACCGGGTGTACCGGGACACGCCGGCCCTGTGGACCCAGGACACCTCACCGTCCGGCTTCCGGTGGATCACCAGCGAGGACTCGCAGCACAACACGTTCTCGTTCGTCCGCTTCGCACCGGACGGCGGCGCGCTGGCCTGCGTGGTCAACTTCGCCGCCGTACCGCACGACGGCTACCGCGTCGGCCTGCCCCGCCCCGGCCGCTGGTCCGAGGTGATCAACACCGACAGCGAGCTGTACGGCGGCTCGGGCGTCGGCAACCTCGGCGCGGTCGACGCGGAGAACCTGGCCTGGCACGGCTTTGACGCCTCGGCGTCGCTGCGGGTGCCGCCACTCGGCGCGGTCTGGCTGCGCTACGAGGGCTGATTACGCTGATCCCCGGCTGTGCGGATCCACCTCGCGCAGCCGGGGCCCGGTCACTTCCACTCGGTGGACAGCAGGCCGTAGAGCAGGTCGTCGGTCCACTCGCCCTTGATGAAGGTCTGCTGCCGCAGGTGGCCCTCCCGCGTGAACCCCAGCCGCTCCAGCAGGGCCGCTGACGGCTTGTTGCGGGCGTCGCACTCCCCCGTGACCTTGTGCAGCCCCTGGCGGCGGAACAGCCGGTCCAGGACGGCACTGACGGCTTCAGTCGCAAAACCCTTTCTCTGGTACGCGGGATCCAGCGTGAAACCGATCTCGGCCTGCCGGAGATTGTCGTGCAGCCGTACCGCGACGTCACCGATCAGCACCCGTTCGGCGGTGAGCTCGATCGCGTACTGGAACCAGCCCGCCTTCTCCGGCGAGCCGGCGGCGAAGTTGCGGACCGCGACCTCCGCCTTCTCCACCGGGAACGGCGCGTCCCACGACTGGTAGCGCGCCACCTCCGGCACCGACCGGTACGCCGCCAGCGTCACCGCGTCCGAAGCCCGGAATCGCCGCAGAACCAGACGCTCGGTAGCCATCAACACGCGCCGAGAATATGTCAGGCCTCGACGACGTCGGCGACGATGACGGTGACGTTGTCGGGGGCGCCGTTCTCGAGGGTGCGGTTGACCAGTTCGGCGGCGCACGACTTGCGGTCGGCCACGTCGCGCAGGGTCTGTGCGATCACCGCGTCCTCGACGTAATCGGAGAGGCCGTCGCTGCAGAGCAGGTAACGGTCGCCCAGCTTGGCCGGGATCATGCGGCCGGCCGGGCGGAACGGGCCGCCCTGCACCGCCTGCGTGACCAGCGCCCGCTGCGGGTGGCGGCGGGCGTCGTCGGGGGTGAGCACGCCCTGGTCGACGAGCGCCTGGACGTAGGTGTCGTCGCGGGTCAGCTGCTGGAAGTCGCCGTCGCGCAGCAGGTAACAGCGGGAGTCGCCGACGTTGAGGGCGGCCAGGCGGTCGCCGGAGAGCAGCAGGGCGGTCACCGTCGTACCCATGCCGTCGCGGGCGTCGTCGTCGGCGACGGCCGCCTCGATGCGCTGGTTGGCGGTCTGCAGGGCGGTGATCAGGTCCTGCAGCGGCTCACCGGTGTCCGGCGTGGTGTCGACCGTGCTCAGGGTCTGCACCAGGATGTCGCTCGCCAGCTCCCCGGCGGGCAGCCCGCCCATGCCGTCCGCCACCACGAACAGTCGATTACCGACGAAGACCGCGTCTTCGTTGTTGGACCGGACCAGGCCCTGATCAGTGGCGGCGACCGCCCGGACAGCAAGCGTCATGTGACAAGAGTGCCAAAGCCCCAAACGGTTGTCTCTAGTACCTCCTACGTAGTGTTGTTTTCCCGGGGCGGGGACAATGGTGGGTCGCCCCCGCGACGAACAGCTGATCGCCCTGGTCAGGGGCCATCCGGTGCCCGCGAGCGACCCCGGCCCGCGCTGGACCAGGACGAACCGGCCAGGCGTGACATCAGGGACACCAGGGCGCTTATCACATCGTGGCAGTGGTGAGCCGGAGTCGGTGCCGGCACCGCCCGCCGGGTGAAGACTCGGCGACCGGCTCTGCGGGGCGGCGCGACAACGCACAGAGTCCTCGGTAACAATCGACGTCGTGACGACAGCAATCCATCAACGCATTGCCTCTGAGCTAGGGGTTCGGGACGGTCAGGTGACCGCCGCGGTCGAGCTTCTCGACGGCGGGGCCACCGTGCCGTTCATCGCCCGCTACCGCAAGGAGGTGACCGGCACGCTCGACGACGCCCAGCTGCGCACGCTCGAGGAGCGCCTGGGCTACCTGCGGGAGCTGGAGGAGCGGCGCGCCGCGGTGCTGGAGTCGATCCGGTCCCAGGGCAAGCTGGACGAGGCGCTCGAACAACAGATCCTCGAGGCCGACACGAAGGCCCGGCTGGAGGACATCTACCTGCCGTTCAAGCCGAAACGGCGGACCAAGGCGCAGATCGCCCGTGAGGCCGGCCTGGAGCCACTCGCCGACCAACTCCTGGGCGACCCCTCCCTGGACCCCCGCGCGGCCGCTGAGGGCTTCGTGGACGCCGAGAAGGGGGTCGCCGACGCACCGGCCGCCCTGGACGGCGCGCGCGCCATCCTGATCGAGCGGTTCGCCGAGGACGCCGACCTGATCGGCGAGCTGCGTGAGCAGATGTGGACCCGCGGCCGGCTGGTCGCCAAGGTCCGCGACGGCAAGCAGACCGACGGTGCCAAGTTCGCCGACTACTTCGACTTCGCCGAGCCGTACGCGAAGCTGCCCTCGCACCGCATCCTGGCCATGCTGCGCGGCGAGAAGGAGGACGTCCTCGAGCTCACCATGGAGCCGCACCCCGAGGAGGACGAGGGGTACTTCGAGGGGCGCATCGCCGGTCGCAACCGGATCAGCAACCAGGGCCGGCCGGGCGACAAGTGGCTGATCGACACGGTGCGCTGGGCCTGGCGTACCCGGATCCTCATCCACCTCGGCGCCGACCTGCGGGTCCGGCTGCGCGAGGCGGCCGAGGACGAGGCGGTCCGCGTCTTCGCCGCCAACCTGCGCGACCTGCTCCTGGCCGCACCCGCCGGTACGCGGACGACGATGGGCCTCGACCCGGGTTTCCGCACCGGTGTGAAGGTCGCGGTGGTCGACTCGACCGGCAAGGCCGTGGCGACCGACACGATCTACCCGCACGTGCCGCAGAACAAGTGGGACGAGTCGATCCACCGGCTCGCCGCGCTCGCCTCGATGCACAAGGTGGACCTGATCGCGATCGGCAACGGCACCGCGTCCCGGGAGACCGACCGGCTCGCCACCGAGCTGATCAAGCGGCACCCCGAGGCGAACCTGACCAAGGTGATGGTCTCCGAGGCCGGCGCGTCGGTCTACTCCGCCTCCGCGTACGCCTCGCAGGAACTGCCCGGCATGGACGTCTCGCTGCGCGGCGCGGTCTCCATCGCCCGCCGCCTGCAGGACCCCCTCGCCGAGCTGGTGAAGATCGACCCGCGCTCGATCGGCGTCGGCCAGTACCAGCACGACATCTCCGAGGTGAAGCTGGCCCGCTCGCTGGACGCCGTCGTCGAGGACTGTGTGAACGGCGTCGGGGTCGACGTGAACACCGCGTCGGCCCCGCTGCTCACGCGGGTCTCCGGGATCAGCGCCGGGCTGGCCGAGAACATCGTGCTGCACCGCGACCAGAACGGCCCGTTCCGCAGCCGCCAGGAGATCAGGAAGGTGGCCCGGCTGGGCCCGAAGGCGTTCGAGCAGTGCGCCGGCTTCCTGCGGATCCGCGACGGCGAGGACCCGCTCGATTTCTCCAGCGTGCACCCCGAGTCGTACCCGGTGGTCCGCACGATCGCCGCCGAGGCCGGCGCCGACATCAAGACGCTGATCGGCAACAGCCCGCTGCTGCGCGGCATCCGGCCGGACCGGTTCGTCACCGACACGGTCGGCCTGCCGACCATCACGGACATCCTCAAGGAGCTGGAGAAGCCGGGCCGCGACCCGCGCCCGGCGTTCACCACGGCGACCTTCGCCGAGGGTGTCGAGAAGATCGCCCACCTGAAGCCGGGCATGATCCTCGAGGGTGTGGTGACGAACGTGGCGGCGTTCGGCGCGTTCGTCGACGTCGGCGTGCACCAGGACGGTCTCGTGCACGTCTCGGCGCTGTCCGAGAAGTTCGTGCAGGACCCGCGCGAGGTCGTCAAGTCCGGTGACGTGGTGAAGGTGCGGGTCCTCGAGGTCGACGAGGCCCGCAAGCGGATCTCGCTGACCATGCGCCTGTCCGACGAGCCGAAGGGCGGCGGCCGCAACCGGGACGACCGCGGCGGCCAGGCTGCCGGTCAGGGCGGCGGTCAGCAGCGCCAGGGCGGTCAGGGCCAGCCACGGCAGCAGGGCGGCGGCCAGCGCGGCAGCGACCGTGGTGGTCAGCGCGGCGGCGGCCAGCGGGGCGGTCAGGGCGGCGGCCAGCGGGGCGGTCAAAGCGGTGGCATCGCCAACAGCGCGATGGCGGACGCCCTGCGCCGGGCGGGCCTGACCCGCGACTGAGCAGGCGAACGAGAGCGGCCCGGGGTGCGATCGCCCCGGGCCGTTGTCGTCTACAGATTCCAGATCGCGATGTCGGTGAAGGCCACCGAGTACGGCCCCTGCTTGGGAGCGTCCCGCTCGCAGAAGACACCGAGCAGCAGGCGACCGGACCGGATCTCCTCCTCGGTCAGCGACGCCGTGCCGAGCACGGCGCCGTCCCGCGACACCCGCACCGTGTCGCCCTCCATCCGCAGGGCGATCCGGGCCGGAGCGGCACCCACCGCGATCGGGGTGTCCAGCGGCATCGTCTGGAGCACTGTCACCTTGCCGCTGGCGTAGTGGACGCCGACGTAGATGTTGCGCTCGCAGACCCGTACCTGATAGCCGCCGATGTTGCTGTCGTTGCGCAGCCAGATCGCCGCGCAGCTGTTCGGGGTGAGCAGCTTGACGCTCACCTCGGCCCGCAGGTCGTCCGGCAGCTGGTCCTGCAGGCCCTTGCACTTGAACGGGCCCTCGTTGTCCCGGCGCGCCACGAGCGCGTCCTCGAAGAAGCAGCTGGCGCCCTGGCTGGCCAGTTGCGAGGGGTGCCAGAAGCGTTCCGCGCGCAGCGAGTCGGCCATCCGGGGCTGGTCGGCGGGTGCCGCCGTGCCCTCCGAGGTGGATGCGCCGCCGGGCGTGATCTCGCCACCCCGGGGCGGCCGCAGCGAGAGGGCCAGCATGACGGCACCGGCCACCACCGCAACGATCAGGAACGCCACCGCGCCGGGCAGCACCCAGCGGCGGGCACCCTCCGGCGCCGGTGCCGTGGTCAGCTCGTCTCCCGGTGCCGCGGAGATCGGCACCGTGATGATCGAGTTCTCGTCGTAGCCGATCAGCCCCGCCGGGATGTCCAGGGTCGGTGCGACGCTCGTCGTACCGTCCGCGGGTGCCTCCGCGAAGCCCGTCACGGCCTGCGCCTCGACTGCCGCCGCACGCAGTGCGGGCTGGTCGGCGAGCGCCGCCGCCGCGGCGGCCGGGCGGTCTCCGGAGATCAGCAGGTCGAGGAGCTCCCGCGCGCTGGGCCGGTTGCCGGGCTCCTTCTCCAGCGCGTGCCCGACCAGCTCGCGCAGCGGGCCGCTCAGCCCGTCCAGGCGGGGCGGCTGGGTGAGGATGCGCGCCGCGGTGGCCGGCGGCGAGTCGGCGTTGAACGGTGTGGTGCCGGTTCCCGCATACGCCACCACGCTCCCCCAGGCGAACACGTCGGCGGCGGGTGTCACCGGTGTGTCCGGGTCGGAGCTGAACCGTTCCGGCGCCATGTACGCCACCGTGCCGACCATCTGATCGGTACGCGTGTTCGCGCTCGTCGCCTCCATGGCCCGGGCGATCCCGAAGTCGATCACCTTGGGGCTGCCGGGTGCCAGCAGCACGTTGCGCGGTTTGAGGTCACGGTGGATCACGCCGGCGCCGTGGATCGCGGTCAACGCGGTGGCCACCCCGATCGCCACGCCGTGCAGGTTCGACTTGGTCAGCGGGCCGCGCTGCTCGACCACCTCGGCCAGGGTGGGCCCGTCGACGAACTCCACAACGAGATAGGGGTGGTCGTGGTCGGGGTCGGCGTCGAGCACCTCGGCGGTGCAGAACGGCGGCACCTGGCGGGCCCGGTTCACCTCGCTGCGGAAGCGGCGGCGGAACTCGTCGTCGTGGGCGAGGTCGGCGCGGACCATCTTGACCGCGACCAGGACACCGCCCGCGGTACGGGCGAGATAGACCGTACCCATGCCGCCCTCACCGAGGCGGCCCATCAGCTCGTAGTCGCCGAGGGCGCGCGGGTCACGCGGGCGCAGTGGCTGCGTCCGCTCACCCGGCAGTGTGCCGTCGACCATGCTCAGTGCCCCCCGGACCGCCCGTGGCCGGCCTCATCCTCGCCGCTGGCACTGTATCGGGCGCTGTCTCTGCCCGAACAGGCCAGGTGGCGGAACCCGACACCAGGCCAGGTGGCGGAACCCGACACCAGGCCAGGTGGCGGAAGCCGACACCAGGCCAGGTGGCGGAAGCCGGCACCCCGCACGGGCTGACCATGATCACCCGCGGAGTGACGAATGCTAACCCACGGGTGGCCGCCGCCCTCCCGGTCATCCCGGAGACCGATCTCGGGGTCGGCTCCGGGCCTCGCCGGATGGTTCCCGCGGTGACGAGGCGTCACAGTTGAGTCACCGGTTCCTCACCGCGAGGGATCGACACCCAGCGAAAGCGAGACCCACCATGAACGCCGTGCACGACTCGATGGCCCGTCAGGGCCTGGTCCGCCCGCAGGACGGCCGGATGGTCGCCGGTGTGTGCGCGGGCCTCGGGCGCCGATTCGGCATCGACCCGTGGATCGCCCGGTTGCTCTTCGTACTCATCCTCTTCGTGGTCCCCGGCAGCCAGATCCTGATCTACCCGCTGCTGTGGGTCCTGATGCCGGCCGAGAAGCCGGAGTGGTCCCCGGTCACCCCGCCCACGACCTACTGAGGGTCGACGCTCACCGCCCGATCAGGCGGTGAGCGTCCGCACCTTCTCGGTGAGCTGCAGGTCGTCGAGGTATCCCCGGTAGACGATGCTGCCGGCCGGATCGATCATGACGTACCAGCTCTGCTGCGCGATACCGAACCGCTGCCAGATCTTGCCGGCGGCGTCGTCGAGGTGCGGCACCTTCTCCACCTCGAGGTCGCGGACGAACTCGTGCATGGCCTCGGTCGTGCCCAGACCCCCGATGCCGAGGATCCCGAGCCGGTCGCTGTACTCGTCGTACAGGTCAGCGACCGACTGCGCCTCGCTCGCGCAGGTGGCGCACCAGGGTGCCCAGAACCAGAGCAGGGCCGGCTTGCCGGCGAGCGAGGCCGCGTCGAACGCGGCACCATCCAGGGTCTTTCCGGTGAAGGTCAGCGCCACCGGCGTGCCGGCGGCCTTCTCGGTGGCCGCGACCGGCCCGGCGGCCGAGGGTTGATGCAGCGTGGTGCAGCCGGTCGCCGCGAGCGCGGCAGCAAGCAACACACCCAACAGCAGGGGTACGCGGAAAGCGTGCCGCCGGCGACCGCTGATCATCCTCGGCTCATTTCGTCGTCGTGGGTTCGGTCAGTCGCAGGGCCAGGGCGGGGCACACGTTCACGGCCTTGCGGGCGCCGTTCTCCAGCCACGGCGGCAGCGGCGTCTGGGGGAACGCCGGGAAGCCGTTCTGGTCCAGGCGGATGATCTCGGGCGCGACCGCCGAGCAGAGCCCGTGACCGTCGCACCGCGACCAGTCCAGGGCCAGCCTGCGGGCACCCTTCTCGGCCGTGTACGGCAGCGGCAGGATGCCGCGTACCGGCTTGCCGCAGCCCTCGCCGTTGGCGTGCGCCTCGACGTCCTTGTGGAACACCTCCAGCGCGGAGAGCGCGAACCGTGAGGTGCCGTCCGGGTGGCTGCACGCGCCACGGCCCTTGACCATGCCGGCCGCCTGCCGCACGTTCTCCAGCGCGCTGCCGCCGAGCGAGACCAGGGTGACCGCCCGGGCCAGGTCGGGCAGGCCCATCCGGCACGGGCCGCACTGGCCGGCCGACTCGCCGGCGAGGTACTGCACAACCTGGGCGACCTCGCCCAGCGGGCAGGTCTTGGCGCCGATCGGAATCAGTATTCCGGCGCCCAGCGTGCCGCCGACCTTGGCGAAGCCCTTGCGGGAGATGGTGATGGTCTTCGCGGCCTCGGCGGTGACCCACTTGCCGTGGTAACCGCCGACCAGCAGGCCGGGGCCGAGGTCGGCACCGCACATCTCGAGGACGTCCATGAGCGGGGTACCACTCGGTGCCTCCACCACGGCCGGCGCGGTCGCCGAGCCGCCGACGGTCAGCATCACCGTGCCCGGCTCTTCCGGGATGCCGACCGCGTTGTACTCCCACGGGCCGAGCCGGGCCGCGATCGCCAGCTGGGAGAAGGTCTCCGCGTTGGACAGCAGCGTCGGCAGGCCCATCACGCCGTTGTCGCTGGACCGGACCTTGCGGCCGGGCGGGATGTGCGCCTCGCCGTTGATCCCGCGGACCAGGGCACCGCCCTCACCGGAGATGAACCGGTGCGGGACCGTCACGATCCGGGTCGGGCACGGCATCTTGCGCTCGGCGAGGGCGGCCGTGATCGAGTTCTGGCCGACACCGTCGTCGGCGATGCCGATGACGATCTCCTCGGCGTCCAGGGCGGCGGCGGCCAGGGCCGCGCCGTCCAGGATCAGGTGCGGTGCCCGGGTCAGGACCGCCTTGTCCTTCCACGACGGCGGCTCGCCCTCGGTGCCGTTGACCACGATCACCGGGGGCAGTTCCTGCCGCCGGCAGGAGTCGATCACCGCGCGGACCTTGCGGGCGAACGGGAAGCCCGCACCACCCCGGCCGCGCAACTCGATCCGGTCGGCGAGACCGACCAGCTCACCCGAGCTGAGCGCGGCGAACCCGCCGTGCACCTCCTGGTGTGCGATCAGGTCGAGGCGGCCGTACTCGTCGAAGCCCGCCGTGATCCGTGGCGTGCCGATCGCGGTGACGGGTGGAACCTGTGCCGTACTCAATTCGTTTCACCGCGCAACTGGGAGAAGTACGCCTCGTCCTCGTCGGCCCGGCCACGGGCACGACGGCCACCGCGGGGCTCGTAGTCCGGCTCGGGTGCCCGGCGGGACCGGCGCGGGGCGGCGTCGACGAGGGTCGGGCTCTCGTCGTAGCCGTCGGTGGCGAGGTCGACGAACTGGCTGCGGCTGCCACGGCGGCCCTCGGACCGGCGGGGCGGCTCCTCGTCGGCGTACCGGCCGCGCTGGCGGGGCACGTCGTCGTAGACGTCTCCGGTGCGGGCGGCGGGCTCGTCGTCGTACTCGGGCTCACGGCGGCGCGACCGCGGGGGCGGCTCGTCGTCGGCGTACCGGCGCATACGGGTGCCGGTGGACTCGATGTCGTCACGGCGCATACGGGTGCCCGTCGACTCGATGTCGTCACGGCGCATCCGCGTACCGGTGGACTCGATGTCGTCGCGGCGCATGCGGGTGCCGGTGGTCTCCCGCGGGTCGGGCTCGTCGTCGTCGAAGCGGCGGGCGCGGCGCGGGCCGGCGTCGTAGATTTCCTGCGAACGGTTTCCCCGGGTGCGCGGTGCCGGCTCGTCGTCGTACCGGTAACGCTCGTCCTCGACCTCACGCCGGTCCTCGATGTCACGCCGCGAGATGGCGCGGGTGGAGGTGTCGTAGAGGTCGTCGTCGTCGGCGGCGCGGCGCGGCCGGGGTGCCGGTGCCTCCAGCTCGGGCTGGCGGCGGCCACGGGCCTGCGGGTAGTCGGCCGTCGGGTAGTCGGCCTCCGGCGCCATGGCGGGCGGCCGGGGCGCGGCGACCGGTGCCGGGCTGACCGGGCGGGGCGGCGGGGCCGCCGGCACCCAGGTGTCCGCGGCCGGGCCGGCCGGGGCGAGCAGGTCAACCGGCGGTTCGGCGCCGCGGCGTCCACCGCGGCGGATCGGTGCCGCGCTGGTGGGCACCAGCTTGCCGATCTCGGCCGTCTTGGGGCCGCCCATGCCGGCGGGCGAGGCGAAGTTCTTCTTGCGGTTCAGGCTCACCGACAGCCGGACGGCGAGGCCGACCAGGACGGCCAGCACGCAGACGACGTAGCTGACGGTCACCCAGGTGGCGGCCGGGCGGCCGGCCGAGAGGCCGTGCATCAGGGCGATCGGCCACATCAGGTACGAGATGGCGTGAATGCCCCGCCACATCCACGGCTTGCCGTGGCCGACGAACCGGGAACGGGCGATACCGGTCCACATCACCATGACCATGATCCAGGCGGAGATGGTGCCGAGGCCGACGTAGACCTTGTTGAGTCCCGGGTACAGGAACGGGACGAAGATGTCGATGAGGCCGATGTGGTCCTCGGCGAACTTCGTCCAGACGTGCAGGAACAGGGACGAGACGGCGACCACACCGGTGGTGCGGTGCGCGGACTGGAGCAGCACCCGCTGGCGGATGCTCAGCACCAGCCGGTCGGTGGCGACCAGGCCGACCATGATCGTGACGGAGAGCGCCACCAGGCTGATGACGCCCATGAAGTACTCGGCGTACAGAAAGAAGTAGTAGTACGCGACTCGGCCGGGTTTGGTCATCATCGCGACGGCCCATACCGCGGCCAGGACACTCAAGACGAGCAGGAGAACCGCGGAAGCCGGCGCCTGACGCGTTCCCGTGGACTCGACATCGACGGCCACCCGAGTGGCGGCGGCTCGCTGGTTGTTCTTCGACCGGGCCATTGACTCCTCGTTCCTTGGTGCGGTCACGTCCCGGTGGGCGGTGGGACGCCGGTGTCCGTGGGGAACACCCCGCGCTCAAGCTCTGCCGGACCCGATCCGTGGCTGTGCTTTCCCCTGCGAAGCCACAGTCCGTGTCCTCCCCGGATTACGCAGGCGGCCCGAGTTCGGATGAACGCCGCCGAAAGTTTTTGCGTAGTCGTCCGGCTACTTTTCGCACAGGGCTCCTGACCTGCGACGACGCCGGAGCGTATGCATCCCTAAGGAAGATTTAAAGTGTTACGGGGAGTGATGCGGAGCACCCGGTGAACCATTACCGGCCTGGCGGCGAACTATGTGATGCAGGTTCATGCCTGGGAGATGGGGGATCACCATGCGTCACCGTGTCACCGTACTGACCGGTGTGGTGCTGACCGGCCTGACCGGCGCCGTAGTGAATCCGGTGTGGGGGTCACCGGCCGTCGCGGACGAACCGGGCTTCAGCGTAGCCGTGGACGCCCCGGACGAGTTCGCCGTCGGCGGAAACGCGAAGACGATCACCGCGGTGGTCACCTCACAGAACCGGCAGTGCCGCAAGGTGCGCTGGGCGCTGCTCGTGCACACCAGCATCGACCGTAAGCAGTTCGAGGTCACGCGGGTGGAGCAGGAGCGGGAGTTCGCCGTCGGGACGCGTACCGAGGGGATCACGACCCGGTTCCTCGACGAGGCTGTGGACCCGGGGGTGCTGTGCCGTGGGCGTACGGTCACCGGCAACTGGCAGATCGAGTTCGACGGCCCGGACGCCGACGAGGTTCAGTTCGAGGTCCAGGCATTTGACGTACGCGACCGGCTGCTCACCGCCGGCGGAGCAGCCGCCGAGGTGACCGGTGGCAAGGAGCCTTCCGAATCCGCCGCTCCCTCCGCCCCCTCCGCTCCTGAGGCGGGAGATTCGGAGGAGGACGCCGCACCGCCGGCGGCCGCGGGCAACGGCGGGACGGCCGGCCGGGACGGCACCGAGAAGGCTCTGGCCTCCGAGGACTCCGCACTGCTCGGTCCCGGCCTGATCGTCGGCGGCGTCTTCGTCTTCCTCGGCGTGGGCCTGCTGCTGCGGATCCGCGCACGGGCGAGCAAGGCCCGCCGTCAGGCCGAGGCGCTGCCGACCGGCTTCTACTCGATGCCCGGCGCCCGCCGGTAGGACGTCATCCGGCCCGCGCCGCCGCCAGGTGGGTGCGGGCCGCGGCGACCAGCGCCTCCGGGTCGTCGGCGTGGAAGCGGATCACGCTGACCGGCTCGCCACCGGTCTTGCGGACCGGCACCACCAGGGGAGCGGCGAGGCGTACGTCGACGCTGGTCTGGCTACCCATGCCGAGCGAGAGCACGCCGTCCTCCACCTGGGTCTGCCCGCCCGGCGGCATCGAGCGGCGGCGCACGTCGACCGCCGCGATCGCGTCCCAGTCCAGCGGCAGGTCGAGGGTGATGCTGTTGCGGATGCGCAGCCCGGCCGGGCCGGCCAGGTGCGGGTACACCCGCATCGTGGCGAGCAGCCCGAACATCCAGATCAGGCCGTAGACGCCGATGCCCAGCAGGGTCAGCCGGACGGCCTCCCACGGCACCATGAGGTGCAGGATCGGGATCTCCACGGCCGAGACGCCGATGAACGCGCCGAGGATCAGCTTGACGGCGCCCACGTACTCGAAGCGCAGGGTGCCCGGCGCGACCGGGATCGGCCGCCGGGCGATCCAGCGGAACAGGGCCGCCCAGAGCCGCAGCTCGTAGACCACCACGAATCGGATCAGTCCCCAGATCTTCGCCATGCGGTAACGGTACGTTACGATGCACTCGTATTGCAATCATCGTGGGACAGCGCACAACCGGCCGGCACCCGTTGCGGGGTGCCGGCCGGTTGCCGGATGGAGCTAGTCGCTCATCAGAGCGCCGGGTAGGCGTTCTGCATCAGCTGGGAGAACTGCGCGGCGAACCAGGCGCCCGAGATCGGCGCACCGTCCAGCGCACCCGACATGCTGTTCCCGTTCCGGGCGTTACCGGAGTAGGTGGGGTCGCACATCTGGTCGAAGCCCTTGCCCTCGTTGTTCGGGATGAGCTTGCTGGAGCCGTCCGACTCACCCGGCGGCTTCACCCAGACGTAGGCGTCGATACCGGTCGCCGGAGCGGCGGTCGGACGCTCGCCCAGGCCGGCACCGGCCTGGTTGCACCAGTTACCGGCGTGGATCCGGCGGTCGATGCGGGACTCGTTCACGAACGTGTCGACGTTGGTCGAGGTGCTCGCTCCGGTGGGCCGGGCCGAGCCGCCCCAGCCGTTGCGGGAGGTGTCGATCAGCATGCCGATGCCCGAGTCGAAACCGATCGAGACCAGCCGGTTCCGGAACGCCTGGGCGAACGTGAGCTCGTCGACGTAGAAGTTCCAGTCAACCCACTTCGACTGCCGCACCGAGGTGCCGCCCACCGAGGTGTTGATGTTGAAGTTGGTCTCCCGCAGGGCCGAGTAGTTGGCCGTGTTGGTGATGAAGCCGTGCACGTTGCGCACGTTGCCGGAGGCACGGGCGGCCTCGAGCATGATGTCGGCGGTCGGGTTGAAGTTCGAGTCCCAGCCGATCCAGCCGTGGTGCGCGGCGTCCACGTAGTTGTACGTGTTGCCGAGCGCGCCGAGCTTCTGCAGGGCGTAACCGATGCCCTGCACGTAGCCGCCGTTGGCCTTCATCGTGTCGCAGGTCGCGGTGGCACCGGCCTGGCTGCCCACGTTCGTGACCAGGTTCGGCAGCGAGTCGATCTCGACGATGTTGATGATCCGGAGGCTGCGGTACTTCGCGTCGCTCTGGATCGCCGCGATCGGGTCGATGTAGTCCGTCTTGTACTTCGGCAGGTCGTTGACGCCGAGCTCACCGTTGGAGGCGAGCGCCGCGCAGTCCCGGCCGGGGAGGTTGTAGATGACGAACTGGATGTAGCCGACACCCTGGGCGAGTGCCGCGTCCAGGTGGGCACGCACGCCCATGGCACCGTTGGAGCTGCTGTCCGTGCTGCCGTTGATGGCGGCGATCCGGTCGATCCAGACGGCGGTCGGGTTGTTCGACACCCGGTTGCCACCGGAGACCGACTCCGCCTTCGCCTTCCACTCCGGGTTCACGTAGCCGCGCACCCCGGCGTACGGGTTGTCGACCTTGGTGCCCGGCTGGGTGGAGGTGGACGGTGACGCGGACGGCGAACCCGACGGCGAACCGGAGGGAGAGCCGGACGGCGAGCTCGACGGACTGGTCGGGACGCCACCGTTGCAGACCGTGCCGTTGAGCGAGAAGCTCGTCGGCGCGGTGTTGGTGCCCGAGTAGTTCGCGTTGAACCCGAAGTTCGCCGTACCGTTGGTGGCCAGCGAGGCCGCCCAGGACGGGTTCGCCGCGGTCACGTTCTGACCGGACTGGGTGATCGTGGCGCTCCAGCCCTGCGTGATGGTCTGGTTGCCCGCGTAGGACCAGGTCAGACGCCAGCCGCCGCTGATCGCGTCGCCCAGGTTGGTGACCGTCACGTTGCCGGTGAAGCCGTTGCTCCACTGGTTGACCGAGTAATTGACGCTACAGCCGGCGGCAGCGCTCGCGCTGCTCGCCACGGCGACAGCACCAGCGCCGGCCATGATGCTCACGGCGGCCGCTGCCGTGAGCGCCCGGGCACGGGTGGGGATGGGTCTCATGAGGACTCCTCGAGACGGGGGTGGCGCGGGAGCGCGCCGAGGGAACGACCGGCCAAACATCGGTGGGGATCGTTGGCCGATGTGGACAGCATTGCATGGGAGCGCTCCCAGCGCAATGATCCGGAAACACCGGAGCAACCGAGAGTTCACGCTGCCCCGGACGTGCAGCGCGGGGACCCCGGGCCGCGACAGGACGTGCAACACGGGAGCCCCGGGCGGCGACAGGACGTGCAACACGGGAGCCCCGGGCGGCGATAGGTAGATGTGACCATCCAGCACGACGCCCTCTGGCAGACCGGCGACCAGGACGACTTCGGCGCCGTGTTCGACCGCTTCGCGAAAGCGGTCTACAACCACGCTTTCCGGCTGACCGGTTCCTGGTCGGTCGCCGAGGACGTCACTCAGGCCACCTTCCTGACCGCCTGGCGCCGGCGCACCGAGGTCCGGCTCGTCGACGGCTCCCCCCTGCCCTGGCTCCTCGTCACCGCCGGCCACCTCGCCCGCACCGAGCAGCGCACCCTCACCCGCTGGCGCAACCGCCTGTTCCGGGCCCACCTCGACGACACGGTCGCCGACCCGGCCGACGACGTGGCCGGCCGCCTCGACGACGAGCGCCGGATGCGCGACGTCCTCGCCGCCGTCGGCAAACTGCCCCCGGCCGAGCGCGAGGCCGTCGCGCTCTGCCTCTGGTCCGGCCTCTCCTATCCCCAGGCCGCCACCGCCCTCGGCATCACCGAAACCGCCGTCCGCAGCCGCGTCAGCCGCGCCCGCGCCCGCCTCGCCCGCCTGCTCACCGCCCACCAGCCTGCGGACCGCCAGCCCTCGGACCACCAGCCCTCAAACAAGCAGCCCTCGGACCGCCAGCCCTCGGAGGAGTCATGATCACCGACCTCGACCCGCCCGCCGAGCGTGACCTGCCCCCAGCCCGCGCCGCCCGGATCCGCGCCGACCTCCTCGCCGGCATCGCCGCCCACGAGCGCTCCCACCGCCCCGGCCGGGTGCGCTCCGCCCTCACCGCCCTCGCCCAGCGGCCGGGCCACGTGGGTTCCGCGTTCACCGCCCTCTCCCAGCGGCCGGGCCACGTGGGTTCCGCGTTCACCGCCCTCGCCCAGCGGCCGGGCCGGGTGCGGTTCGCCCTGGCCGCCGCGGTGGTGCTGGCAGCCGCCGGCGTGACGTCAGCGACCCAGCTAGGCCCCGGGGATCCACCGGTCACCACCATCGCGATGGGCCCGTCCGAACTCACCCCCTCTCTCGCCGACACGGTGCGCGACTGCGGTGCCCGTTTCCCGGAGGAGGCGGCCCTCGACAAGGTGCACCAGGCCCTCATCGACACCGGCGAGCTCGCGGTCGCCCTGGAGCACGACGGCAAGGCGACGGCACTCTTCCTCGGTCCCGACGGCTATGTCACCTGCGACGAGGTGCGCGCCCCGTTCGGCGCGAGCAGCAGCGGTTTCGGCGCCGACCTCTGGCACGGCCAGCGCGACTGGCTGCCCGGACCGGTGCAGCGGCTGAGCGTCGCCTCCTCCGGGCTGGAGCGCGGCTGGGCCTTCGCCGCCGGCCGGGTCAGCTACCGGGTGGACCGCCTCGTGCTCGAGCACGGCACCGGCAACCGCACCGAGGCACGCCTGGCAAACGGCGCCTTCGGCCTGATCACCGCCACCGACGACGTACAACCCGACGCCCAGCTCATCGCCTACGACGCCGCCGGCAAGGTGATCGAGCGCGAACCGTTCTTCGAACCGCTCTCCGCCCCCGCCCAGTGTTACACCGACCCGTCCGGCAAGGTCATCTACTCGCGCGAGGTGACACCCGACCGCGACTGCCTGCCGGCCGAGCCCTGGAAACGCTGATCACCGACCCGGCTCCGGCCGGCCGTGAGTGCTGCTTCAACAGCCGCGAGACAGCACCAGACACCAGCCACGGTGATCCAGCTGGCCGTGAGTGCTGCCTCGGCCAACCGCGAGGCAGCACCGGAAGCCAGCCGCCGTGATCCAGCTGGCCGTGGGCGCAGGCCGGCCGGTGCCCTCGCTCGGCGACGGCTGTCTCCGGTGAGCGACCACCCCGCACCCGGATTGCGACCACCGGGATAGGGCCGGCGGCTCAACCTCGGCGCCGGAGTGCCGACCTCTAGGGCTATGAGCGTGGGCAGCGGATTGCACCCAGCCGGACCCGTGGTGGACGGGCCCGGAGAGTTGGACATGACCCCGGACCGGCAGGGACTCCTGCTGGCCGAGCTGGTGGCGTTCATGACCAAGGACACCCCGTCGGTGCAGCATGTGCTGGACCTGAGCGGGCCACATCTGCGGGACGTGGCGGGGTTGACCGCCGCCACCGTCTTCGAGCTGGACTCGGAGACCGGCATGATGACGGCGACCGCCCAGCTGGGTGAGGCGGGCCGGCGCGACCTGATGGTGGCCGGCAAGGTGTTCCGCGCCCCGGCCGGCGGCAAGCCGGTGATCAACGGTGAGCAGATGGCGATCCGGCTCCGCATCGGCGGTCAGACGGTGGGTGTCCTCCTGCTGACCGGCACCGCGCTGACCGAACTGCGCGACGACACCATCTCGACGATGTCCCTGCATTTCGCCACCACGCTGCAGGGGCTCGCTGCGGAGAAGGCGCGGCAGTTCGTCGCGCACAGCAGCGCCACCATCCGGGAGCTGTTCGAGCAGGGCATGACGGCGGGCGACGTGGAGACCGCCGCGGAGTTGCTGGCCAAGTCCTTCGCGGCCGCGTTCCGTACCGAGCACGCCGCGCTGCACCTGATCGACGATGAAGGCCACATCCGGTACGTGCACGGTGTCGGCTTCCCGGCGGAGACCAGGCGGGCCCTGGCCGACAACCTGCTCGGCAAGTCCGCCGCGGACTCGCCGGTGTGGCGTGCCTTCGGCGAGTCCGGCGAGCCGGTGATGATCAGCGACGTCGCGACGACCAAGATCCGCACCGGCGGGTTCGTGCAGACGATCGGCGTACGGTCCTTCATCGCCATGCCGCTGATGTCCGGGCAGGGACCGGTCGGCATGGTGATGTGCGGCGACTCCAGCGGCACCCGCGAGTGGAGTGCCCGGGACCGGATCCTGGCACAGCAACTCGCCGTCGAGGGTGCCCTGATCATGGACAGCGCCCGGATGCGAGAGGCCGCCCAGGTGCACGTCGACGAGCTGACCCACCAGGCGTTCCACGACTCCTTGACCGGACTGCCGAACCGCAAGCACCTGCTCGACCGCGCCGAGGAGGCGGTCCAGATCGCCGCCGCCACCGGCACCCGGGTGGCCCTGCTGCTGCTCGACCTGAACGGGTTCAAGCAGGTCAACGACACCGTCGGCCACCACGCCGGCGACGTGCTACTGCAACTGGTGGCCAAGCGGCTGCAGTCCTCGATCCGCCGCCCCGACCTGGTGGCCCGGCTCGGCGGCGACGAGTTCTCGGTGCTGCTCACCGGCGACCCGGACGGTCAGAACGCGCTCGCGGCCGGCGAGCGGATCTGCGAGCGGCTGCGTGAGCCGTTCGACATCGAGGGTCAGGAAGTCAAGATCGGTGCGAGCATCGGCGTGGCTCTCTTCCCGGACCACGCCACCGAGTTCGGCGCCCTGATGCGCGACGCCGACGCCTCGATGTACCAGGCCAAGCGCGCCGGTGGCGGGGTGCGCCTGGCCGGCGACTGACGCGCCGCCAACCACCGGTAAACCTCGTGGACCCATGTCCGTCCTGGTAGTTTTCGTGCGTAAATATCCTCGAAAATGCTGGATAGGAACCACGACATGGTGGGCACAAAAGCCCTTCTCTCGGCCGGGGTGGCGATGATCGCCGGGCTGGGCGGCACCGCACCGGCCCACGCCGCACCGCCCCCGCTGATTCCGCCGACGCTGGACTTCATGGCCGGGCCGAAAACCGACGAGGTCAAGGCCGGAACGAAGATCAACATGACCGGCAAGGTCACGTATTACACCGGCTGGGGCACCGGCCGGGTGGACATCTACTTCAAGAAGAAGGGTACGGAGGACAGGGCCCGAATCGGATCGGCCCGAACCCCGCGCTCCGGCCGCTTCAGCCTCGCCACGACCGCCAACGGTTCGGGCACGTACATCGCCGAGTTCCGCAGCGACCAGAAGATCAACGGCAAGGTACGCGACACGGCCGACGCCGAGGACGAGCTCAACGTCTACAAGACCCGGACCTCGAGCCGCATGGTGTACAAGTGGCTGGCCACCGACCTGGACTGCCGGCTCACCTGCCGTAACGCCGAACGCAAGGTGGAGCTCAGCCCCGGCCCGGTCCAGGTCCGCTTCGACCGCGACTGCAAGCAGCCGAAATCCGGCGGCCGCGTCGGCTTCTACACCGACCCGGCACCCGCACCGGCCAAACCCACGCTCCCGGCGCCCGCAACTGCGCCCGCCGGCCCGGTGCCAACACCCGCGCCCACGGTCCCGGCAACCACACCCGCGCCCACGGTCCCGGCAACCACACCGGCGCCCACGGTCCCGGTAGCCACCATCGCGCCTACCGCCCCCGCGTCCGCGCCCTCTGGCCCCGCGACCGTAGCCGCAGCCGCGACCGCCACGAACAGCGCGACGGCCGCGGCCAAGCCCACCGCCCCGGCAGTTGTGGTCAAGCCGGGCGACCCCGGGTGGCGAGTCTTCCCGAGCGGGACCGGACCGGCCACGTTCAGCCTGAAGCCGGCTACCCGCGCCGGAAGGTTCGTCATCGAGTGGACCAGCCCGGCCGGCGCCACCGCCACCGCGCCCACCACGTGCGGGCTGTCGTTCACGGCGACCCAGCAGCAGACCGTCAGGGATTACGTCTGACCCACAGGCCGGCCCCGCTCACCACGGGGCCGGTGGGTCACACGACCGCCGGGCAACCGAAGGCGGCTGCGCGAAGGCCGCGGCTGGCGCGGCTGAGGCAGCGCGTCGGCACGGCGGCACGGCGGCACAGCAGCGCAGCGCGGGACGGCGCAGACGGCGCGGGACGGCGCGGACGGCGCGGGACGGCGCGGACGGCGCGGCGCGGTGGCACGGCGGGAGACGGCACCGCGAGTCGGCACCGCGCGAGACGGCACCGCGCGAGGCTGGGTGGCTGGAGGCGGTCAGACGAAGGCGCCGTGGCCGGTGATCGCGCGGCCCACAATCAGGGAGTTGATTTCGCGGGTGCCTTCGTAGGAGTAGAGGGCCTCGGCGTCGGCCACGAAGCGGCCGATGTTGTATTCCAGGACGATGCCGTTGCCGGCCAGTAGTTCGCGGGCCCAGCCGACGACCTCGCGCATGCGGGTGGTGCAGTAGGCCTTGGCCAGGGCGGAGTGCTCGTCCTTGTAGACGCCGGTGTCCTGGAGCTGGGCGAGCCGGACGCACATGCCCAGCGAGGCGGTCACGTTGCCGACCATGCGCACGAGCAGGTCCTGGACCAGCTGGAACTTGGCGATCGGGCGGCCGAACTGCTCGCGCTCACCGGCATATGCCAGGGCGATCTCGTAGGCCGCGAGCATGACGCCGACGGCCTGCCAGGCGACCCCGGCGCGGGTCTCGCGCAGGACCTTGGCGGTGTCCTTGAACGAGTTCGCATGCTGGAGACGGTCGGTTTCGGGGATCCGGACGTCGGCCAGTTCGATGTCGGCGTTCTGCACGATCCGCAGGGCGATCTTGTTTTCGATCTTGGTGGCGGTGAAGCCGGGTGCGTCGCCCGGCACCACGAAGCCCTTGACCTGGTCGTCCTCGACGTCGCGGGCCCACACCACGATCAGGTCGGCGAACGTGGCGTTGCCGATCCAGCGCTTGCTGCCGTTGAGCACCCAGGTGTCGCCGTCGCGCCGTGCCGTCGTCCGCAGGCCGGCCGCCACATCCGATCCGCCGGTCGGCTCGGTGAGCGCGAACGCACCGACCTGGTCGAACGCGGTCATCGCCGGCAGCCAGCGCTCCTGCTGCTCCGGCGAGCCGCAGGTGGCGATGCTGCCCATGGCGAGCCCGGCGTGCACGCCGTAGAACGTCGCCATCGACGCGTCCGCGTGACCCATCTCCAGGGCGAGCCATCCGTTGAGCAGCGACGACCGTTCGTGACCCGCGAGGCCGAGGCCGGCGAACTGCTTGATCAGGTGGGTCGGGAACTCGGCCCGGGCCCAGTAGTCGTTGGCGATCGGCGTCACCTCGGCGCTCAGGAATTCGCGCACGCGGCGCACGGTCGCGGCCTCCTCCTCGGTGAGAAGGTCCTGAAAGGCGTAAAGATCTCCGGCAAGCATGATTGAGTTCGTACCCCCGCGGCGCCACACCTAGACTTCGGTCCCATGCTCACCATGCAGGACGCTCTCGCCCGGTTGACCACGTATTGGACGGATCAGGGTGCCCTGGTCGTCCAGCCGATGAACACCGAGGTCGGAGCCGGCACGCTGAACCCGGCGACCTTCCTGCGTGTGCTGGGCCCGGAGCCGTGGCGGGTCGTTTACGTCGAGCCCTCGGTGCGGCCGGACGACTCTCGTTACGGCGAGAACCCGAACCGCCTTCAGACACACACCCAGCTCCAGGTCATCCTCAAGCCCGACCCCGGCAACCCGCAGGAGCTTTACCTCGGGAGCCTGCGCGCGCTCGGCATCGACGTGGCGGCCCACGACGTGCGGTTCGTCGAGGACAACTGGGCCTCCCCCGCGCTCGGCGCCTGGGGACTGGGCTGGGAGGTCTGGCTGGACGGCCTGGAGATCACCCAGTTCACCTATTTCCAGCAGGCGGGCGGCCTGAACCTCGACCCGGTGTCCGTGGAGATCACTTACGGTATCGAGCGGATCATCATGGCGCTCCAGGACAAGACCCACTTCAAGAAGATCGAATACTCCCCCGGTGTGAGTTACGGCGAGGTCTTCGGCCAGTCCGAATACGAGATGTCGCGCTATTACCTCGACGACGCCGACGTCGAGGCGAACAAGCGGCTCCTGGAAATTTACGCCGGTGAGGCGCAGCGCATGATCGACGCCGGGCTGCCCGTCCCGGCGCACAGTTTCGTCCTGAAGTGCTCGCAGGCCTTCAACGTCCTGGATGCCCGGGGTGCGGTCTCGACCGCCGAGCGGGCCGCCGAGTTCGGCCGGATGCGCCGGCTCGCCGGTGAGGTGGCCAAGCTCTGGGTGGCCCGGCGCGCCGAGCTGGAGCATCCCCTCGGCATCGCGGAGGCCCGCGAGCCCGCCCGGCCGGTCGGCGCGGTGCAGACCAGCACCGGGGCGCGCACCCTGGTCTTCGAGATCGGCACGGAGGAGCTCCCGCCCGCCGAGCTGCGATCGGCGCGCGAGCAGGTGGCGCGCCTGGTCACCGAGGGGCTGGCGGCGACCCGGCTCACGCACGGCGAACCGCGCGTCTTCGGCACGCCGCGGCGGCTCATC
The DNA here is from genome assembly GCF_042666575.1 of Actinoplanes sp. GCM10030250. Taxonomy (NCBI): domain Bacteria; kingdom Bacillati; phylum Actinomycetota; class Actinomycetes; order Micromonosporales; family Micromonosporaceae; genus Actinoplanes; species Actinoplanes sp. GCM10030250. Next base: position 65,003 of record NZ_JBHTDO010000013.1, on the reverse strand, counting down.
GCCGTCGTGCCCGAGGTGGCGGCCCGCGAGGACGACCACGAGCGCACGGTGAAGGGACCGAAGGCCCAGCAGGCATACGGGCCGGACGGCGCGCCCACCCGGGCGCTCGAGGGATTCCTCCGCGGCCAGGGCGCCACGATCGCCGACGCCGAGACGGTGGAGCTGGCCGGTGTGGCCCACGTCGTGGTGAAGAAGCACGAAGCCGGGCGCGCGGCGCCGGAGGTGCTGGCGACAGTGCTCGCGCAGGTCGTGACCGGGCTGCGCGCGGCCAAGAACATGCGGTGGAACGACCCGAAGCTGGCGTTCAGCCGGCCGATCCGCTGGCTCGCGGCCCTCTGGGGCGACGACGTGGTGCCGGTGACCGTGTCGGCGCTGGCCGCCGGGCGCGAGACCCGGCTGCTGCGCACGGCCTCCCCCGCCGTCGTCGAGATCGAGTCGGCCGAGGCCTTCATGGAAACGCTCGGGGTGAACGGGATCGTCGCCGACCACGAGGACCGCCGCGAGCTGATCGTGATCGGCGCCCAGGACCTCGTCTATCCGGACGGGCGCATCGACGTGACGGGCGAGGCCGCGCTGATCGACCAGGTGACCGACCTGGTGGAGCAGCCGTTGCCGCTGCTGGGCACGTTCGACGAGTCCTACCTGGAGTTGCCGGACGCGGTGCTGACGACAGTGATGCGCAAACATCAGCGTTACCTGCCGGTGCGCGACGCGGACGGCGCGCTGCTGCCCATGTTCGTCACGGTGGCGAACGGGCCGGTGGACGTGGAGCTGGTGCGGGCGGGCAACGAGGCCGTGCTGCGGGCCCGTTACGAGGATGCGGCGTTCTTCTACCGCGCCGACCTCGCGAAACCGATCACCGAGATGCAGGCTCACCTGGACCGCCTCACCTTCACCGACAAGCTCGGGTCGATGGCCGACCGGGCCCGCCGCATCGCGGCCCTTGCCTCACTTATCGCCGAGCGCCTCGGATTCGGTTCACCGGTTCTCGATCGCGCCGCCGCCCTGGTCAAGTTCGATCTCGGATCGCAGCTGGTCACCGAGATGACGAGCCTCGCCGGGGTGATGGCCAGGGACTACGCCCTGAACGCCGGGGAGGACCGGGCGGTCGCGCAGGCGGTCTACGAGGCGGAGCTGCCCCGGAGCACGGGTGACGACCTTCCGCGTACGCTGCCCGGGTCTTTGCTGTCCCTCGCCGACCGCCTCGACCTGGTCGCCGGCCTGGCCGCCACCGTCGGTCTGCCCACCGGCAGCAGCGACCCGTTCGCGGTCCGCCGGGCCGTCCTCGGCCTGCTCGCCGTGCACCGCGCCACGCCCGCGCTGGCCGCCCTGGACCTCAACGAGGCGCTCGCCCTGGCCACCCAGCCGGTCCCGGTGCCCGCCGAGGTGCTGACCGCCTGCGGCGACTTCATCGCCAAGCGCCTGGAGCAGGTGCTCACCGAGGAGGGGCAGCCGGTGGACCGGGTCCGGGCCGTGCTGCCGCACGCCGGGCGCCCGTCCGTCGCCGACTCGCTGCTGCGGGAGCTGGACACGGCCGTCGCCGACCCCGATTTCCGGGCGGTGGCCGAGGCGATCCAGCGGGCCCGGCGGATCGTTCCGGCCGGCACCACCGCGGGGTACGACGTCACGGCGCTGAAGGAGCCCGCCGAGCTGGCCCTGCACGAGGCCATCCCGGCTGCCGGGTTCGCGGACCTGTCCGCCTTCGTGACGGCGACGCGGCCGCTCGTCGCACCGCTGAACACGTTCTTCGACGAGGTGTTCGTGATGGCGGACGACCCGGCGCTGCGGGCCGCCCGGCTCGGCCTGCTGGCCACCGTCCGCGACCTCGGTGACGGGCTGCTCGACTGGTCCCACCTGCGGCTGCAGTAGAGCGCCGCGGCAGGACCGTTGGCCGGGCGTTCGCGGACACGCCACGGTCTCTTCTCCTCTCCGACGAGTCGATCACGTCGACTGCCATGGGATGCCCGGCGAGCCTCGCCGGGCACGGGAACGGTGGAGGAGAACGTGGCAGATCGCCGTCAGGTGCTGCGCTTCGGCGCGGTGGCCGCCGCCACGCCGGTGCTGGCCGGGACCATGGCCGCGCCCGCGAGGGCCGGAACGGGTGGGCACGGTGGGAACGAAGGGCACCGGCCGGCACCGCTGGTGGTGGGGCACCGGGGTGCTTCCGGGTACCGGCCGGAGCACACGCTGGCGTCGTACGAGCTGGCGGCCCGGATGGGTGCCGACTACATGGAGCCGGACCTGGTCATCACGAAGGACGGCGTGCTCGTCTGCCGCCACGAGCCGGAGATCGGCGGCACCACGGACGTGGCGTCGCGGCCCGAGTTCGCGAGCCGGAAGAGGACGGTCTCGCTCGACGGGGTGAGCGTCACCGGCTGGTTCACCCACGATTTCACCCTGGCCGAGCTGAAGACGCTGCGCGCCACCGAGCGGATCCCGGCCGTACGGCAGCGGAACACCCTGTACGACGGATACTTCGAGGTGCCGACCTTCCAGGAGGTCCTCGACCTGCGCAAGCGGCTCTCCCGGGAGCTGGACCGGGAGCTGGGCGTGTTCCCGGAGACCAAGCACCCGACCTATTTCCGGCGCCTCGGCCTGGAGCTGGAGAAGCCGCTCGTCCGCGCGCTGCGGCGCAACGGGCTGGACCGGCGGGGCGCGAAGGTGTTCGTGCAGTCGTTCGAGGCGGCGAACCTGCGGGATCTCGCCGGTGAGTACCGCCTGCAGGTGCCGCTGGTCTTCCTGAGCAGCGCGGCGGGCAACCCGTTCAACGACCCGCGGTCCTACGCCGATCACCTGGCGCCGGCCGGGCTCAAGGAGCTGTCCGAGTACGTGGACGGCCTCGGCCCGGAGAAGAGCCAGATCATCCCGCGGAAGGCGGACGGCACGCTGGGCACACCGACCAGCCTGGTCACCGACGCCCACGCGAACGGGCTCAAGGTCATCCCGTACACGTTCCGGGCGGAGAACTCGTTCCTGCCGGCCGAGCTGCGGGTGGGTGCGGACGTCACCGCGTACGGGAAGGCTGTCGACGAGCAGATCACTTTCCTGCGTACCGGAATCGACGGCCTCTTCACCGACAACCCGGACGTCGGCGTCCTGGCCCGCGCCCTTCTCTGATCCTTCCGCGACAAAAGCCTTCCGCGACAAAAGCCTTCCGCGACAAGAGTGCCCCCGGCGATCTTCGCCGGGGGCGACGGAAGGAGGACGAAGGGCTACTTCGCGACGAGCGTCGGGTAGAAGTGGGAGAACTCCAGCTTGTAACCGAAGCCGTTGGCGACGATGAACGTCAGGCCCAGCAGTACGCCGAGCACCACGACAGCGAAGAGCGCGTACCCGATGGCCGTGCCGATCGGGCGGCGCTCACCCGCGGTGACGCCGCTGCCGGTGACCGCTGCCTCGCCCGCGCCCCAGGCCAGCGACCGGATGCCGAGGGCGAACAGGACCGGAAGGCCCGCGCCGAGGATGAGGCCGGCGAGCAGCACCTGCCACGCGCCGTCGAGCGCGAATCCCAGGTTGTGCATGACGATCCCTCTCAGCTTGCCGCGACGGCGGGAACGGGTGCGGTGACGGCTGGGCCGGGCGTGCCGTCCCAGTCGTCGTTGACGTTCTCGTGGTCGACGCGGCCGGTACGCGACCGCAGGTACATCGCGCCGGATGCCAGGACCAGCAGGGTGAAGACGACCAGGGCGCCGGCCATGCCGCCGACCGTGTCGCCGACATACCAGGTTCCGGCGCCGATCAGGCCGGCCGCGGGCAGGGTGATCATCCAGGCGGCGACCATCCGGCCGGCAACGGCCCAGCGGACCGTGGCGCCGGGGCGGCCGAGGCCGGAGCCCAGGACCGAGCCGGTGGCGACGTGGGTGGTGGAGAGCGCGAAGCCGAGGTGGCTGGAGGCCAGGATGACCGCCGCCGCGCCGGACTGCGCCGCGGTGCCCTGCGGCGGGTTGATGTCGGTGAGGCCCTTGCCGAGGGTACGGATGATGCGCCAGCCGCCCAGGTAGGTGCCCGCGGCGATGGCGAGGGCGGCCGAGACCTTGACCCAGAGCGGGATGTTCTCGGTGTCGCTCCAGTCGCCGCTGGCGATCAGGGCGAGCGTGATGACACCCATGGTCTTCTGCGCGTCGTTGGTGCCGTGTGCCAGGGAGACCAGCGAGGCGCTGCCGATCTGGCCCCAGCGGAAGCCCTTGTCGGTGAAACGGGCCGCGACCCCGGCCGTGATCTTGAAGATCACCCAGGTGCCGAGTGCCGCGACGAGCGCGGCGATGACCGGGGAGATCACCGCGGGCAGCAGAACCTTGCCGACGACGCCGTCGAGTTTCGAGCCGTCGCCGTTCCAGTTGACCCCGGCCCAGCCGAGGCCGGCGACCGTGGCGCCGACGAGACCGCCGAAGAGGGCGTGCGACGAGCTGGACGGCAGACCGAACAACCAGGTCAGGAGGTTCCAGATGATGCCGCCGACCAGACCGGCCAGGATGATCATCAGGAGCCCGCTGCCGCCGTCGGCGAGCAGTTCGGACTTGGGAGCGCCGCTCTTGTCCTGGATCTTGACAACGGCGTTGGTGACGGTGAGCGCGACCTCCACCGAGAGGAAAGCGCCGACCAGGTTCAGAACACCCGAGAGGGCGACCGCGGTCTTGGGCCGCAGTGCCTTCGTCGCGATGGAGGTCGCCATCGCGTTCGCGGTGTCGTGGAACCCGTTGGTGAAATCGAAGGCCAGGGCTGTGAGGACCACCAGCGCCAAGATCACGGATGTTTCAGTCACGCCGTGATCGTGACGGAGCAACACCACCGACGGCCAGAGGCCGAACGAGACATGTACAAGATTCGGCCCTCGTTAACCTGGCGTTTCCCTAACTTCACCGTGAAGTGACGAATCAACTACAAAACGCGTTCGTCAGCCCACCGCGGAGAAACAGAGTTCCACAGCCGTTCATGTGATATTCGTCTCCGGTCACCGGCCGGGCCGAGGGGCCCGGCCGGTGATTCCGTCACGGTGCGGGGGTCAGTACGACCTGATCCGTCCCGGTCTGCGGCGGAGTGCCGGTGTCGGTGTACGACGCGACGAACACTGCCGTCAGGTTGTCGGCGCCCGCGTGGCCGCCGTCGAGGAAGGTGGTGATCGAGCCGGTGCAGCCCTGCGAGGTGGAGAGCGGGTGACCGTGCTCGTCGTGCCCGAGGATGTAGGAAACGGTCACCCGGGCGCAGTCCACCGGGGCGTCGTCGACCACCGACACCTCGTAGGTCACCGTGTCACCGAACTCGAACGGCTGGTCCTCGACGGGTGTCACGAAGGTGACCACCGGTGCGAGGGTTCCGACCGGCAGGATCACCTCGGCCGAGGCGGACCGGCCGGTGCTGTCGGTGACCTTCAGGGTCGGGCGGTAGTTGCCGTTCGCCGTGAACGTGTACGTGGCGTTCGGCTGGCGGGAGTCGACCCGGCCGTCGGCGTTGAAGTCCCAGGCGTACGACAGGGTGTCGCCGTCGGGGTCGACGGTGCCGGCGCTGCTGAACGTGACGGTCAGCGGTGCCTGCCCCGAGGTGGGTGTGGCAGACGCACGAGGGATCGGGGTGCGGTTGCCGCGGACGAAGTCGAACCGGGACAGCTGCGCGTCCGGGTTCTCGGCGAAGTAGCCGTCGCCGTACTCCAGGACGTAGAGGGCGCCGTCCGGGCCGAACTCCAGGTCCATCGGGTTGTCGAAGACCAGCTCCGGCAGGACCGCATCGATCTGCGTGACCTGGTTGTCGCGGTCCAGGTGCAGGGCCTTGACCCAGTCACGGGTCCACTCGGCGAACAGCGGCAGCCCGTCGAACGTCTCCGGCCACTTGATCTGCGAGCGGGACTTGCGGGAGTAGTCGTAGACCGGCCCGCCCATCGGGCCGATGCCGCCGGTGCCCAGTTCGGGCCATTGAGCGCTCGCGCCGTACGAATAAATGATCTCGGCCTTGGCAACCGGCGGCAGATTGCGCAGCCCGGTGTTGCGAGGCGACTCGTTGACCGGTGCCGCACAGTTGAACGGCGCGCCGGAGACCCCGGTGGCGAAGTCGTAGTCGACGTAGGGCATGTCGGGCGCCACGCAGTACGGCCAGCCGTAGTTCGCCGGCTTGTCGATCGCCATCCAGCGCCCGTGCCCGGCCGGGCCACGCGCCGGGTTCGGAGTCCTCGCGTCCGGCGAGTAATCGCCCATGTAGACCACGCTGGTGTCCGGGTCGACGGTGAACCGGAACGGGTTCCGCAGGCCCATCGCGTAGATCTCCGGGCGGGTCTTCGGCGTGCCGGGCCGGAACAGGTTGCCCCGCGGGATCGTGTAGCGACCGTTGTGGCCCACCTTGATCCGCAGCAGCTTTCCGCGCAGATCGTTGGTGTTGGCGGCCGTTCGCTGGGCGTCGAAGACCGGGTTGCGGTTCGGGCGCTCGTCGATCGGCGCGAAGCCGTCGGAGAAGAACGGGTTGCTGTCGTCGCCGGTGGACAGGAACAGGTTGCCGTGCCGGTCGAAGTCGATCTTGCCGCCGACGTGGCAGCACTGACCACGATCGGTCGCCACCTCGAGGATCTTCTGCTCGGTGCCAAGCTTCAGCGTGTTCCCGTGCAGCTTGAAACGGGACAGCCGCAGCGCGCCCTTGAAGGGGGCGAAATCAGCGGCGGTGCCCTCGTTCGGCGCGTCACCCTCGTTGATCGTCGGGGTCGCCGGGTTGTCGGCGGGCGTGTTCAGCGGCGGCGAGTAGTAGACGTACACCCAGTTGTTGTGCTTGAAGTCCGGGTCGATGGCGATGCCCTGCACACCCTCCTCGTCGTGCTGGTAGACCGGAATGGTCGCGGCCAGCACGTTGCGGCCGGTGGACGGCTCGTGGATGCGGACCTGACCGGTGCGGGCGGTGTGCAGCACCCGCCGGTCCGGCAGCACGGCGAGCGCGATCGGCTCGCCCGGGAAGTCGTTGAGGGTGACCTTCTGGAAGTCGGACGCGGGCGGCAGCTCGTGGCCCGGGTGCGCCACGGCTGCGGCCGGTGCGGCCAGGACGGCCACACCGGCGATGCTGATCAGAGCCCGGCGGCGGAACATCAGAACCGCAGCCCGGCGAGGTAGTCGTAACCGACCCTCGCGGTCACGAGCGCGTCGGCGGGGGTCCGCGGCGGACTGCCCGCGTCGTCGCGCTCCACGATGTACTCCACCAGGCCCGCCTCTCTCGACCGCTCGAAGATTCGCCCGAAATCGATCAGCCCGGCGCCGGGGTCGGCGAAGCTGCCGTTCTCGTTGAGGTCCTTGACGTGCACCTGCTTGATCCGGCCGCGGTGCTTCTTGATCAGGTCGACCGGGTCGCTGGCGCCGCGGAACGCCCAGAAGAGGTCCACCTCGAGGTGCACCAGACGCGGGTCGGTGTCGCCGGTGAGGATGTCAAAACCGGTCACGTTGGTGCCGGACTGACGGAAGAACTCGTTCTGGTGGTTGTGGTAGCCGAAGCTCAGCCCGGCACGGCGGGCCAGCTCACCGGCCCGGTTCAGGTCACGGGCGAACGCGCGGTAGACCGCGGCGTCGCGGATCGGGCCGGTCGGCCCGGCACCGAAATAGGGGTGCACGATGAACTTGTTGCCGACGATCGCGGAGTCCTCCAGGGCCCGCTTCCAGATCTCGGCGTCGAACGGCTGCGGGATCCCGACGTGGCCGGAGGTCGCGCGCAGACCGGCATTGTTCAGCGCGGCCCGGAACTGGGCGGCGGTCCGGCCGACGAAACCGGCGTGCTCCACGCGGGTGTAGCCGATCTCCGCGAGCTCGGCGAGGCTGCCCTCGAGGTCGATGTTGAGCTGGTTGCGCAGCGTGTACAGCTGCACGCTGATCTGACTTCGCGGCACACGGTGGGCGGAGCCGCCCCCGCCCGCCGCTGCGCTTGCTGGTACTGCGAGCGTGCCGGCGGCGCCTGCCGCGGCGGCAGCGCCCAGTAGCCGACGACGGCTGAGTGACTGCGGCATTGCGGTCTCCTCCACATAGATGCATCTACATGGTTGAGCACGTTACCGAGGTGTTTCGTCCAAAGTGAAGCTAAGTTTCTTCAGATCAAGCGAAAGTTCGCCTGTCCATGACAAAACCTGGCATCGGCGGAAACAACGTCCGGGCGTCGATTAAAAGGACCCAACCGCGGGGTACCGATCAAGGGCCCGGCCGCAAGGGCGCAGGTCAAAAGGATCCAACGGCAGGGGTACGGCCGAACGGTCCCGCCGGATCTCCGGGGCGCTGCCGTCACGCCGGCGATCTCACCGCGGGGTCCGGGCCGCACAAGCCACCGCCGGGCGTGAGCGTGTGGTCACGCTTCAAGCGAACCACGCACCCGGTGGCGGCTCAGATGTGCAACTCGGCGGCAGTGGCGGCTCAGATGTGCAACTCGGCGGCAGTGGCGGCTCAGATGTGCGACTCGGCGGCAGCCGTGGCGATGGCGTCGCTGAGGATCGCCAGGCCCTCGCGGGCCTCGTCCTCCGTCAGCGTCAGGGCGGGACCGATGCGGATCACGTTGCCGTACAGGCCACCCTTGCCGACCAGCAGCCCGCCCTCCCGGCACAGGTCGAAGACCCGCACGGTAGCTGCCGGATCGGGCTCTGCGGTGCCGGGACGGACGAACTCGAGTCCGATCATCAGCCCGCGTCCCCGTACCTCCGCAAGGATCTCGTGCCGCAGCGAGCGCAACCCGCCCAGCAGGATCTCGCCCACCCGGCGCGCGTTGCCCTGAAGATCGTGGTCGAGGACGTAGTCGAGGACCGCGTTGCCCGCCGCCGCACTCACCGGGTTCCCGCCGAAGGTGGAGAAACTGATCGCCGGCACCGCGTTCATCACCGACGCCCGGCCGACCACCCCGCCGAGCGCGAAGCCGTTGCCGATGCCCTTGGCGAAAGTGATCAGGTCCGGGGTGACGTCGTGCGCCTGGTAGCCCCAGAAGTGATCACCGGTGCGGCCCCAGCCGGTCTGCACCTCGTCGGCGATCAGCAGGATGCCGTGTTCGGCGAGGACCTTGGAGTAGGCGCCGAGCAGGCCGTCCGGCCCGTGCACGAAGCCGCCGACACCCTGGATCGGCTCGGCGATCAGCGCCGCCACGTCACCGGCCGTGACCGTGGCGAGGACCTCGCGCAGGTCGTCGACAGCGGCGTCGAGCAGGTCGCTCTCGGAGAGCCCGGCCATCCGGCCGCGCAGCCGGTCGGCGGAGGCCAGCCAGTTGACCGAGACCGGGCTGAGCGAGCTGGACGACCAGCTGCGGTGCCCGGTGACGGCCATGGTCGCGAAGGTACGGCCGTGATAGCTGTTCTTGATCGCCAGGATCTGGTTCGAGCGCCGCACGTTGGTGGCGAACAGCAGCGCCGACTCGTTGGCCTCGCTGCCGGAGTTGGTGAAGAACACCCGGGCGTCCGGGATGCCGGAGAGCCGGGCGATCTTCTCGGCGAGCTCGACCTGCTGCCGGATGAGGTACAGCGTCGAGGTGTGCGCGACGCCAGTGCTGATCTGGCGGCGGACGGCGTCGCTGATCTCGGCGACGTCGTACCCGATCATGGTGGTCAGCACGCCGCCGAAGAAGTCCAGATAGCTGCGGCCGGTACCGTCGGTGACCCGGCGGCCGCTCCCGGAGACGATCTCCAGGGCGTCGTCGCCGTAGTAGACGGGCATCCAGCCGGGCATGACCGCGCGGTGCCGGTCCAGCAGTTCCATCGGTGCCTCCTCGAAGAAGATGTTCAGCGCCAGCCGTGTGGGTGCCCGAGGCCGCGCCGGCCGCTGCCGCGGCTGTTCCCCAACGCCGCCGACGCGAGCACGTCGGCCAGTTCGTCGTAGCCGCCGGAGACCAGGCCCGCGGTGATCCGGAGGTGATCGTCACTCAGAGGAGTGACACAGAACGGCGCGCCGGGTGCCGCCGCCACACCGCAGGCCGCGAGCACCACCAGGGCGTTCTGCTGATCAGGAACGGTCATCCAGAGGTTGATCCCGTCGGCCGCTGTCGCGGTCACCCCGCGGGCGTGCAGCGCGGCCAGCAGCGCCGCGCGCCGGGCCGCGTAGGCGGCCCGGGCGGCGGCGACCTGGTCGATCGCGCCGCTGTCGGTGAGCAGGTCGAGCAGTACGCCCTGGAGCAGCCGGCTCGACCACCCGGGCCCGAGCAGCCGCCGGTCGGCCACCGCGTCGACCACGTGGGCCGGTCCGCCGATCGCGGCGAGCCGCAAATCCGGGCCGTGGCTCTTGGAGAAGCTCGACACGTGCACGGTGCGGTCGCCGAGGTGGCGGCCGATGCTGACCGGCGGTGCCGAGGCGATGTCCCCGGCGTGGTCGTCCTCGACGACGAGCAGGTTCGGGACCTCCAGCAGGATGTCGGCGAGGGCCAGCGCGCGGGCCTGGCTCATGCTGGTGCCGGTCGGGTTCTGCGCCCGGGGCTGCAGGAACAGGGCGACCGGCCGGTAGTCGCGCAGCATCTGACGCAGCGCCACCGGGTCGAGCCCCTCGTCGTCCATCGGCACCCCGATGACTGTCGCGCCGACCGCCTGGAGCAGGTCGAGCAGCGGCGCGAAGGCCGGGTTCTCCACCAGCACGTGGTCGCCGAAGCGCAGGGTGGCGCCGGCGATCCGGTCCAGCGCGTCCATGGCGCCGTCGACCACGGTCAGCCGCTCGGGCGGGAACGGCCACCGCCGCCGCAGCAGTGCCTCCAGCTCGGGCAGCACCGGCGCGTCGAGATAGCTGCCCGCCCAGCGCCCGTCGCCGATGCGGTGCAGCGACTCGCTCAGGTCGGGCAGCAGCGCCGGGTCCGGTACGCCGGTGGACAGGTCCCGCGGCAGCGTCACGTGCCCGCTGCCGAGCTGGGTGTAGCGCAGCCGCTCGCGGGGTGGCAGCGGCCCGGAGACGTAGGTGCCGGAGCGTCCCCGGGTCTGGATGGCCCCGGCGTGGATCAGGCTGCGCCACGCCTCGCTCACCGTGGTGGGGCTGACCCCGAGCTCGCCGGCGACCGAGCGCACGGTGGGCAGCCGGATCCCGGCCGGCAGCCGGCCGGCGGTGATCAGGCGGCTGACGGCCGCGGCGATGCCCCGGGCGCTGCGGTCCTGGACCGCCCCGGTGATCAGGGTGAGCAAATTACCTCTCCGAAACAATCAGTTACGTAACGGCAATTGTTCGCTTCAATGTGTGTCGTTAGTGTCCTACGGCATCCGGCGTTCTCAAGCAACCCCTGGCGCAGGACGTATGACGGGGAGTAGACACACGATCACAGGCGTGACCCATTCGGGAGGACACCGATGTCAACTGAAGTCGTCCGCGCCGCCCTTGTCCAGACGACCTGGACGGGCGACAAGGAATCCATGATCAAGGCGCACGAGGACTACGCCCGTGACGCCGCCGCCCAGGGCGCGAAAGTGATCTGCTTCCAGGAGCTGTTCTACGGCCCGTACTTCTGCCAGGTGCAGGACGCGGCCTACTACGAGTACGCCGAGTCGATCCCCGGCCCGACCACCGAGCGCTTCCAGGCGCTGGCGGCGGAGCTGGGCATGGTGATGATCCTGCCGATGTACGAGCAGGAGCAGCCCGGCGTCCTCTACAACACCGCGGCGGTCGTCGACGCCGACGGCAGCTACCTCGGCAAGTACCGGAAGAACCACATCCCGCAGGTCAAGGGCTTCTGGGAGAAGTTCTACTTCCGCCCCGGCAACCTCGGCTATCCGGTCTTCGACACCGCGGTCGGCAAGGTCGGCGTCTACATCTGCTACGACAGGCACTTCCCCGAGGGCTGGCGGGCGCTCGGGCTGAACGGCGCCCAGATCGTCTTCAACCCGTCGGCAACCAGCCGTGGCCTCTCGTCGTACCTGTGGCAGCTGGAGCAGCCGGCCAGCGCGGTGGCCAACGAGTACTTCATCGGCGCGATCAACCGGGTGGGCGTGGAGTCGCTGGGTGACAACGACTTCTACGGCCAGACGTACTTCGTCGACCCGGAGGGCAAGTTCGTCGGCGACGTCGGCGACACCCACAACCCCGAGCTGATCGTCCGCGACCTGGACCTGGGCCTGCTGGCCACGGTCCGCGACCGGTGGCAGTTCTACCGCGACCGCCGCCCGGACAGCTACGACGGGCTGGTGGCGCCGTGACCAAGCTGATCAAGGGCGGGACGGTGGTCGGGCCGACCGGCCCGATCGCGGCCGACGTGCTGATCGACGGCGAGACGATCGCCGCGATCTTCGCGCCCGGCCAGGCCCCACAGATCGACCACACCATCGACGCCACCGGCAAGTACGTCATCCCCGGCGCGGTCGACGCGCACACCCACATGGAGTTGCCGTTCGGCGGCACCCACGCCAGCGACACCTTCGACACCGGCACCCGGGCGGCCGCGATCGGCGGGACCACCACGATCGTCGACTTCGCGGTGCAGCGGACCGGCGAGGTGGTGCAGGACGGGCTGGCCGCCTGGCACGGCAAGGCCGACGGTAACTGCCACATCGACTACGCCTTCCACATGATCCTCGGCGGGGTCGACGACGACTCGCTCAAGGCGATGGACCAACTGGTCGCCACCGAGGGCATCAGCAGCTTCAAGCTGTTCATGGCGTACCCCGGGGTGTTCTACTCCGACGACGGCCAGATCCTGCGCGCCATGCAGAAGGCCCGCGACAACGGCGCGATGATCATGATGCACGCGGAGAACGGCCCGGCCATCGACGTGCTGGTCAAGCAGGCCCTGGAGCGCGGCGAGACCGACCCGATCCACCACGGCCTGACCCGGCCGCAGGAGCTGGAGGCGGAAGCCACCAGCCGGGCCATCTGGCTGGCCGCTGTCGCCGCGGACTGCCCGCTCTACATCGTGCACCTGTCCGCTTCAAAGGCGTTGGAACAGGTGGCCGCGGCAAGAAACAGCGGCCGCAACGTGTTCGCCGAGACCTGCCCGCAGTACCTCTACCTGACCCTGGAGGACCAGCTCGGCGCACCGGGATTCGAGGGCGCCAAGTGGGTCTGCTCCACGCCGCTGCGGAGCAAGCACGAGTCGCACCGGGCCGACCTGTGGCAGGGCCTGCGCACCAACGACCTGTCGGTGGTCTCGACCGACCACTGCCCGTTCTGCTTCAAGGACCAGAAGGAGCTCGGCCTGGGCGACTTCTCCAAGATCCCGAACGGCATCGGCAGCGTCGAGCACCGGGTGGACCTGCTCTACCAGGGTGTTGTCGACAAGAAGCTGTCGCTGGGCCGCTGGGTGGAGACCATCGCCACCACGCCGGCGCGGATGTTCGGCCTCTACCCGCGCAAGGGGATCATCGCGGTCGGCTCGGACGCCGACATCGTGCTCTACGACCCGGCCGGGCGGACCCGGATCAGCGCCGAGACGCACCACATGAACATGGACCACTCCGCCTGGGAGGGCTGGGAGATCGACGGCAAGGTCGACACCGTCATCTCCCGCGGCGAGGTGATCGCGTCCGGTGGCGAGTACACCGGGCGGGCCGGTCGCGGGCAGTACCTCAAGCGCGGCCTCAGCGACTACCTGATCTAAGGCGGCGATCATGGACATCGGCGTGGTGCTCCAGAACGACCCACCCGCTCGCACCGTGGTGGAGTGGGCCAGGAAAGCGGAAGAAAAGGGCTTCAGCCACTTCTGGACGTTCGACTCGCACGTGCTCTGGCAGGAGCCGTTCGTCGTCTACTCGAAGATCCTGGACGCGACCGAGCGGATCGTCGTCGGCCCGATGGTGACCAACCCCGGCACCCGGGACTGGACGGTCACCGCCTCGATGTTCGCCACGCTCAACGAGATGTACGGCAACCGGACCGTCTGCGGCATCGGCCGGGGCGACTCGGCGCTGCGGGTACTCGGGCTGACACCGCAGACCCTCGGCCAGCTGCGCGAGAGCGTGCGGGTGATCAAGGGGCTGGGCAACGGCGAGAGGGTCACCGTCCGGGGCAACGAGATCCAGTTCGCCTGGGCGCCGGACAGCCGCCTGGAGGTCTGGGTGGCGGCGTACGGCCCGAAGGCGCTCGCGGTGACCGGGGAGGTGGGCGACGGCTACATCCTCCAGCTCGCCGACCCGGACATCGCCGAGTGGATGATCACCGCGGTGCGCAAGGCCGCCGAGAACAAGGGCCGGGACCCGGACGCGATCAAGTTCTGCGTGGCGGCGCCCGCCTACGTCGGTGACGACCTGGCGCACCAGCGGGAACAGACCCGCTGGTTCGGCGGGATGGTCGGCAACCACGTGGCGGACATCGTCGCGCGCTACGGCGAGGGCGGCGCGGTGCCGCAGGCGCTGACCGACTACGTCAGGGCGCGGCAGAGCTACGACTACGCCGAGCACGGGCGGGCCGGAAACAGCCACGCCACGTTCGTGCCGGACGAGATCGTGGACCGGTTCTGCGTGCTGGGCCCGGTGGAGAACCACGTCAAGCGGCTCCAGGAGCTCAAGGCGCTCGGCGTCGACCAGTTCGCCGTCTACCTCCAGCACGACGCCAAGGACGAGACCCTCGCCGCGTACGGCGAGCAGATCATCCCGGCGTTCCGGTGAGACGGGCCCTCTCGGCACTGGCCGGGCTGGTCGTGGCCGCTCTGGTCTGGGAGGGCTACAAGGCCGCCGGGAATCCCGAGGGGACGGTGGTGTTCGGCGTGCGGGTGCTCCCGCGCGCCGACGACCTCTCCATGCCGCACCTGGCGACCATCGTGCAGCGGCTGGCCGACCCGGAGATGACGGGCGGCCGGCCGGTGTGGCTCGTGGTGCTCCAGGCCTGCCTGTTCACGCTCGGGATCACGGTGGCCGGCTTCCTCGCCGGTGCGCTCGTCGGGCTGGCCCTGGCGGTGGGCATGCAACGTTTCCGGATCGTCGAGCGCGGGCTTCTCCCGTACGTCATCCTTTCCCAGACCGTGCCCCTGGTGGCGCTCGCGCCACTGATCGCCGGCTGGTCCGGCAGCATCATGCCCGCCTGGGCGACCGTCGCGGTGATCGCCGCCTACCTGGCGTTCTTCCCGGTGGCGGTGGGCATGCTGCGCGGCCTGCAGTCGCCGGGCGCGGCGGGCGTCGAGCTGATGCGCAGCTACGCGGCGAGCTGGTGGCGCACCCTCGTGACGCTGCGCTTCCCCTCGGCGCTGCCCTATCTCTTCCCGGCGCTGCGCCTGGCCGGTGCGGCGGCGGTGGTCGGCGCGGTGGTCGGCGAGATCTCCACCGGTACGCGGGGCGGCATCGGCCGTCTGATCATCGAGTACTCCCGGGAGGCCACCTCGGATCCTGCCAAGGTCTACACGGCCATGCTCGGCGCGGCGCTGCTCGGCCTGCTGGTGGCGGCCGCCGTCTCGTTGTTGGAGGTGCCCTTGATGCGGCACCGGCGCCACGTGGAGGTGGTGACGCTATGACCGCGGTGGTGATCGAGAACGTGACCAAGGTCTTCAACCAGGGGCGCGACGATGAGGTGACAGCGCTCGCCGAGGTGGATCTGACGGTCGGTGACGGCGAGTTCGTCTCGCTGATCGGGCCGTCCGGCTGCGGCAAGAGCACCCTGCTGCGGCTGATCGCCGACCTGATCCCGCCGACCACCGGCACGGTCACCGTCGCCGGCAGGCCGGCCGCGCAGGCGCGCCGCGAGCAGGAGTACGGCATCGCCTTCCAGCATGCCGGCCTCTTCGAGTGGCGGACCGTGCGGCGCAACGTCGAGCTACCCCTGGAGCTGCGCGGTATCGGTCGGGCCGAGCGCCGCGCCAAGGCCGCCGAGATGCTCGAGCTGGTCGGTCTCGGCGACTTCGCCGGGCACTACCCGGGTCAGCTCTCCGGCGGCATGCAGCAGCGGGTCGCGATCGCCCGGGCCCTCGCCGTGCAGCCGCCGCTGCTGCTGATGGACGAGCCGTTCGGCGCGCTCGACGAGATGACCCGGGAGCGGCTCCAGTCGGAGCTGCTCGCGATCTGCGCCAAGACCCGGACCAGCGCGGTCTTCGTCACCCACTCGATCTCCGAGGCGGTGTTCCTCTCCGACCGCGTGGTGGTGATGTCGCCCCGGCCCGGCCGGATCACCGCGTCGATCGAGGTCGAGCTGCCGTCGCGGGACGAGGCAGGACGCCAGGCGCCGGCCTACTTCGACAAGATCACCCAGGTGCGTCAAGCTCTGCGCGGCACACCGGCGCCGGTCGTTTCCGAGGCCAACCCCTGATGGGTACGGTCAAACGCGTCCTGCCGCCACTGGTCTTCGGTGTCCTCGCCCTGGTCCTGTGGGAGCTCACCGTCACGCTCGGCCGGATCGCACCGTTCATCCTGCCGGCGCCGTCGGCGATCTGGGCGCAGGTCGTCGAGCAACGCGGCAACATCGGGGACGCAGCCCTGGCGAGCGGCGCGAACGCCCTGGCCGGCCTGATCGGCGGCAGCCTGGTGGCGATCCTGGCCGCGCTGGCCGCCAGCCGGTTCCGGGCGCTCGGCGAGGTGTCCATCCCGTTCGCCGCCCTGATCAACGCGCTGCCGATCATCGCGCTCGCCCCGATCCTCAACAACATGTTCGAGTCGACGAGCAGCGTCCCGCGCCGCCTGGTCACCGGCATCGTGGTGTTCTTCCCGGTCTTCCTGAACCTGCTGCGCGGCCTGCGCGAGGTCAGCCCGGTGCACCAGGAGCTGATGCACTCGTACGCGGCCGGCGGCTGGACCTTCGCCCGCAAGGTGCGCCTGCCCGGTGCACTCCCCCACCTGTTCACCGGCCTGCGGCAGGCGTCGTCGCTGGCCGTCATCGCAGCGGTCGTCGCCGAGTACTTCGGCGGGCTGCAGGACGGGCTCGGCGCGCGGATCACCTCCGCCGCGGCGTTCACCGCCTACCCCCGTGCCTGGGCCTACGTGGCCGGCGCCTGCCTCCTCGGACTCACCTTCTACCTGGTCACGCTCCTTGCCGAACGCGTGGCCATGCCGTGGAAACAACGCCTCATCAGCTAGTTAGGGGTTCGCGTTGAAGATCTCCCGGATATTCCTGGCCTCGGTTCTCGCCCTGGCCGCCTGTGGCACCGCCGACACACCGTCGACTCCCGCGCCCGGCGGCAGCGGCACCCTCACCCCGATCAAACTCCAGCTCCAGTGGTTCTTCCAGGCCCAGTTCGGCGGCTACATCGCCGCCGTCGACCAGGGCTTCTACCGAGAGCAGGGTCTCGACGTCGAGCTGCTCGAAGGCGGCGTCGACATCGTCCCGCAGACCGTGCTCGCCCAGGGCAAGGCCGACTACGCGGTGGCCTGGGTGCCGAAGGCGCTCGCCTCCCGCGAGCAGGGCGCCGGCATCACCGACGTCGGGCAGATCTTCGCCCGCTCCGGCACCTACCAGGTGGCGTGGAAGGACAGCGGCATCACGAAGGCCGCCGATCTGGCGGGCAAGAAGGTCGGCAACTGGGGCTTCGGCAACGAGTTCGAGCTGTTCGCCGGGATGACCAAGGCCGGGCTGGACCCGGGCAAGGACGTCACCCTGGTGCAGCAGCAGTTCGACATGCAGGCGCTGCTCAAGAGGGAGATCGACGCCGCACAGGCGATGAGCTACAACGAGTACGCCCAGCTGCTCGAGGCCAAGAACCCGGCCACCGGCAAGCTCTACACCGCCGACGACTTCGCGATCATCGACTGGAAGACCGAGGGGTCGTCGATGCTCCAGGACGCGGTGTGGGCGAACACCGAGAAGCTGAACGATCCGGCGTACCAGCAGCAGACGGTCAAGTTCCTGACCGCCACGATCAAGGGCTGGGCGTTCTGCCGGGACAACGCGGAGAAGTGCCGCGACCTGGTGGTGGCGAAGGGCTCGAAGCTCGGCAAGAGCCACCAGCTGTGGCAGATGAACGAGACCAGCAAGCTGATCTGGCCGTCACCGGCCGGCGTCGGCGTGATCAACGAGGCCGCCTGGAAGCAGACCGTGGACATCTCGATGACCACGAAGAACCAGACCGGCGACACGGTGCTGACCAAGACACCGGAGGGCCTGGCCTTCACCAACGACTACATCAACCAGGCCCTGGAGCAGGCGAAGGCCGCGGGGATCGACGTGACCGGCAGCGCGTTCCAGCCGGCCACGGTCACCCTGTCGGAAGGCGGCGCCTGAGCTGCTAGATCGGGATCAGGCGGGCGGCGAGGGCGACAGCTGTCAGGTCGCCCTTGCGCAGCTTTTCGGCCGCGTCGGCCTCGCCGAGCCCTTCCAGCCGGACCGCGGACGCGTCGACCAGGGCGTCCTCCCCGGCGAGCAGGCGGCGGGCGATGCGGGCCTGCGCGGGCGACAGGTCGGCGTACGCGCACCGGTCCAGTGCCGAGACCGTGTCGTCGTCGAGCTGGCCGGCGAGGGCCCGCTCGGTGACGATGGTCAGGAGCCAGTTCGGCCACCAGCTGTACTTGCCGATCACCTGTCCGGAGTGCAGCGCGGCGGCCGGCGGCTGCCCGGCGGCGAGCATCTTCACGGCCACGTCGCCGTCGAACCGCTCCATCCGGAGCGCGCCGACGAAGACCCGCAGGATCGACTGTGTCTTGACAAACGCCTCGGCCTCCTCCGCCGCCTCACCGTAGCGGCCCTGCAGCAGGTGGCAGAGCGCGTGCGGCTCGTCGAGCGAGAAGGCCTCGCCGGATCGCTCCCCGAGGCGTTCCACCGTGGCGATCAGCCGCTCGACACCCTTGGTGGCGCGTTCGCCCAGCTCATGGCTGTTCGGCTTGTTCAGATGCCGCACCTGGACGTCGGTGGCGATCTCCGCCTCCCGCCGCAGAAGCGGTGAGGCGATCTTGGCGAGGATCAGGTCGCCCAGCCCCTCGGTGAGATAGGCGGCGTCGAACCGCTCGGAGGCCTCCTGGAACTGCGCCCACCACGACGCCGGGTGTCTCCGCTGCTGTGTCACCAACCCAGCGTGACCGATCGATCACGCTCCGGCAAAGGATTTGACGTACTTGGACCCGTGGGGCTCCTCACGACCACCTTTTCGTCAGCTGACTGGGATCCAGCAGGCCGGCTTTCACCAGCGTACGGCTCAGCGGCCGGGTCAGGGCGGCCAGCCGCGCACTGCCGTCCTCGCCGAGCACCCGGTAGGCCGGTTCGGCGAGCCGGTCGGTCTGCTCCTCGATGCCGGCCCGCAACTCACGGCCGGCCTCGGTCAGCCCGTCCTCGCCGATCAGCCCGCGTCCCCGGAGGTCGTCGGCCGTCGCCGCCCAGGCCTCCCGGCTCCAGCCGCGGGTCGGCCGCAGGAACCGCTCGTCGACCTGCCCGGAGGCCACGTGCAGGACGATCGCCTCCAGGCCGGTCAGCCCGGCCGTCAGCAGCGCCGCGATGTGCCCGTCACCGCGGAACTCGCGGAGCAGCATCTGCGCGTGGAAGAGCACCAGGTGCGGCTGCTCCGGCCAGGGCAGATCGGCGTGCGCGGCGAAGAGCGGGCGGCCGTGCGGCAACTCGGTCGCCGCCAGCGCCGCCGTACGCGCCAACTCCGCCGCCTCGGCCACCTCGGGACCGGCCAGCACCTCGGCGCCGAGGGCCCGGGTAAGTGCCGCGCCGGCCCCGTCCAGGCGGGCCGCCAGCATCGCGGCCGGAGTGGTCTTCTCCCACACCGCCGGCAGCACCCGGGCCACCAGGGCCGGGTTGAAGTTGTAGAAGGTCGCGGTCACGGCACCCGGTCCGACCGGGCCGAACGCGGCGCCACGGGACGCGAAGTATCCGGCGGTGGCGTCCAGGCCGCACTCGGCGTACCGCTCCGCGGCCTCGGGGACGAAGTACACCATCGCGTGCAGCGGCTCGGTGACCCGCCAGGCGAGACGGTACGGGCTCTCGGTCATGCGTTCCCCCAAGGAAGTTCCTCGACCTCGCCCGCGGTGGCGACGGTGCTGGAGTGTTGCGGTGCGGGCCGGTCGGCCACGGTGTGCCAGCGTCCCGACTGCCGCGCGGCCTCGCGGGTCACCAGGTGCACCGGGAGCGGTGGCGGCGGGAACGGCCCGGTGCCCCAGCGCACCCAGATGGCGACCCGGCCGGCCGCCGCCTCGGCGAGGAGCTTGTCGACAGTGCGCTGCCGGTCCAGCCGGTCCACCTCGACGGCGATCGGCGGGGCGCCGGGGCGCGCGCAGGCCACGTCGAGCACCGAGTTGCCGCGCAGCGGGGGCGGCAGCGGGAAGACGCTCGGCGCCCGCCGGTAGACCCGCCAGCCGCGGGCCTCACCCCACTCCACGACGGCGCCGAGGATCCGCGCCGTCGCCTGGTCGGCCGTCAGGTCGGCGAAGGTGACCTCGTCCAGCCAGCCCGCGAGCGATTGCGCGGTGCTGGTGCCGTCGTCCGCCGTGTCCATCGCCGTACCCTAACCGGCGAATGATCCCTCGTGCCGCGACGGCTGCCTGGGCCCGCGTTTGATCGTGCCGGGCCGACCCTGCTCATGCCGCCGCGGCGGTGCGCTGGCCGGCGAGACGGGCGGTCAGGTCCTCGGCACTGCCCGGGCGGCCGAGGTGGTAACCCTGGCCGACGGTGTAACCGAGCCGTAGCAGCCGTTCCACCTGCTCCTGGCTCTCGATGCCCTCGGCCACCGTGTCCAGGCCGAGCGCGTCGGCGAGCTGGATGACCGCCCGCGCCACCGCCTGCCGGGCGTCGGCCGCCGGGGTTCCCGGCTCGTCGAGCTCGATGCCGTCGACGAACGACTTGTCCAGCTTGACGATGGCCGCCGGGAACGAGCGCAGCAGGCTCAGCGACGACTCGCCGGTGCCGAAGTCGTCGAGCGCGAGGCGTACGCCCATGTCGTGCAGCTCGTGCAGCACCCGCAGCACCTGCTGGCCCCGCAGCACCGCCGACTCGGTCAGCTCCAGGACGAGACGCTCCGGCGGCAGCCCGTAGTCGTCGAGGGCGGCCCGGACGTCGGCGACGAAGTCGGGGTCGTGCAGCTGGCGTACCGAGACGTTCGGCGCGATCTTGGTGAGGGCGTCCGGCCCGAACTCGGCCAGCCACTGCGCGGCCTGCCGGCAGGTCTCCCGGAGCACGTAGCGGCCCAGCGGCACGATCAGGCCGGTGCGCTCGGCGGCCGGGATGAACTCGGCGGGCGACACCAGGCCGCGCTCCGGGTGCGCCCAGCGGACCAGCGCCTCGGCACCGAGCACCCGCCCGTCGGCCAGCCCCACGATCGGCTGGTAGACGACCCGGAACTCGCCGGCGTCCAGGGCCCGGCGCAGGTCGCCGCCGAGCCGGGCGTGCGCCTGGGCGGGCTGTTCCATGCCGCTGGCGTAGCGGACCCAGTTCGCCTTGCCGCGCTGCTTGGCCGCGTGCATGGCGGCGTCCGCGTCGCGCAGCACCTGGCTCGGCACGGTGCCCGGCAGCGCCGAGGCGAGACCGGCGCTGACGTGGACCAGCAGCCGGTGCGTGCTGATCGGCACGGTCGTCGCGGCCATCACCCGCTCGGCCACGCACTCACCCGCCTCGGGCGTGGTGACCAGCACCGCGAACTCGTCACCGGCGAGCCGGGCCGCCTCACCGTCGGCGCCCGCCGCGTCCGACAGCGCACCGGCGAACGCCACCAGCAGCGTGTCGCCCACGTCGTGGCCGAGCGAGTCGTTGACGGTCTTGAAGTCGTCCAGGTCGACGAGCAGCACCGTGGCGCTGCCCGAGCCGAGGGCCGTCTCCAGGCGCTGCTTGAACAGCGCCCGGTTGGCCAGCCCGGTCAGCGGGTCGTGGGTCGCCTCGTGCCGCAGCCGCTCCTCGTCCGCCTGTTTCTCCCGCAGCAGCCGGGAGTTCTCCCGGAACGCCACGTACTGCCGGACGGCGACCAGGGCGGTGACGGTCACCGCCGAGACCACCACGAGCCGGCCCTCCCACTTGCCCGGCCCCCAGTGCTCGGCCCGGAACAGCACGTCCGCGACCGGCACGTCCACGGCGAGCACGGCCAGGTACGGCAGCCAGACGTTGCCGGTCCGCTGCGGCGCGGCGCTCGCACCCTGCTGCCGGCGGGCGCCGAGCGCGATCAGCAGCCCGGACAGCGGCATGCAGGCCGCCTGGCCCGGGAGGATGCCGTCGTAACCGCCGAGCACGGCGAGCAGGGCGACCCCGGCCGCGGTCAGCCCGGTGGAGGCGATCAGGCGCATCGCCGTACGGTCGACCGGCCCGCCCGCGATGTAGGACACCTTGGTGATCGCCCCGGCCGCGAATCCGCAGGCGAGCAGCAGGATCGACAGCGCCGAGGTGGTCCACGGCTCGGGTGCCAGGACCATCGGGGCGACGCCGAAGTGCCAGAGCACGGTGCAGCAGCCGAGCAGCGCGATGGTCCGGTCGAGCCACTGCTTGCCGCGCTCGTACCAGCTGGTCACGCCGAGCGGCACCTGGACGACGCCCCACATCGCCAGCACCACGCCGGAGCCGATCAGCACCGCACCGGCCGGCGGCATCGAGGGCGCCACCGGAGCGAACCGGAACGCGTCGACGGCGAGCAGCGTGAACCCGGCCGAGAACAGGTAGCAGCAGGCCTCCAGGAGCAGCCAGAACCGGCGCCCGGCCCGGACCAGCGGTACGGCGCGGCGCATCGATCGCACGGCCATCGCGCCGACCGTCATGACGGCGGGCATGAACAGGTAGCCGACGGCCATCGTGCCCATGCCGGTGCCACCGGTGAGCACCCACGCCAGGTACCAGAGCACGCCGAGCAGCACGATCGTCGCGGCGGTGAGCACGAAGCGCCGCGGCGGGCGGACGGCCGCGGTCATGACGGCACCGCCCGCGAGCGCTGCTTCTCGTCGTACATCCGCAGGTCCGCAGCGTTGAGCAGCTGGTCCGGGTCGCAGGCGGCGCCGGTTGCGACGCCGATGCTGACGCCGACCGCCAGCTCCCGCCCGGCGATCACCGCCGGCTCGGCGAGAGCCGCCCGGATTCGTCCGGCGAGCCCCTCGGCGGCCGCCGGGTCAGCGGCGAGCACCGCGAACTCGTCCCCGCCGAGCCGGGCCGGTACGTCACCCGGGCCGGCACACGAGAGCAGCCGCTCCGCGACGTGCCTCAGCACCGCGTCACCGGCGCCGTGCCCGTACGTGTCGTTGATCTGCTTGAAGCCGTTGAGGTCGATCAGCAGCACCGAGGCACGCCCGCCGCCGTCGTCACCGGCCGTCGCGGCGAGCGCGGCGGTGAACTGGCGCCGGTTGGCCAGCCCGGTCAGGTCGTCGTGCCCGGCCTGGAAGGTCAGCCGCTCGTGCAGCTCCCGCGACTCGGTGATGTCGCGCGAGTTGGAGACCACGCCGCCGATGGCGGGTTCGTGGGTGAGGTTCACCGCGACCACCTCCAGCCAGCGCCAGCTGCCGTCCGCCCGCCGATAACGACCCTGATAGGTCAGTTGCGCACCCGGCGTCGAGTGGAGCACCTCGAGGTCCGGCGCCAGGCGGGCCCGGTCCTCGGCATGCAGCGTCTCCAGCCAGTTGCGGCCGAGCGCGACCGGGACGGGGATGCCGAGCACCTTCTCCACGGCCGGGCTGAGGTAGCGGAACTCGCCGTCCGGGCCGGAGATCGAGGTGATCTCCGAGGCGTGCCGCAGCAGCGATTCCAGGCGGCGCTCACGCTCGTCCAGCCGGCCGAGCAGGCGGTTGTTCTCGGCGAGCGCGAGGAGCTGCCGGGCGACCACCAGGGCCACGTTCACCAGCAGACCGGCCAGAGCACCCCAGGCAGGCAGGCCGAGACCTCCGGAGAGCAGGGCGGCCACCAGGGCGGCCGCGCAGATCACAGTCGCAGCGTACGGGAGAACGCTGTACCGCCGGCGGCTGTTCGCCCGTCCCGCCGCACCGGCCGAGCGGCCGGTACCGAAGCGCAGCAGCTGGATCCGGGGAGCCGCCAGCACGACCATGCCCGGTGCGACGGCCACCACCATCTGAACCCCGGAGTGCATCGCCGCGGCGCTCGGCAGGACCGCGTTGGCCGCCGCCTGCAGCACCAGCGAGAGACCGAGCGGCACCGCCGCCGCGCCGAGGACCGGGCTGTTGCCGCTGAGCACCATCTTCACCGAGAGCAGCACACCGCAGAGCATCACGCCGCAGCCGACGAGCGCGGTGATGTAGTCGGCGCTGCCCAGTGACACCAGGTTCGGCCTGGTCATCAGGCACCAGGCGATCACCACGGCGGCCGAGTTCACGATCGCCGCGTCCATCACGAACCGGACGCGGTCACCGCGCCGCCAGATGCCGAGCGGATGCATCACGCCGACGGCGTACACCATGATCACGCCGAACAGCGCCGTCGCGGTCTGCACCGGGTGCGTGCCGGTCCGGTCGAGGGACGGGTCGCCGAGGATGGTGACCAGCAGCGCGACGTCCCCGGCGAAGAAGGTCAGACCGGCCAGAGAGATCGCCCGCCAGAAGCGGCGGGTGTCGGCCGGCAGGCCCGGCAGGCGGCACACCTGGTGGCACAGCCAGAACAGCAGGACGTCCATCACCGGCGCGACCGTCCAGCCGAGCACCAGCTGGGTACGGGCGCCGGCCAGGTCCAGCGCGAACCAGCCGCACAGGCCCACCCCGGCCACCAGGAGCACCATCAGCACCGGATCGCGCCGAAGCGGAACCGGGCGGGCGGCTTCGGTGACCGCTGGGGGCATGTCGTTTCTTCCTTTCCCTGTCCACGCCAGCGATCGGCAGCAAGCCAGGGTCGGCTTAGCTTTCCGGGCGGATCGATCAAACGCCATCCGAGCGTCGCCGCGAGGTCACCCGCCGAACTTATATTGACGTTTCTTTATTGAATGCGGAGAGGGGCATCGATGGCTGGTACGGGTACGAGTGCGGGACGGCGCCGGGTGGCGTCGGCAGCGGTGTGGCTGCTCGCGGCGGCGGGCGCGGCGGTTCTGGCACCGCCGGCGGCGGGCGCGGCGGTTCTGGCACCGCCGGCGGCACAGGCGGCGGTGAGCCGGGCGGAGCTCGCGCTGCGCTGGGCCCCGGTCCACCACCAGGACGTGGACGCCACGGGATCGCACGCCCTCGGCGGCAAGGCCGACATGATCACCCGGTACGACTTCGACGGCAACCTCAACGGCCGCGACAACTGGGACAACGCGGGCAGCGACACCTCCGCGCACGCCTACTACTCGATCGCCGAGACCGCCACCCACTGGTACCTGACGTACCTGTTCTTCCACCCCCGCGACTGGGTCGACCACCCGTTCTTCGAGACCGAGCACGAGAACGACGGCGAGGGCGTGATGGTCGCCGTCGAGCGGGACGGGTCGGACTACGGGGTGCTCCGGGGTGCAATGACGGTGGCGCACAGCGACTTCTTCTCGTACGCGCCGGCCGGCAGTACCTGGACGAACGGTGCGGAGACGATCGACGGGACGCTCCAGCTCCAGCCGTCGCCGCACGACGCGTTCCAGCACCCGGTGACCGCGCAGGAGGCGAAGGGGCACGGGCTCAAGGCGTACCCGCAGTACACGATCAACGGGGACGGGATCGTGTACTACCCGTCGTCGTCGGTGGCCGAGTCGCCGTCGGGGGGCAACGACCGGGACGTGCGCTACAAGCTCGTCGACATCTTCGCCGGCGGCGGGCTGTGGGCGCAGCGCGACAACGGCAGCCTCTTCGCCGGCCTCGGCACCTTCGCCGGTGACACCAGCGGGGGCTGCGGCACCGGTACGTTCTCGTGCGGCACGAACTCGGCGAACGCGCCGTGGGGCTGGGACGACGGCAACGACACCGTTGGGCGCGGTGAGATCGCCACGGACCCGGCGAAGCTGGCGACGGCTTACTTCAGCGTGCCAGGGGCGCCGTCGCGGTCGTACACGTTCAATCCGTACACGGCTGCTGCCGCCGCTCTGAAGGAGGCCGCGCGGACGCTGCCGCCGACCGTGGACTGACCGGTGGCCGGCCCGCCCTTCTCTGTCATGGCGAAAGGGCGGGCCGGGGGGCCGGCGTTACTCGGGGCTCTCGGTCGGCTCGGGCGCCTCGGTGGGCTCGTCCTCGGGGCTGTCCGTGGGGTCCTCGTCCGGGGCGCTCGGCGAGGCGCTCGGGGCGCTCGGCGAGGCGCTCGGGGCACTGGGCGAGGCGCTCGGAGCACTGGGCGAAGCGGTCGGGGTCGCTGAGGGGCTCGGCGCCGGCTTGGTGGGTGCGGGCTTGACCGCCTTGCCGGACGCCTGGATCTTGGCGGCGGTGTAGACGGAGTCGATCCGCGTACCGGTAACGGTGATCTTGTGCCCGGCGGCGAGCGCGCCCACCTGCACCTTCCTGCCGTTCAGGACGATCCTGGCGCTCGACGGTACGGAGATCGTCACCGTGCGGCCGCGAACGTCCTTGGCGCCGCCCTTCACGGTCATCGTGATCGTGCCCTTGGCGGCGTCGGCGGCGGTGACCGTGCCGGACGCCGAGAAGGCGACCTTGACCTTCTTCTCCTTGCTGGGCGCCACCGACGGTTTCTTCTTGAGTGTGGAAACCGCCCCGGCGGACGGCGCGCTGGAGTGGGCGAACGCGACCACGCCGGTGGTGACGCTGGTGACGGTGCCCGCGGCGGCCAGGGCGACGGCGGCGGCTGTGCGGCGGATGCGCATGGGTGGAGCTCCTCGAACTGGGGGGAGTTCCCATCCTTCGACCGGCCGGGTTCAGGCCGGTTGCGCCTCCGGGAGCGAACCGGTTGCCGGCGACGCTTTGATGGAGTTGTGCCGCTTTTCACGGATAGCGACGGGTAACCCCTGCTGGGGCCGTGTTCCCGCGAGATGCCCGCAGAAGGAAGGAACGCGGGAGTTGACATGCCCGGCGGACTGGGTGAATGTCCTGGGATGCACGATGTTTGGCCGGCCCCTGGCGTCCTCCTCGCCTCGCGGTATCGCCTCGTCACGTTGATCGAGACAGGCGGCATGGCGCAGGTGTGGCGGGCGGTGGACGAGTTGCTGGACCGCCCTGTCGCGGTCAAGCTCCCGGCCGGCGACACCAGAGCGGCGCACCTGGCCTGGCGGGAGGCCCGCCTGGCTGCCCGTCTCTCCCATCCGGGCATCGCCGCCGTGCACGACTACCGCGAGGCGGTCCGCCCGGACGGCTCGGTCGCCCCGTTCGTGGTGATGGAGCTGCTCGCCGGCGAGACCGTGGCCGCGCGCCTGGTCGACGGCCCGATGCCGTGGGGCGAGGCGGTCTCGATCGGCACCGCCGTCGCCGAGGCGCTGGCCGCCGCCCACGCCGCCGGTGTCGTGCACCGCGACATCAAACCGGGCAACGTCATGCTCTGCCCCGGCGGCGTCAAGCTGCTCGACTTCGGGATCAGCGCGGCCGCCGGCGAGCCCGACGACGACGACACCGGTGCGACGTTCGGCACCCCGGCCTACGCGGCACCCGAGCGGCTCGACGGCAAGCCCGCCGAACCGGCCACCGACCTGTACGGGCTGGGAGTCCTGCTCTTCGAGATGGTCGCCGGGCAGCCGCCCTACAGCGTGGACACCTGGGAGGAGCTGGCCGCCGCACAGGCCTCCGGTCCGGCCCGGCTGCCCGACGGGCTCCCGGCCCGCCTGCGTGACCTGATCAGCCGCTGCCTGGAGGACAACCCGTTCCGCCGGCCGTCGGCCGCTGAGGCCCGCCGCGCCCTGTCCCGGCTGATCCCGTCCGCACCGGCCCGCAGCACCATCCCGCTGCCGGAGCCACCACCGACCGGGCTGGCCCGGGTCGTCCCGATGGGCGGCGGCGGGCCGGGGCTCGGCCGCCGCATCGGTGCGGTCGCCGGGCTGGTCCTGACGATCGCCGCGTTCATCCTGCTGGTCAACACGGTCAGCTCGCCGGACGGAGGCAGCGGGGAGCTGGCCCAGCCGCCCGCCGGTACGCCGTCCACCGACTCCTCACCGCAGGTGACCACCGAGCCGCCGTCACCGCCCGCACCCCGGATCGAGAGCACCACCGAGCCGACCGCCGCGGCGACGCTGACCGTGGACGCCGCCCTGAGCCGGGTGCGCGCGGCGGTCGAGCGCGGGGAGCAGCTCGGCGAGATCCGGCCGGACGTCGCGCTCGACTTCATGAACCTGCTACGCCAGATGCAGGCCGGCGACAGCGTCGTCAGTGATCAGGTGGACCAGTTGAGCTCGAAAGTCCGGCAGCGGCTCGCTGAGGGCGCTCTGACCGAGGCTCAGGCCTCCGCCCTGCAGGAACGGCTCACCGATCTTCGCGACGTCTCCGGCGCCTGAGCCGTACCGTCGCGGACGAGACGGCGGAACGCTGCGCCGACCGTACGATGAAATCTCTCAGGCCGACCCGCGAAGGATCAGGCGCGTAGGCAGCACGGTCTCGTGTTCGACCGGTTCGTCGCCGTCGAGTTTGGTCAGCAGAAGCCGGACCATCTCCTGGCCCATCTGCTCGATCGGCTGATAAACGCTGGTCAGCGGCGGGTCGGTGTGGCGCGCGATGCCCGAGTCGTCGAAACCGATCACGGCGACGTCCTGCGGCACGCGGCGGCCGGCCCGGCGCAGCACCCGCAGCGCACCCGCCGCCATCATGTCGGAGGCGGCGAAGACGGCGTCGATCTGCGGATGCTGGGACAGCAGCCACTCCATCGCCGTCGCGCCGCTCAGCTCGCCGAAGTCGCCGCGGGCGGCCGGGCCCTCGCCGACCACGTCGCGATAGCCGTCGTACCGCGAGATGCCGGCGGCCATGTCGAGCGGGCCGGTGATCGTCGCGATGCAGCGGCGGCCCTGGTCACGCAGGTAGGAGGCGGCGGCGCGGGCACCACCGCGGTTGTCGGCGTCGACGAAGCTGACCGGCTCGGGGTGCACCGGGCGGCCCACCCGGACCGTCGGCACGCCGCGTTCCTCGAGCAGCGCGGGCAGCGGGTCGTCACCGTGCAGCGACAGCAGCAACGCTCCGTCGACGTGCTGGCGGGTGAGATAGCCTTCGAGCTGGCGGCGTTCCTCCGGGGCCTGCGCGATCATCAGCAGCATCTGCAGGTTCCGCGCCACCAGCACGGAGGAGATCGACTGCACGATGCGCCCGAAGAACGGCTCGGCGAAGAATCGCTCCCCCGACTCGAAGACCACGAGTGCGATCGAATCGGTCCGCTGGGTGACGAGCGCCCGCGCGGCGCGGTTCGGCACGTAACCGAGCGCGTCGATCGCGTCCTGCACCGCCTGCCGCGCCTTGGGGCTGACCTGCGCCGATCCGTTGACGACACGCGACACTGTCCCGCGGCCGACCCCCGCACGGGCCGCGACCTCCTCGAGCGTCGGCCGCCCCGCCGTGCGGCTACGTTCGTCCCTCATCGCCGGCCGTCCTTTCCGCGCCGCTTCGCCGGTGGTCACGCCGCGGATTTCGCGTCGTCATACACGCCCGACACAACCTACACGTCCCAGGCCAAGGGCTCGGGTATGCGTCAAGAGGGTAATCCGCCGGCTTCGGCCGCAGATAGGCCCGGGGCTGTCCGGATCCTTGCGCACCGTGGCGGGACCGCCAGTTCCGGCCCGGCCCGCGGCCCGGCAGAGTGGACGGCATGCATCAGATCGCTGTCCTCGTGCTCGGCGGCGCCGCACCGATGGACGTCGGTATCGCCGCGCAGGTCTTCGCGCCACGGCACGGTCTGCCCTACCACCTGCGGCACTGTTCGCTGGAGGCCGGCCCGGTGGAGGGCCGCGACGGTCTGGGGTTCGTCGTCGACGCCGGGCTCGAGGCGATCGCGGCGGCGGACACCGTCATCGTCCCCGGCTACCGGAACCCGCTTCAGCAGCTGAACCCGCGCCTGGTGGACGCGATGCGAGAGGCCGCCTTCCGCGGTGCCCGGATGATCTCCATCTGCACCGGCGCGTTCGCGCTGGCGGCGGCCGGTCTGCTGGACGGGCGCCGGGCCACCACGCACTGGCTGATGGCGCCGGCCCTGGCCCGCGAATATCCGAAGGTGCAGGTCGACGGCGGGGTGCTGTTCGTGGACGAGGGCCCGGTGCTGACGTCCGCGGGCGTGGCCGCCGGTATCGACGTGTGCCTGCACGTGATCCGCCGCGATCACGGGGTGCGTGCCTCCAACGCGGTGGCCCGGGTGATGGTCGCCGCGCCGTACCGCAGCGGCGGCCAGTCCCAGTTCGTGCCACGCTCGCTGCCCGAGCCCCTCGGTGACGTGTTCGCGGCCACCCGCGAGTGGGCGCTGCTGCACCTGGACCAGCCGCTGACCGTGGAGGCGCTGGCCCGGCACGCCCGCGTGTCGGCCCGCACGTTCGGGCGGCGGTTCGTCGAGGACACCGGCTACACGCCCATGCAGTGGATCCTGCGGGCCCGCATCGACCTCGCCCGTGAGCTGCTCGAAGGCTCCGCCCTCGGCGTGGACCAGGTGGCGGCGCGGGTCGGGCTGGGCACCGGCGCCAACCTGCGGCTGCACTTCCAGCGGGTCCTGGGCACGTCGCCGAGCTCGTACCGCCGTACGTTCAGCGGCTGAATCCTTGCGGAGCCTGGCGCTGCGCCACCTGCTGCCCGGCCCCGGTGCTCGCCAGAGTTGAGGCATGACCACTCGCATCGCGATCAACGGATTCGGCCGCATCGGGCGCAGCGTGCTCCGGGCCGCCGGCCCCGATCTGGAGATCGTCGCCATCAACGACCTGACCGACCCGCGGACCCTGGCTCACCTGCTGCGCTACGACAGCACCCTGGGCCGTTTCGACCGGCGGGTCGAGGCGCACGACGACCACCTGATCGTCGACGGGCGGCGGATCGAGGTGTCCGCCGGGCGTGATCCGCTGTCGCTGCCGTGGAAGGACCTGGGTGTCGACATCGCCCTCGAATCCACCGGCCGGTTCACCGCCGCCGACGACGCCCGGGCCCACCTGACCGCCGGCGCGCGCAAGGTGCTGGTCAGCGCACCGTCGAAGGGCGCCGACATCACCGTCGCGTACGGCCTGAACCACGGCGACTACGACCCCGGCCGCCACGACGTGATCTCCAACGCGTCCTGCACCACGAACGGGCTCGCCCCGCTGGCGTCGGTCCTCGACGAACTCGCCGGGATCGAGACCGGTTCGATGACGACGATCCACGCGTACACCCAGGAGCAGAACCTCCAGGACGGCCCGCACCGGGACCTGCGCCGGGCCCGCGCCGCCGCGCTCAACATCGCGCCCACCACGACCGGCGCCGCCACCGCGATCGGCACCGTGCTGCCCCGGTTGAACGGGCGGCTGACCGGCTATTCGGTGCGCGTACCGGTCCCGGTCGGCTCGCTCGTCGAGCTGAACGCCCTGGTCGAGCGCCCGGTCACGGCCGAGGAGGTGAACAGCGCCTTCGAGGCGGCGGCGGCCGGCCCGTTGCGCGGAATCCTCGAGTTCTCCACCGACCCGCTGGTCTCCAGCGACATCACCGGCAACCCGGCGTCCTCCATCTTCGACTCGCTGCTCACCGCCGCGCAGGGCCGCCTGGTCAAGGTCGTGGCCTGGTACGACAACGAGTGGGGCTTCGCCAACCGGGTGGCCGACACGCTCACCTTGATCGGGCGGGGCTGACAAGACCCCTATGCTGTGCCGATGGCGGTCACTCTCGCAGATGTGGCCCGGCTAGCCGGGGTCTCCCCGGCAACCGTCTCCCGTGTGATCAACGACAGCTCGAAACGAGTGAACGAGGATCTGCGCGAGCGGGTCCTGGCCGCGGTCGCACAGTTGCACTTCGTGCCCAACGCGCACGCCCAGCACGTCGCCCGGCCCCGCAAGTCGGCCGTCGGCGTGATCGTGCACGACGTCTCCGACCCGTACTTCGCCGAGATCACCCGCGGGCTGCAACGCCAGGCGGGCGCGCACGACCGGCTCCTGGTGATCTGCAACAGCTATCGGGAGCCGGAGCGCGAACTCGCGTACGTCGCCCTGCTGCGCGCCCAGCAGGTGCACGCGCTGATCCTGGCCGGCTCCGGCTACCACGACGACGCGTTCACCGAACGGCTCAACGCCGAGCTGGGCGCGTACCAGCAGGCGGGCGGCCGGGTAGCGGTGATCGGCCGGCACCGGCTGGTCGGCAGCGCCGTCCTACCGGCCAACGAGGACGGCGCACACGCCCTCGGCCTGCGCCTCTTCGGCCTCGGACACCGCCGGGTAGCGATCATCGCCGGCCCGCGCCGCCTCACCACCACCACCGACCGCCTGACCGGCTTCCGCCGCGCCGCCGACGAATGCGGCGTCGAACTGCCCAGCTCCCGCATCCTCTACACCGACTTCACCCGCGACGGTGGCGCGACCGCCGCCGCGGAGCTGCTGGACTCCCAGCCCGGCCTGACCGCCCTGATCGCCCTCAACGACTCGATGGCCGTCGGCACGCTCGCCACCCTGCGTGAGCGCGGCGTGCGCGTCCCCGACGACATCTCGGTCACCGGTTTCGACGACATGCCCATCGCCCGCGACGTCACGCCGTCCCTCACGACGGTCAAGCTGCCGCTCGTGGAGATGGGCGAGCGGGCGATGGCGCTCGCTCTGGGTGACGACGACGGACCGCGGGCTGAGCCCGCAGAGGCGACGATCATCTGGCGGGAGAGCGTGGGTCCGTCTCGCTGAAACCATGCTTCCGTACGCCTACGTGCTCCGCCGGCCCCGCGCTCTGCCTGCTCACATGTGCGCGTTGAGGTGTTCTCGCTCGCCATCATGATCAAGAATGGCGATCACCTCGGCCGGCCCCCCTCGTGAACCGAAGGCGTGCGGAATCATCGTGCTGAACGCCGCGGCCTGCCCCGCCTCGACAACGATCGTCCGGTTGCCCAGCACCAGCTCGATCGTCCCGGACAGCACCGTGAACCAGTCCCGCCCCGGGTGAACCCGCAGCGCATCCGGATCACGCGACGCCGGCTGCGTGACCCGCACCCGGGACACCGTCATCCCCTTCTGCCCCGGCTCGTGACTGAGCACCCAGGTGGTGATCCCCCGCTCCGGGTGATGATGCGGCTTGATCACCACCTCGTCGCCACCGGTCTCCACCAGGTGGTCAAGGCTGGCACCGAGCGCACGCGCGATAGCCGTCAGCTGATCCAGCCCGATCCGCCGATGCCCGGTCTCGATCCGGCTCAGCGTGGACGGACTCAGGTAACACCGCCCCGCCAGGTCCTCGAGCGACCACCCCTTGGCGATCCGCAACGCCCGAATCCGCGCCCGGACCAGCCCGTCGATCTCAGCGTCTTGCGTCATACGCAATAGTGTATGCGCTTGGCGCAATCCCGCTCTACAGTCGTGCCATGGCACACGAACATCCCCACCACACGCCCCCCACCTCGGCCGCCCACACCTCAGCCGCTCCCACCTCAGCCACCCACAGCGCGGGCGGTCACGGCGCGGACGGCCACGGCGCGGGCGGTCACGGCGCGGGCGGCCACGGCGCGGGCGGCCACGGCGACATGCTGGACCTGGACGCCGAGGTCGCCGCGCCTCAACTGGCCGACCTGACCTCCCGGGTCGCCGCCATGGCCGGGCCGGTGCGGCACATCCTCGACCTCGGCGCCGGAACCGGCACCGGCACGTTCGCCCTGCTGCGACAGTTCCCCGAGGCGACGGTCACGGCCGTGGACACCTCCGACGAAATGCTGCACCACCTGGCGAAGAGCGCAAGCCGCCACGGCCTGACCGACCGCATCCGCCCCCTGCTCTTCAACCTCGACAGCGGCCGGCCGGCAACCGACCCCGCCGACCTGATCTGGGCATCCTCGTCGATGCACCACATGGCCGACCCGGATCAGGTACTCCGCAACATCCACGCCACCCTGCGCCCCGGCGGCCTCTTCGTGATGCTGGAGATGGAGCACCTCCCCCGCTTCCTCCCCGACACCCTCAACCCCGATCCCGCCATCGGCCCCGATCCCGCCATCGGCCCCGATCCCGGACCTGGCGTTGATCCCGCCCTCGGAGTCGTTTCCGAGCCCGGCCTGGAGGCCCGCCTGCACGCCGCCGCCGAAAAGATGCGCAACGAGCACCTCCCCCACATCGGCGCCGACTGGACCACCCGCCTGGCCTCCGCCGGCTTCACCGTGCGCGAACACCGCACCCTCAACGTAGAACTGGCCGCGCCCCTGCCCGCCCCGGCACTCCGCTACGCCCGCGCGACCCTCCACCGCTTCGCAAGCCAGGTAGCCGACCACCTCAGCGAGAACGACCGCACCGCCCTCCGCCAACTGCTCGACGCCGAAGGCCCCCACGCCCTCGAACGCCGCACCGACCTGACGGTCCGCAGTTCCCGCGACGTCTGGATCAGCACCACCTGAACAACGCCCGCCAAAGGCCCCTCGATCGGCCCCTCAAGCGACAGTAGGCGCGCACACAACCCGACCGTGCGCGTCTACTCACGCCATGACGACCACCAGATCGCACTCAACCTCAATGTGTGCGCTGACTATGCCCGCCCCCGCGACAACTCAGGACAAACCGCCGCGCCTTACGACATCGCGCACGACCGATGAGACCGATCGTGCACGACCAGCGAGACCGTACGACGCGCTCAGAGCCCCGCGGAAGCCGACGCCGCCGCCCGGTCCTCCACCACAGCTTTGATCCGATCGGCCTGGATGCGGCTCTTCACGCCGGTGACGGCCTGAACCTTGTACCGGCTCAACCGCCCGGTAGCCCGCAAATGCTCATCCAACAGCTCGCCATAGACGTCGAGCAGCTCCTCATCGGTAGCCCCCCGGCCGGCGTGCGGTCGCGGCAACAGGTGCTGCCAGGGTTCGGCACTGCCCGGACCGGTCTGGCCACCCAGCGCCAGCAAGTAGTCGGCGATGAACCCGTGGATCGTCACGTCGTCGAGGCGGGGTGCGGTCGGCGTCAGGAGCTGCGCGAGCTCCCGGGCGTCGCGCGGTTCGCCGTGCCCGAGCTCCTCCATGAGGGCGTCCCGCAGTTCCTCCAGCGCGGCCAGCCAGGCCGGCGAGCCGGGCGGGGCGGTCGCGGGTTCCGGGAGGAGATCACGCCAGGGGTACGCGGACTCCACGTGCTCCCCACCCAACTCCCTCACATAATCGTTGACGAACGCCCGCACCACACCCTCGCCGAGCTCCGAGACCCGCGGGGCGAGCGCCCGCGCCAACTCGGTGACCCGCAGATAGGTCATGTCCGGCAGATCCTCCGGACTGATCTCGGCCGCCACCAGCCGCGCCAGCCGCTCCACCGCGAGCCGCCACCACGGCGACCCCACGATCGTCACCGCCGGCCGCGCCCCTGTCCCGGTAGAAGCCCACGCCGGAACAGCAGGCGAAACCGGCACCGCCGAAACCGGAGCGATCGAAACAGGAGTCGTCGTCGACGTGCCCTCGATGTCCTCCGCGAACTCATTCGAAGAAGGCGTCAGCTCCGAAGAGGGCCTCAACGAAACCTCGTTGGAAGGGACAGGCCGGGTGAAGGTCTCCGGCCGCCGCTGCGCCGGAACCTCCATGACCGCATCCCGCGCCGCGTTCTCCGGCACTCCCTCACCGAACCGGCTGGTGTCCGCCGGCCCGAACCCGTTCGCACTCACACCGTTCATCCCCGGAACAGCAGCCTCGGCGACGGAGGAATCCGCGGCAGAAGGATCCGCATCCGAATAGATGGCCGGCATCCCGGCGTCCACCGGCGGCACGAACCGCACCGGCTGCACGACAGACACCGACTGCACGGCAGGCACAGTTCCCTCGGCAACCGCCTGCGGCCCGACCGCCGACCCGTTCAGGCCCACCTCAGCAGGCACCGCGGGAACGCCCGGCACCGCGGGAACGCCCGGCACCGCGGGAACGCCCGGCACCGCGGGAACAACCGGCACCGGAGCCTGCCGAACCGGAACACTCAACCGCTCCCGGTCGAACGCCGGCACCCCCGAACCGCCCGGCACCAGCAGATCCATCACCCGCTGAATCCGGGCGAGCTGCTCGATCACATCCTCGACAACCGGCTCCCCGGCCGTACGGGCGTCCTTCAGCAAACGTGACCGCCACCAGGACCGTGGCCACCGCGCCCCGCTCACCCGGTGGTAGTTGACGACCATCCGCCGGACCTGGCGATCAGCCGCCATCCGTACCAGATCGGGGTCGTCGTCCGGAATCAGCCAGCCCCAGCGCTCCGCGAGCCGTCGCGGGCTGTAGGCGAACCGGCCGCGGCGGATCCTCTGCCCGGCGGCGGTCAGCGCCGCCCACCACATCAGGAAGATCACGCACGGTACGGCCAGCCGCAGCAGTTTCTCGGTGCCCGTGACCGCGTTGCTCGCCACGATGACACCGGAGATCACCGCGATCAGGGCGGCGATGTAGAGCATCGGGCCGGGGTGACCCGGGCTCACGATCTCGCCGCCGGGCCCGTAGGTCGTGGTACGCCGGTACTGCTCGGCCGCCAGCGAGGTGGCCGTCAGGAAGCAGATCTCGAACACGGCGAACACCAGGACCGCGAAGACCGGCGGCAGCCGGAGCTGGTCGATCGCGATGACCCACATGCCCTCGGCGTTGAGCAGCAGGGCCAGGTTCATGCTGACCGCGAGGGCGATCGGGCGCAGCGGCTTCTTCGACCGCTTCGCCCAGATGCCGAGGCTGATCAGCGCGATGACGCCGATCAGGCCGGCGCCGAGCAGGAGCAGCGCCGCGTAGTCGCGCCAGAAGTCCGCGATCAGATCGTTGTACTGCTTCACGCGGGAACGCCTTTCGCAACAGCCGGGAGGAACTCGTCGAGCGCGACAGCGATCAACGCGGATCGGTTGCCGGTAGTGTGCCGTGCCGCCAGCCGGTCGATGACGGCGAGGTTGGCAGGATTGGGACGGATGGACACCTGGACCTGGTCCTCGCTGTGCTGCCGCCGGCCCGTACGCTGAGCCACGAAGATCCCGTCGGCGCTCGCCGCCACCGCGCCACCGCCCGCCACCAGGTCGGGAAGCCGGTCGTGGGTCGCGTTGAGGGCGTCGAAGACGAGCTGCGTGTGTGACCGGCCGGTCGCCGTGGCCTGCGCCCGGAGCCGGGCGCGGAGGCTCACCGACAGGTAGACCACGACGCTGCTACCGGATCGGACGGCACCCTCGGCGATCGGCACTGACGACTCCTCCCACTGAACCGGACGGAGCTTTCTACCACGCCGGTATGACACCCCGACTGAGGCGCGCGCGAGATTCACGCGAGGGGCAAGCGGAGGTGCACGCTATCGGATAGCACTGGTGGATAGCACAGTGCCCCCGCCTGGCGATACCGATTTTGATCACCCTACGGTCGAGATCCGACGAAGATCGTGAATGGGAGGCGTGCTGGTGCCGGGTTGGATGGGCTGGATCCTGGTGTTCGCGGTGCTGGTGGCCGCAGCGTTCGGCGGCGCGGCAGTGCTGGCGGGCCGGCGGGTCCAGGAGACCGGCCGACGGCCCGAAGACGCAGCCCGGCAACCCGCCGCGACGGACCCACCCGCTGTCGAACCGGAGGTCCAGGCCGCGGAACTGGCCGCCGACGCGGACGCGGTACGAGCAGCCGCCGAACACGCGGCCGGCGCGGCGGACGAGGCGCGGGACCGGGCCGAGCAGGTCGCCGGCCTGCGGGACGAGGCCGAGATGCGCTACCTCCAGGCTCGCTGGCAGGCACGCACCGCAGCCGTCGACGAGACCCAGCGGCTGGTCCAGCGGGCGGCCCTGGACGCGTACCGGCGCGGCGAGATCACCGTGGCCCAGCTGAACGGGATCTGGCAGCACACCGGCGGCGACGGCGAGGTGGAACCACCCGACGACGACGTGCTGGTGCGGGCCGCGCTCGACGACTACGAGCGGGTGGTGGCCGAGACCGCCGACATCCGCCGCGAGGCACACGTCGCCGAGGTGGCAGCCGAGGTCCTGGCCGAGGAGGTCCGCATCGCGGAGCAGGACGTCCTCGCCGCCGAGCAGGCAGTCCGCGCCGGCTCAGGCTTGGACGGCCTGCTGGGCAGGCCCTGAACAAAGGCCCTGAACAAAGGCCCTGAACAAAGGCCCCGAACGAAAGGCCCCGAACGAAAGGCCCCGAACGCACAACGGCCCGGCTGCTGAGCAGCCGGGCCGGAGCGGGAAGTAACTACTACTGGTTCAGCGAGCAGGTCGACAGCCCCTCAGCGTTCAGGTTCGGCTTGGCCGCGGTGCGCCCGATCGCCGTCTCCATCCGGTTGATCGTCGAGAACCGCTTGTCCTTCAGCGGGCCGAGGATCGCGTTCTGGATGAAGTTGGCGCCACCCTGGCCGACCGAGTTCTTGATCCGGTTGTTCGCCTCCTGGATCTGGGTGTCCAGCAGGGCCAGGTTGCGGTCGATCTCGGCCTGGGCCGACGCCGGTACGGCCACGGCGATGTTGACCGCCGGGCAGTTCACGGTCGGCAGGTTCGCGGCCACGTCCTCCGGGTTCGCCGTGGCGACCTGGGTGGGCTCGGGTGCCGCGTTGCCGCCACCGTTCTCGTTCAGCGAGCAGACCGAGAGCGCTTCGGCGTTGAGGTCCGGTTTGGCGGCGGCCCGGCCGATCGCCGTCTCCATCCGGTTGATCGCCGCGAACCGCTTACCCTGCAGCGGGCCGAGGATCGCGTTCTGGATGAAGTTCGCGCCACCCTGACCGACAGTGCTCGCGATCCGGTTGTTCGCCTCCTGGATCTGCGTGTTCAGCAGCTCCAGGTTCCGCTGGATCTCCGCCTGCGCCGACGCCGGCACCGCCGGAAGCTTGTCCGCGACACTCGGGCAGTTCACGGTCGCCACGCCCGCGTTGCCACCACCGGCGTTCTCGCCACCACCGGCGTTCTCGCCACCACCGGCGTTGTCACCACCACCGTTACCGGCCGGCACCTCGCTCGGCTCCGGCGCGGCGTTTCCGCCACCGTCCTCGTTGAGGCTGCACGGTGCGAGACCTTCGGCGTTCAGGTCCGGCTTCGCCGCGGCGCGGCCGATCGCCGTCTCCATCCGGTTGATCGTCGCGAACCGCTTGTCCTCCAGGGGGCCGAGGATCGCGTTCTGGATGAAGTTCGCTCCACCCTGGCCGACCGAGCTCGCGATCCGGCTGTTCGCCTCCTGGATCTGCGTGTTCAGCAGCGCGAGGTTCCGCTGGATCTCCGCCGCCGCCGATGCCGGCACGACGGGAAGCTTGTCCGCGACGGACTGGCAGTTGACCGTCGGCACCGAGGAGTCCGCAGCGGCAGCGACACCCAGTCCCACACCGACCATGGCCACCGCGACACCCGCCACGCCGGCCACGCGCCAGCGCCGCACGTTCGATCCTCCAGCGTTGCTCCGGTAGCGCTTCATCTGCGTGCCTTCCTTTTGGACCGGGTTCTCAACCCGTCCTTACGGGAACGCTCCCACGCCGGATCGATCTAAAGAAAAACTTAAGAATCAAGGGGAAGCCGTCTTAAGGTCGCACCCTTTCCAACCTTGATCAAAGCCGTTCCGGCCTGCGAAGACCCTCACCATGAGACCTGATCGACAAGCATCCATCTCTCCACAAACCTTTTTTGTACGGTCCACGAAGGGCACCGCCGGACCCGGCCGCGAGCACGCGACACGAACGCCCGGAGCGCGACCGCCGGCCGGGTCGGTGGTCACCGGCCACCCCCGCCGCGCGAACCTCAGATCGGCTCGATCACCACGCCGGAAAAGGTCACGACAGCCCGCCCGCCACCCGCCGCCGCACCCGCCGTCATGCCCAGCACCACCGCCCCACGGGTCGGCGACGTCTCCACCGGCGCATTGAGCACCTTCCGGTCCCCGAGGATCACTTCCAAATCCGAGCCCCCGGCCCGGATCTCCACATGCCGCCAGGCAGCCACGTCCCCGGACGGCCGCAGCGACTGGAACGCGAGCATCCGCACGAGCCGCCCGGTCTCCGCCTCCAGAACGATCCGCCCGTCGCACGCCGTCACCCGATAGGCGCCACTCTTCGCCAGCACCCGCACCACCGCACACGCGTCCCGCTCCCCCAGCGCGAAGTCGGCCACCACCGACCAGCCGCCCGGCGTGCGAGCCGGCGGGCAAGCGGGCTTCGCCGACACCTCCACGCTCAGCTCCACCCGGCCGCCGACGGAGCACCGTGGCCGCTGCTCGTCCCGGCTCGCGGGCCCGGAGATCCGCCCGTCCAGAGCAATGCTGCTCCTCAGCGGCGCGGGCACCGGCCCGGACGGCCGCCCCGATCGCAGCACCGCCGCGAGCCCGGCACCGCAGGTCAGCGCCACCACCGCGGCCAGAACCCCGGTGCCGACCCGCCGGTCCGCGACCCACTTCTCCGGCCCCCGGTCAACCGCCCGGCGCGGGATCACCATCCGGACCGTGTGCCGCACCGCCGCGGCGGCCCGGCTCAGCTCCGGCCGCCGCGCCAGTCCGGCTCGGATCTCGAGGTCACCGGCCGCCCCCGCCCGTAGCAACCGTTCGAGCAGCTCATGCGCCGTGGGCCGACCGTCCGGGTCCGCGCGCAGGGCCATGCCGACAAGGTCGAGCAGTGGCTGCGGCAGCCCCACCAGGTCCGGTTCCGGCAGCGGCACCCCGGCCGCCGCCGCGATCATCTCCTCCGCCCCGTACGGGGTGTGACCGGTAGCCGCGTACGTGATCACGGCACCCCAGGCGAAGACGTCGGTGGCCGGGCCGACGCTCCGCGAGGTCACCGTGTCGAACCGCTCCGGCCCCATGTAGGCGATGGTGCCCAGCACCTGACCGGGCTCGGTGTGCTCATCAGTGCTGCCCAGCCCTTTGGCGATCCCGAAGTCGATCACCTTCGGCGCGGTCAGCGCGAACAGCACGTTCGCCGGCTTGAGATCGCGGTGCACGACACCGGCGTCGTGGATCGCGACGAGCGCCGTCGCCACACCGATGGCGACGCTGTGCAGGCTGCCACCGGCGAGCGGGCCGCGCTCTTGCACGACCTCGGCCAGGCTGGGCCCCTCGACCAGCTCCACCACCAGATAGGGGGTCTCGTGGTCGGCGTCCGCGTCCAGCACCTCCGCGGTGCAGAACGGCGGCACCTGCCGGGCGCGGAGTACCTCGCTGCGGAAGCGGGCCCGGAACTCCGGATCGGACGACAGCTCGGGCCGCACGACCTTCACCGCCACCCGGCGACCCGTCGCGCTCTGTCCGAGAAAGACCGAGCCCATGCCGCCCTCACCGAGGCGGCCGAGCAGGTGATAGGTACCGATTCGTCGAGGATCGCCGGGGTGCAGAGGACTCAGGGCCATGGACCGGCACCTATCACTGAGAGTTTCCTGTGGGCCGATTCGCACCGTACACATCGCATTCCACCCGCAGCTTTACCAGGAGAGGAATCAGTGCCCGGCTACGCATGACCAAGCAAGTAAATTCCCAGGCCAGAGCGCTAACCGCAATTCTTTACAACGGTTCCATATACAGAGATCGACCGCTATTCAGTGAGCAATTCTCATGAATGCCGAGAATGTTTAGGTGAACACACAGCGTGATCGATGCCCGGAAAAGACACAGTCGATCACCGCAACGTGCCCGCGTGACCGAAAACGGCCGGACAACGGCGGACAACGGCGGACAACGGCGA
This sequence comes from Actinoplanes sp. GCM10030250, assembly GCF_042666575.1. Classification (NCBI taxonomy): domain Bacteria; kingdom Bacillati; phylum Actinomycetota; class Actinomycetes; order Micromonosporales; family Micromonosporaceae; genus Actinoplanes; species Actinoplanes sp. GCM10030250. The sequence goes on along the minus strand of NZ_JBHTDO010000013.1, from coordinate 23,741 downwards.
GCGCCGGGCGGCATCACCGCCCGGCGCTCGTCGCAGAAGGTCAGATCCGGCCCGCGCCCGCCTGGGCGTTGACCACCGCCGGCACCTGCGCCGTCGGTGTGATCGGACCGGGCCGCAGGACCGGGGTCCACCCCGCGTCCGTACCCAGATCGGGGTCGTGCGCCGCGTTGTACTCGGCGAGCAGGTCGACCGCCCGCACCGGGCCGGTGCCGACCCGGGTCAGGGTGCCGATCTCGGTGATCGCGGTGCCGCCCCAGTCGTAGACGAAGTCCTCGAAGGCGAGGTCCGCGCTGCGCAGCAGGAAGTTGTTCTCCGCGTAGATCGCCGACTGGACGCCGACACCCCACGAGTACGAGTACGTGTCCTCGTCCGTCAGGTAGTAGTAGTTGTTGTAGACGTCCACCTGCCCGAACCGGACCCGCGGCACCCGCTGCCCGACGTTGGCGAACTTGTTGTGGTGCACCGTGACGCGCAGCTTGCCGACGTCCGCGCCGACCGTGTTCGTCGACCCGATCAGCATCGTCTTGTCGTGCTCCTGGAACACGTTGTACGAGATCGTCACGTAGTCGGACGCCCGGATCACGTCGAGCGCCCCGTCGTGCACCTGGTACGGCCGCCCGAAGTACAGCGGCTGGTTCTCGTCCACGTTGTTGCCGTCGCTGAGCGTGTTGTGGTCGGCCCACACATGGGTCGCCCCGGTCAGCGTGATCAGGTCGTACGCCGAGTTCCAGTTGCCTGCCGACCCGTCAGTGGGGTCCCAGGACGGAAAGCAGTCGGCGGCGTCCTCGAGGCGCAGGTTCCGCACGATCACGTTGTCCACGTTCTGGATCAGCAGGTTCCCGCCGACGATCCGGGCGTTCGGCAGTCCGTAGATCGTGGTGTTGGCGCCGACCCGCAGGTTGATGCGGGCGCCCTGGTTACGCGCCGACCGGGCCCGGGCCTCCTCGAGAGGACCGGTGGGCCGGGTGGCCCGCCCCCACACCGCCGGATCGTAGGCGGCGAGGTAGGCGTCCAGGCTGTACGCCGGGTCCGCGTAGTCCGCGCAGGTCAGCGGCGCGCCGGAGTCGTCCTCGTTGGCACGGATGGTGCCGGCGATCAGGACGATCCGCGGTGTCGGGTCGGTTCCGCCGGCCAGGGCGGCGGCCAGTTCGGCACGGTTGCGCACCACGAACACGTGCGCGTCGTCGGCAGCGGCACCACCGGTGGTCCCGGTGGTGGCAGCCGCCCACCCGTCGTCCGGTGCGAGCACCTGGCGAGCAGCGGCGGGCACCGCGGCGGAGGCGGGCACCGCGGGGACAGCCGCGGAGGCGGGTACGGTGGCGACGCCGGCGAGGAGAACGCCGATCGTCACGGCGAGAGCGGTTTTGGACGGCATGGCGTTACGACACCGGTTCCAGGTGCATCCACACGAAGACCAGCGGCTGGTCGCCCCGGCTGATCAGGTGGTGGTCCTCGCCCGGTTCGAAGACGACGGCCTCACCGGCCTGGAACTTGTCGACCTCGGCACCGTCGATCTCGATCGCACCGCTGCCCTGCACGATCACGAAGACCTCGGGAACGGTGTGCACGTGCCGGCCTGGCTCGTCGTGGGTGCGAAAGTTCGGGTCCGCGTACACCCGGAAGCCGCCCTTCTGGACGACGTGGCCGGGCAGGACGCTGGTGAACTGCGGACCGCGGTGATGGTCCGCCAGCTCGGCGACGCTCAGTTTGCGCATGGGTCTCTCCTTTCCTTCTCAAAAGATGGAGATGAGGGTTACTCCTTCAACGTCACCCGGTGCGGGCCGGCCGCCCAGGTGACGCCGCTCTCGGACGGCAGGTCTCCGGTGGAGGCGACCTGCCGGACGAGCTCGTCGATGCCGTCCACGACCATGCCGCCACCGTCCGGGTGCGGTCGCAGCACGCTCTGCGGGATCGCCGCCGGCGGCGGCGCGGCGATGATGGCCTCGGCCACCGCGGTGAAGGTCCGGGTCCGTTCCAACGGCACAATCAGGGGTACGCCTGAGTCGCTCCGATGGTCGAGCAGGTTCTCCAGCAGCCCGGCCCGGCCCGGCACATGCCGCGCCTCGGTGTCGCCGGGCAGCCGGAGGCGGTCCGTCGGATACTCCAGCAGCGCCTCACCGATCCGGATCTCCCCGGCGATGAAGACCGGCGAGGCGAGCGTCACCGCCGCGGTGATCCGCTGCCCGTCCGCCCCGGTCAGCCGCACGAACGTGACGTCGTCGGTCTCGATCTCCCGGGACCGGTAACGCTCCGCCTCCAGCAGCTCGGGCCGGAAACCGCCGCCGGTCGCGTCCGCGATGACCAGCGACTGCATCAGCGCGTGGGCGAACGGGTTGACCAGGGCACCGTCGAGGACGGCGCGGCCGGCGACCGCCCGCCGCCCGGCCCACGGCGCCCGCAGGAAGTAGCTGTCCGGCCGCCACCACGCCCCGGCGACGCCGATCGGGCCGCTGGGAGCCGCCACGCACAGCTCGGCGAGGGCCGCCGACCCGAGTGCCTGGAAGCCCACCTGGCACAGCCGCCCGGTCTCCGCGACCGCCGCCGCCAGCCGGTCGTGTTCGCCGGCCGACATCACCGGCGGCTTCTCCAGCAGCAGGTCCGCGCCGGACGCGAGGACGTCGAGCGCGAGCGGCAGGTGGGTGTGCGGCGGGGTGCAGATGACGACCACCTCGGGGCGGGTGGCCGCCAGCATCTCCGCGTGATCGGCGAAGAACGGGACACCGTCGAGCGGCGCGTCCGGGTGCGGCTCCACCGGCTGCCGGTCGCAGAGCCCGGCCACGGTCACCCGCCCGGCGTCCGACAGCCGCTGGAGGGTGCGCCGGTGCCAGAGCCCGTGCCCGCCCGCCCCGATCAGCGCCACCCGTGTGCTCACGAGGAGAGCCCGCGGACCGTGGCCTCGACTCCGTGCCGGGCCAGTTCGCCGTACCAGCGGATCAGCTCGGCGCGCAGCACGTCGTCGCCGGCCAGTGACGGCGGGAACACCTCGCTGAGGCCGAGCAGGGCGTCGACAGTGCCGGCCGGGGTGTCCGGCGCGCCGGCGAGCACGGCCCGGATCCGGTCGGCCAGCGGGTCGTCCAGCGGCAGGCTCGCGCCGCTGTCACCGTACCCCCGCGCGAAGCGCATCCACGCGGCCAGGACCAATGCCGCCCAGACCGGGACGGCACCCGCCTCTCGCCGGTCGGCGATCGAGCCGAGCAGCCGGTGCGGCAGTTTCTGTGAACCGTCCATCGCCACCTGGATGTTGCGATGTCCCAGCTCGCGGTTGGCGAAGCGGGCGAGGGACGACTCGCCGTACTCGATCACGCTGACGCCCGGCGGCGGTTCGACGGTGGGCGCGATGTCCTCGGCGATGAACCGCCGCAGCAGGCCGGGCATGCCGGGCAGTTCGAGGGAGTCGGCGATCAGCTCGCGGCCGGCGAGGGCACCCAGATAGGCGCAGGCCGAGTGCACCGCGTTGAGGGCGCGCAGCTTGAGCGTCTCCCACGGGGTGACGTCGTCGGTGAGCACCGCACCGGCGGCGGCCCAATCGGGGCGCCCGCCGGGGAACCGGTCCTCGATCACCCACTGGGTGAACGGCTCCGCGACGACCGGGACCGCGTCGTCGGCACCCAGCGCCAGCGCCGCCCGCCGCCGGTGGTCCGGGCTGGTCGCCGGCACGATCCGGTCCACCATGGTGGCCGGGAAGGCCACGTCGGCCGGCAGCTGCGCGCCCGCCACCTCCAGGGCCTGGCTGACCAGCCCCTGGATCCGCGGGCCGTTGGCCATCAGGTTGTCGCAGCAGAGCACGGTGAGCGGGCCGCCGCCGGCCGCCTGCCGGCGGAGCAGCCCGCGGGCGAGAAGGGCCGGTACGGACACCGGCGGCGCCGCACCGGTGAGCTGGGCCCGCAGCTCGTCGTCGAGCAGCAGCCGCCCGTCCGGGTCCATCCGGTAGGCCTTCTCGGTCACGGTCATCGACACGATCCGGATGCCCGGGTCGGCGATCGCCGAGACCACGCCGTACGGGTCACCGGCGGCGTGCCCGAGACCGGCCAGGATGCCGATCGCGCGGGCCTCGTCCTCGGCTCCGCCGAGCGTGAGCACGCTGTAGAGCCCGTCCTGTTCGCGCAGCTGGTCGATGATCACCCGGGAGCGCGGCGCGACGCCGACGATGCCCCAGTCCCCGCCGGACGCGGCGACCGCGTCCTCGGTGAAGACCGCCTGGTGTGCGCGGTGGAAGGCGCCGAGCCCGAGGTGGACGATCCCCGGGCGGACCTCGCCGGGCTGCACCGCCGGACGGCTTCGCTGCGGCAGCGCGCTGATCGCGTCGCGGCCGAGGCGGTAGGTCACCGCCATGCCGGACCCTCCGGGAAGCTGAACTCGGCGATCGAGGCGGACTTCATCTCGACGCTGTAACCCGGCTTCGCGGGCAGCCGGTAGCGGCCCTCGACGACGGTGACCGGGTCGGTGAAGTGCTCGTGCAGGTGATCGACGTACTCGATCATGCGGCCCTCCAGGGACCGGCCGGCCCGCAGATAGTCGAAGATCGCCAGGTGCTGGACGTACTCGCAGAGGCCGACGCCGCCGGCGTGCGGGCAGACCGGCACACCGAACTTCGCGGCGAGCAGCAGGATGGCCAGCACCTCGTTGACGCCGGCGACCCGGCACGCGTCGACCTGGCAGACCTGGATCGCACCGGCCTGGAGCAGCTGCTTGAAGATCACCCGGTTGGCGGCAACCTCACCGGTGGCGACCCGGATCGGGTTCACCGCGCGCGCGATCCGGGCGTGGCCGAGCACGTCGTCGGCGTGGGTCGGCTCCTCGATCCAGTACGGGTCGTACGGCGCGAGCCGTTCCATCGCCGCGATCGCCTGGTCCACGTCCCACACCTGGTTCGCGTCCATCATCAGCAGCGCGCCCTGCGGCAGTTCCTCGCGGATGATGCGGGCCCGCCGCACGTCGTCCTCGAGCGGCCCGCCGACCTTCATCTTCACCGCGGTCCAGCCGTCGGCCACGGCTTGCCGGGTCAGGTCGCGCACCTTGGCGTCCGGGTAACCCAGCCAGCCGACGCTGGTGGTGTACGCCGGGAAACCGTTCTGCTCGAGATCGGCGAGGCGGTCGGCGTACCCGATGCTGTTCTTCTCCAGAAGCTCGCGGGCCTCGCCCGGGGTGAGCGCGTCGCTGATGTGCTGGAAGTCGATCGAGGCGACGATCTCGTCGGCGGAGAGCTCGGCCAGGTAGCGCCACATCGGCTTGCCCGCCAGCCGCGCCCGCAGGTCCCAGACCGCGTTGATCAGCGCGCCGGCCGCCATGTGGATGACGCCCTTCTCCGGGCCCAGCCAGCGCAGCTGCACGTCGGCGGTGATCGACCGGGAGAAGGCGACCTGATCGGCCTCGATCTCCTCAACGGTGCGGCCGGTGACGTGGTGCGCGAGGGCCTCGACGGCGGCGCAGGTGATCTCGTTGCCGCGGCCGTTGGTGAAGGTCAGGCCGCAGCCGGACACGCCGGCGTCGGTCGTCACCACGACGTAGGTGGCCGAGTAGTCGCCCTTGTTGATGGCGTCCGAGCCGTCGCCGGCGGCAGCGGTGGGGAACCGCACGTCGTGCACCTCGACCCCGGTGATCCGGACGGTCATGCGTTCGTCTCCTTCTGGTCCAGGCGGAAGACCTTCTTGGGCAGGTGGTAGGCCAGGTCGGCGATGGTCTCGGCGGCCTCGTCGAGCGGCAGGCGCCCCTCGGCGACCAGCCGGGCGAGGAAGCCGGCGTCGACCCGGCGGGACACGTCGTGCCGGGCCGGGATCGAGCAGAAGGCCCGGGTGTCGTCGACGAAGCCGGAGGTGTTGTAGAAGCCCGCCGTCTCGGTCACCGTCTCGCGGAACCGGCGCAGGCCCTCGGGGCTGTCCAGGAACCACCAGGGCGCACCCAGGTAGAGGGCCGCGTACCCGCCGGCGAGGGGCGCCAGCTCCCGGGTGAACGTGGTCTCGTCGAGGGTGTAGAGCACGACTCGCAGCCGTGGGTCGTCGCCGTAGCGGTCGAGCAGCGGCTGCAGGGCCCGGACGTATTCGGTGGGCGACGGGATGTCGCCGCCCACGTCGCGGCCGTGCCGGGCGTGCAGCGCCTTGTTGTGGTTGCGCATCGAACCGGGGTGCAGCTGCATGACCAGGCCGTCGTCGAGCGACATCCGGGCGAACTCGACGAGCATGTGCGCCCGGAACACCTCGGCGTCACGCTCGTCGGTCCCGCCGCCGAGCGCCTTGCGGTAGAGCACCGCGGCGTCGGCGTCGTCGAGCACCGCGGTCGCGGCGGTCGGGTGGCCGTGGTCGGAGCTGGTGGCGCCGGCCTCGATGAACGCGGCACGGCGCGAGCGGAGCGCGGCCAGGAAGCCGGGGAACGTGCCGACGTCCTGCCCGGTGAGCTCGCCCAGCGTGGCCACCCGGTCGCGCCAGCCGGCCCAGTCCAGGTCGACCAGGTTGTCCGGGCGGAACGTGGTGATCACCCGGCCGCCGGGGCCGCCCCAGCCGTCGGCGGCCAGCTTGGCGTGCGCGGACAGGTCGTCGATCGGGCTCTCGGTGGTCGCCAGGACCTCGATGTTGAACCGGGTGAACAGGGCCCGCGGCCGGAACTCCGCCTCGGTGAGGCGGGCGCTGAGCTCGTCGTAGATCTCGTCGGCGGTCGTGGCGTTCAGCGGCCTGGTGATGCCGAAGACGTCGGCGAACACCTTCTCGGTCCAGAGCCGGGACGGTGTGCCGCGGAACAGGTGCCAGTTGCCGGCGAGCAGGCGCCAGATCTCCCGGCCGTCGCTCTCCACCTCGGTGCCGTCGATGCTCGGCACACCGAGCCGGGCCGGCGGGATGCCCTGGCTGGCCAGCATCCGGGTCACGTAGTGATCGGGCACCACGAAGAGCCGGGCCGGGTCGGGGAACGGCCGGTCGTCGGCGAGCAGTGCCGGGTCCACGTGCCCGTGCGGGCTGATCAGGGGCAGGTCGCGGGCGTGCTGATAGAGCTCGCGCGCGATCTGCCGCTGCGTGGTCTCGGCGGGGAAGAGATGGTCTTCTTCGGGCACCGGGGCTCCTAGCGGTGGTTTGACAGGTCAAGAAGGTCGGTGACGCGTACGGCCTCGCCGGTGGCCAGCGATGCGTTGCCGGCCAGGCCGGTGAGCAGGGCACGGGCCCCGTCCACGGCGTCGGCCGAACGTCCCAGCGGATCGGCCGGGGCGTCGGGCCGGATGAGATCGGCGAGCATGCGCACGTCGCCGCCGCCGTGCCCGCCACGGGAATACCCTTCCACGGGCACCTCACGCGGCGGCGCCCAATAGGGCCGGACCAGCAGGCGCTTGAAGCCCTGCTCGGCCGTCGACTCGGCGCCCGGCTCACCCTTGACCCCGGCGGCCGCTGACGGTGCCACGTGGTCGCTCTCGACCACTTCGAACTCCAGGCGGCCCTTGCTGCCGTTGAACATCACCCGGTAGCCCTCCCACGGCGCGTACGCGGTGAGGTGGTAGCTCATCGAGGCGCCCCGGGAGTAGCGGACCAGCACGGCCATGTCGTCCTCGATGGACACACCGCCGGCGAACACGTTCTGGTCGCGGTGGTAGCCGTCGTGCTCCTCGGCCTCCAGGTAGAGCTCGCGCAGCCCGGGCTCGTCGGCGAGCCGCAGTGCGAACGGGTCTCCCTCGGCCTCGGCGGATCCGTGGGCACGCCGGTAGTCGCGGGCGTACCCGTGCCGGTGCCCCTGCTCGCCGTAGAAGAAGAGCCGGCCGGCCGCGAAGACCTGCTCGGGCTCGTCGGCGAGCCACCAGTTGACCAGGTCGAAGTGGTGGCTGGCCTTGTGCACCAGCAGGCCGCCGGAGTTGGCCTTGTCGCGGTGCCAGCGCCGGAAGTAGTCGGCGCCGTGGCGGACGTCGAGCAGCCACTCGAAGTGCACCGAGCCGATCTCCCCGATCTCGCCGGAGAGCAGGATCCGCTTCACCGCCTCGTGCAGCGGGTTGTAGCGGTAGTTGAACGTGACCTTGACCGACTTCCCGGGCGCGCGGCGCCCGGCGTCCAGGATGCGCCGGCAGCCGGCCACGTCCACGGTCATCGGCTTCTCGGTGATGGCGTCGCAGCCGGCGTCCAGCGCCGCCGCGACGTAGTGGTCGTGGTACCGGTCCACTGTGGTGACGAGGACGACGTCCACCCGCTCGCGCTTGAGCATCTCGGTGAAGTCCGCGGCGTCGTAGACCGGGACGGGCGGGACGCCGAGGGCGGCGAGCCGGGCATTGTGGACGGCTGGCCGGGCCGGGTTGGTATCGGCCAGGGCAACCAGTTCGGCCACGTCGGCGTGGTCGGTGGTGAGAGCCCGGAGAAAGAGACCGGCCCTGGCGCCGGCGCCCACGAGGGCGTACCGGCGGCGGGGTGACAACGACATTCCGTCGCCTCCATTCGGCAAACGTTTGCAACAGATTAGGGAGTAGACCGAGACGCAAGTCAATGGACAGTCTGCATTTGCCCGACTTTGTCAGGACTAGGACATCGGCACGCAACCACTTCGATATAGAAGGGCGTTGACATGCCAGCAACCGTTTGCATTAATGGCTCCACCGGAGAGATCCGGGTCACATCCGCAAGTCAGGGAGGCACCGTGGCCGTGACGATCCGGGACGTCGCTAGGGCGTCCGGCGTGCACATCTCCACGGTGTCGCGCACCTTCTCCGCACCGCACCTGGTCAACCCCGAGACCCGTTCCCGGGTGCTGGCCACCGCGGAGCAGCTCGGTTACCGCCCCAACCGGGCGGCCCGGGCCCTGATCACCGGACGCACGCACAACATCGGCCTGATCGTGGCCGACATCGCCAACCCGTTCTTCCCGCCCTTGATCAAGGCGGCCGAGACCCACGCCCGGCGGCGCGACTACCACGTCTTCGTCGCCGACACCGACGAGGACCCCATCGTCGAGGCCGACCTCGTGCAGGCCCTGGCCAAGCAGGTCGACGGGATCCTGCTCTGCAGCCCGCGGATGAGCGACGACCAGATAGAACAGCTGCGCCGCGAGGTGCCGCTGGTCGTCGTTAACCGCATGATCACCGGACTTCCCGCGGTGGTCATGGATGTGGGGCACGGCGCCCGTCAAGCCATCCGGCACCTGCTCGACCTGGGCCACCGCCACCTGGTCTACCTGGCCGGGCCGCGTGGCTCATGGACCAACCGGGAGATCCGCCGAGCCGCCGGGGCCACTGCCCGTGCGGCTGGTGCGGAGCTGACCGTCCTCGGTCCGCACCAGCCGGTCGAGGAGACCGGCGCCGCGGCAGCCGAGGCGGTTCTCGCCACCGGTGCCACAGCCGTCCTGGCCTACAACGACCTGATGGCGATCGGCCTACTCCAGGCACTGCAGGACCGCGACATCGCGGTGCCCGGACAGATCAGCGTCGTCGGCATCGACGACATCGCCTACAGCGGTCTGATCCGCCCGAAGCTCACCACCGTGGCGAACCCGACCGCCGCGGCCGGGCGCGCCGCCGTCGACATGCTGCTGCAGCAGGGCGACGACGGGGCAACCGGCCAGGTCACCCTCCGGACCGACCTGATCATTCGCAACTCCACCGGCCCCGGGCCGTACACCCCGGCCGCCGCGACCACCGCTGAGGTAGCCGCAACCGTCAAGGAGTGACGACAAGCATGACCGCACCCAAGTCCTTCGCCCGCCCCACACGACGCCGCCTGCTGAGCGGCCTCGTCGCCGGGATGATCGCCCTTCCCCTGGCGCTCGGCGCCTGCGGTGACGGGGAGGAGTCCGGCGGCGACGGCAAAGTCGAGCTGAGCTTCTTCTGGTGGGGTGGCGAGGCTCGCGCCGAACTCACCGAGAAGGCTCTCGACCTCTACACCGCCAAGAACCCCAACGTCACGTTCAAGAAGACCTGGCAGGCCAACCAGGGTTACTTCGACAAGCTGGCGACGCTCACCGCTGGTGACGACGCGCCGGACATCTTCCAGATCGACGACAACTTCCTCTCCGAGTACGCGACCCGCAACGTCACGCTCGACCTCACCACGTACCAGAACTCCGGCAAGCTCGACCTGACGAAGTTCCCCGAGGGCCTCTGGAAGTACGGCGTGGTCGACGGCAAGCTCGCCGGCGTGGCCATGGGCGAGAACACCCAGGGCCTGGTCTTCAACAAGACCAAGCTGGAGGCCGCCAAGCAGCCGCTGCCCACCACCGGCATGAGCTGGGACGACTTCATCACCTGGGCGAAGACCGCGGGACCGGCCACCAAGGTGGCGGGCACCATGGACCCGAGCGCCGACTACAAGGCCTTCTGGGTCTGGCTGCGCCAGAACAACAAGGACCTCTACGTGAACGGCCAGCTCGGCTTCACCAAGGAGGACGTGCAGGCCTGGTTCGAGCTGTGGAAGGGCGCCCGCGACAGCAAGGCCACCCCGACCGCGGACATCATCCACGAGGGCAACGCCACCGACATCACCAAGCAGCTCGTGGTGACCAACAAGGCGCTCACCTCCTGGGTCTGGGCCAACCAGATGCCCGAGCTCCAGAAGAACACCAAGGACGAGCTGGGCGTCGTCGCGTACCCGGGCAACCCGAGCGCGCAGTGGCCGCGGGCCTCGATGTACCTGTCGGTCTTCCGCGGCACCGAGCACAAGGACATCGCGGCGGACGTGCTGAACTTCCTCTCCAACGACCCGGAAGCCGGCGCGATCCTCGGCACCGACCGCGGCCTGCCGTCCAACCTGGACATCCGCAAGTCCGTGGCCGCCTCCACCGACAACCCCGCCATGAAGCTCTCGATCGCCTTCGAGGACGAGATGCAGGCGAAGTTCGGCCCGGCTCCCGCGGTGCCGCCGAAGGGCCACAGCACGGTCCGCTCCGAGCTGATCAAGGCCGCTGAGGAAGCTCAGTACGACCGCGCCACCCCCGCTGAGGCCGCCGAGCAGTTCTTCGCAGCCAGCCAGGCCGCGATCAGCCGGTGACCCCTGTGGCCGTCACCAGTACCCGGCCCGCACAGCATCGGCCGCCGGCCGGTCCCGCCGCCTCAGGGCGGCGGGGCCGGCCCGCCCGGCGCGACAGCGACGGCGCTGCCGGCTACGTCTTCCTCTCACCCTGGCTGCTCGGGTTCCTGGCGATCACCGCCATCCCGATGATGATGTCGCTCTACCTGAGCTTCACCAACTACGACGTCCTCAGCGACTGGTCGTCGATGGAGTGGATCGGGTTCGACAACTACCGCCAGATGTTCACCGAGGACCCGTCCTTCTGGCACGCGGTCCGGGTCACCCTCACGTTCGCGCTGGTGGCGACCCCGCTCAAGCTGGCCGCGGCGCTCGGCGTCGCGCTGCTGCTGAACCGCCCGTTCCGCGGCGCCGGCGTCTTCCGGGGCCTGTTCTACCTGCCGTCGCTGCTGGGCGGCAGCGTGGCGCTGGCCATCGTCTGGGTCAACATGTTCAACCGCGACGGTGCCTTCAACTCGTTCCTCGGCTGGTTCGGCATCGAGGGCAAGGCCTGGGTCAACGACCCGGACTACGCGCTCGGCACGCTGATCCTGCTGGCGGTGTGGCAGTTCGGCGCCCCGATGGTGATCTTCCTGGCCGGCCTGAAGCAGGTGCCCGTCGAGCTGTACGAGGCGGCCTCGGTGGACGGCGCCGGACCGGTCCGCAAGTTCTTCAACATCACGCTGCCGATCCTGTCGCCCGTCATCTTCTTCAACCTGGTGCTCGAGACCATCAACGGCTTCCAGGGCTTCACCTCGGCGTTCGTACTCAGCAACGGCACCGGCGGCCCGGTGGACTCCACGCTGATGTACACGCTGCACCTCTACATCAAGGGCTTCACCGAGTACCAGATGGGCTACGCCTCGGCGATGGCCTGGGTCTTCCTGCTCACCATCGGTCTGCTGACGGTGATCATCTTCCGTACCGGCAAGTTCTGGGTCCACTACTCGGACGGAGACGACTGATGCCACTCCGCAGGCTGTCGCGGCCGCTGGTGCTGCTCCTGCTGACCGCGATCGTCCTCTATCCGCTGGTCTGGATGCTCGGCAGCTCGTTCAAGTCGCCGCAAGAGGTCCTGAACAACATGTCGGTGTTCCCGGAGGTGTTCACCCCGGCCAACTACACCGACGGCTGGCACTACTTCGACGTCGCGTTCGGGCGGTTCTTCCTGAACAGCGCGCTCGTTGCCGGGCTCACCGTGGTCGCCAACTGCGTCTCGTGCCTGCTCGCCGCGTACGCGTTCGCCCGCCTGCGGTTCAAGCTGCGCGGCTTCTGGTTCGCGATCATGATCGGGACGCTGCTGCTGCCCGGCCACGTGCTGATCGTGCCGCAGTTCGTGATGTTCAAGACCTTCGGCTGGGTGGGCGGCGACTGGCCGTACCTGCCGCTGCTCGTACCGCAGCTGCTGGCCACCGAGGCGTTCTTCGTCTTCCTGATGGTCCAGTTCATGCGGGGTGTCCCCCGCGAACTCGACGACGCCGCGAAGATCGACGGCTGTACGCCGTACGGCGTGTTCCGCCACGTCATCCTGCCGCTGAGCCGGCCCGCTCTGGTCTCCACGGCGATCTTCTCGTTCATCTGGACCTGGAACGACTTCTTCCGCCAGCTGATCTTCCTGTCCGACCTGGAGAAGTACACCGCGCCGGTGGCACTGACCATGTTCATCGACTCGTCCGGCCAGTCCGCGGTCGGTCCGATGTTCGCGATGTCGGTGCTCTCGCTGGCACCGGTCTTCATCTTCTTCGTCGCCTTCCAGCGGATGCTCGTCGAGGGCATCAACACCTCGGGCCTGAAGGGATGACCGTGACCGGGATGCCGAACTGGCCTCGGGAGGAGGCGCCGGCCGTACGCCCGGACTGGCGTGAACGGCTGTCGCTCGCCACCGACCTGGCGCTGATCGGCTTCCTGGTGACACTCGCGGCGCTGCCGGTGCTGACCGCACCGGCGGCCCTCGCGGCGGGCTCGGCGGCGGTCCGGCACCGGTACGCCGACGGCGGCCTCCCCCGGGTGCGCCCGCTTCTCGGCCTCTACCGGCGGCTGATCCTGCCCGGCATCCCGGTGACACTGGTAGCGCTGGTTCTGCTGGTGGACCTGATGGCGATCAGCCGCGGCCGGGTCCCCGGCGGTCCGGTGCTGTTCTTCGGCACCGCCGCGGTGGCCGCCTGGCTCGGCGGGTTCGCCACCCTGGCGGTCGTGGCGATCGGCCGCGACCCCGACCGGCCGTTGCGCGAAGCGGCGGCCTGGGCCTGGCAGAGGGCCACCACCCGCCCCTGGTCGGCCGTCGCGCCGGCCCTTGCCGGCGTGCTCGCCTTCTTCCTGGCCCTGTCCGTCCCGGCGACGATCCCCCTGGTCGTCGGCTTCCAGCTGTTCGCCGCCCACGTGATCAGCGACCGCCTGTCCCCCTGAGCACCCGGCACACCAGCTGCCTCCCAGCGCTGCCTCCCAGCGCGCGAAAAGCACCGCCCAGCACCAGCCGAACCACCAGCTGGCAGTGAGCGGGGGGTTCGAGCGCGAAAAGCACCGCCCAGCACCAGCCGAACCAACCAGCTGGCAGTGAGCGGGGGGTTCGAGCGCGAAAAGCACCGCTCAGCACCAGCCGAACCACCCGTCTGGCCGTGAGCGGCGGGCCACCCCGGCGGCTAATTGCCCCTTCGGTGCTCGAAGATCAGGTAGGTCTCGGTGCCCGCGATCAGCCGCGTCCCGCTGAGCCGCTCGGTGATCACCGAGCGCAGGTCGTCGACGTCCGCGGCGGCCACGTGGAGAAGGAAGTCGTACGACCCGGAGACGAAGTAGACGTCGCGGACCGCGGGGATCCCGGCCAGGGACTCGGCGAACTTGCCGATCGCGTCGCGGGCGTCCGACCGGATCCGCACGGCGATCATCGCCTGGATGGGGCGGCCGATCCAGGCCGGGTCAACGTCGGCGTGGAAGCCGCGGATCGCGCCGATCTCGCGCAGCCGCCGAACCCGGGTCAGGCAGGTCGAGGGAGCGATGCCGACCCGGTCGGCCAGAGCGTTGTTGGGCATCCGGCCGTCGGCACGCAGCAGGCTCAGCAGCTCCAGATCGATCTCGTCGAGGCCTCGAAGATCCTTCGGCAGGTCGGTCATCGTGACGGCCTGGAATGCATAATCTGCGCCACAGACGTTACGAACAGAATCTCATTCGCTCGTCTTGCCTGTTCACTGCACATCGTTCCACCCTATCGCCAGTAGACGACGTGGTCGAAAGGGAAACCCCCATGCGCATCGGTGTGCCGAAAGAGGTCAAGAACCACGAGTACCGGGTGGCCATCACCCCGGCAGGCGTGGTCGAAGCGGTACGCCACGGCCACGAGGTGATCGTGCAGCAGGGCGCCGGAACCGGCTCGGCGATCACCGACGAGGACTACGTCGCGGCCGGCGCCCGGATCGCCCCCACAGCCGACGCCGTGTGGGACGCCGCTGACCTGGTCCTCAAGGTCAAGGAGCCGATCGCTGAGGAGTACCACCGCCTGCGCGCCGGCCAGACCCTCTTCACCTATCTGCACCTCGCCGCCGACGCCGAGGGCACCAAGGCACTGCTCAACAGCAGGACCACCGCCATCGCGTACGAGACTGTGCAACTCGCCGACGGATCGCTGCCGCTGCTCGCCCCGATGTCCGAGGTGGCCGGCCGCCTCGCCCCGCAGGTCGGCGCCTACAGCCTGATGCGCAACAGCGGCGGCCGCGGCGTCCTCCCGGGCGGCGTACCCGGCGTCGCGCCCGCCAAGGTCACCGTCATCGGCGGCGGTGTCTCCGGCGTGAACGCGGCGACCATCGCCCTCGGCCTGGGCGCCGACGTGACGATCCTCGACCTGAGCCTGCCCCGGCTGCGGCAGATCGACGCCCAGTTCGGCGGGCGGGTCAAGACGCTGGTCTCGAACGCGTACACGATCGAGCAGTCCGCCCTCGAGGCCGACATGGTGATCGGCGCCGTGCTGGTGCCCGGCGCGAAAGCGCCGACCCTGGTCAGCAACGACCTGGTCAAGCGGATGAAGCCCGGCTCGGTCCTGGTCGACATCGCCATCGACCAGGGCGGCTGCTTCGAGGACTCGCGCCCGACCACCCACCAGGACCCGGTCTACACCGTCCACGAGTCGGTCTTCTACTGCGTGGCGAACATGCCCGGCGCGGTCCCCAACACCTCGACCTTCGCCCTGACCAACGCCACGCTGCCCTACGTCCTGCGCCTGGCCGGCCTCGGCTGGCGCGAGGCGCTGCGCGCGGACCCGGCACTCGCCCTGGGCCTCAACACCCACGACGGAATGCTCACCAACGACCTGGTCGGCACGGCCCTCGGTCTCCCCACCGAAAGGATCGACACGATCCTGGCCTGACGCCGCCCCTCCCCGCGCGCCCTCCGCTCCCCCGGAGGGCCGCGTCATTTCGAGGTCAGCGCCATTTCGAGGTCAGCGCCATTTCCGGGGTCAGCGCACGGTCCCGGTCAGCCGCCGGTCTCGTAGATCGCCCGCTGCTGCGCCTCACTGGGCGCGCTGTACGGCCGTGACTCGCCCCGCCGTGTCTCCACCAGGCCGACGTGATCGTCCGGCAGGACCCGGGGCGGCAGCGTGCCGAAGTTCGCCGAGCGCTGGCGCTCGACTCCGGCCGTTTCCAGGTCTTCTTCCTCGCTCATCCGCCGATTATGCGCCGCCCGCGCCCGATCGGAACAGAGATCGCGCCCGCCGCGAGGATCCACGGCGGGCGCGACTGGCGAGCTCGGTGTCAGCCGCGGCGCCAGGTCTGGTTGGCGCCGCCGTGGCAGTCCCACTGGAGCAGCTTCGCTCCGTCGTTGGCGTTCCAGGCGTCGATGTCCACGCACCGGCCCGACTGCGGGTTGCGCAGCACGCCGTTCGACTCCAGGACGAACTGCTGCGCCGCGTTGCCGCTGCAGGTCGCCAGCTGGATGATCGCGCCGTTGGCGGTCGAGCCCCAGGCCACGTCCATGCACTTGTTGTTCTGGGTCTGCAGCGCCCCGCCGGTGAAGGTCCACTTCTGGGCGCTGGTGTTGTTGCAGGTCCACATCTGGAGCTGCACACCGTCGTTGAAGGTGGCGTTCGGTACGTCGATGCACTTGCTGTTCAGGTTGCTGATCAGCGAGACCGCGCCCGTGCCGGGGTTGCTCGGGCCGCCACCGCCGGTGAACGGCGAGAGGATGATGCCGGCCGAGCGCGGGTCACCGTCGTGGACCAGCGACTCGAACGCGCCGACGTCGTCGAAGGCGAACGCGTACGCCTTGCCGTCCGACATGTTCTGGTGCACGACCTTGGCGTACACATTTGTGGGGTTGCTCTTGTAGAAGTCGTTCGCGTTGGTGCTCGGCTGGGTGTCGATGGTGCCGAGCGTGCCGCGGTTGAGAGCGGCGCACAGCGTACGCGAGATCGGGCCGACCACCTGATCGTTCGGTGCCGGCAGGTCGCCGTCGCAGCCCCAGACGCTCGACGACGACGGCCGGTTGAACGAGGCGACCCGGGTGCCGGACGAGTTGGTGAAGTTCATGACGTTGCCCGAGGTCCGGCCGGTGTAGCGAACGTTGGGCTGGTCACCGAACGGCACCACGGTCAGATTCTTGCCGGTGTACGCGTTCCACGCCGACGCGATGTACGGGTCGAGGTAGTTCGCGGCCATCAGCCCGGCGCCGGCCGCCTTGCCCGGCGCGAGCACGCGCAGCACGGTGCCGTCGGAGCGGGTACGCACCGTGTTCTGCCACCCGGCGGTGTTGCGCAGCGTGTTGATGACGTTGTCCCGGCCGTTGGCGACCACGTCACCCGTGCGCTTGGTCTGGCCGCTCGCCCCGGTGACGGTCACCGCGTGCGGGATGGCGAACATGTCGACCTGCGAGCTGTTCAGCCACAGGCCGGCGTCGTTGTAGGTGAACTCGCTCCAGTCGAACAGGATGTTGGCGTTGGGGTCGCCGGCCGCCCACGGAGCGGGCTGCACCAGGCCGTCCGGGGTGAGGAAGAACTTCAGCTTCTCACCGAGGGCCATGTAGACCCGGCCGGAGAAGCCGCGCGGGAAGTTCAGCTGGCTGCTGCCGCCGTTGCCCGAACCTTGGATGGACACGTCGGGGGCGGGCACCGGCGGGTTCGCCCCGCCGCTCCAGGCGGTGAACGTGCCCGCCTGGTTGACGTAGCCGAGCCGGCCGGAGGAGAGCTGGACACCGATCACGTACAGGTACACCGCTTCGCCACGGCCGGAGCTGTTGGTGACGGTGACCGGCAGGATGTTCGGGCCGATGGCTTGCGCCGCTGGTGGGGATACCGCGGCCGCGACCGGGATGGCCATGGCCAGCGCGGCGAGGGCGCGCAGGGCTCTACGCACGAGGGGTACCTCTTTCCGCTGCAGAGAGGACGAGAGAGCGCTCTCAGCAACGGTGGTACTTGTTAACAACCTTTGTCAATAGATGCCGAGCGATGTGAACTCGAGAATCGGCACATACCGGCACAGCCCTTTTCTGTTAGGAAAGCTTGCTTTATATTCCTGTCACACCCATCAATCGACGTTCATCGCTGGAGGAGTGACATGCGCAAGTTGATCGTCACGTTAACCGCCGCCCTGTTGGGCGCCGCCGGGTCGCTCCTGGTGGTCTCCCCAGCCTCCGCACACGGATACGTCTCCTCACCGCCCAGCCGCCAGGCGCTCTGCGCGCAGAACAAGGTCTCCTGCGGGCAGATCAAGTACGAGCCGCAGAGCGTCGAAGGACCGAAGGGGCTGCGTAACTGCCACGGCAACAACGCCCAGTTCGCCGAGCTCAACGACGACAGCAAGGGCTGGCCGGCCACGAACGTCGGCACCTCGCTGACGCTGACCTGGATCAACACGGCGCGGCACGCCACGACCGGCTGGGAGTACTTCATCGGCGGCACCCGGGTGGCGTCGTTCAGCGGTAACAACCAGCAGCCGCCCGCCACGCTCTCCCACACGATCAACCTGGGCGGCTTCTCCGGCCGCCAGAAGATCCTCGCCGTCTGGACCATCTCGGACACGGCGAACGCCTTCTACTCCTGCATCGACGTGAACGTCGGCGGCAGCGGTGGCGGCGGTGGCACCACTCCCCCGCCGTCCGGCTGCTCGTCGGCGGCGTGGAGCAGCAGCGCGGTCTACGTCGGCGGCAACACGGTGTCGCACAACGGCCGCATCTGGCGGGCCAAGTGGTGGACGCAGGGCGAGACGCCCGGCGCGGCCGACGTCTGGGCCGACCAGGGCGCCTGCGCCTCCCTCACCACCGCACTCGCGGCAGCGAAAGCCGGCTGACGAACCGGCTGACAAAAAAGCCGCCGCGCTGACCCCGAGGGATCAGCGCGGCGGCACCAACAAGCGCGCGGCACCAACAAGCGCGCGGCACCAACAAGCGCGCGGCACCAAGAAGCGCGGTTACAAGACACTCAGAACGCGGCGAGCACCGACCCCTGGTACTTGTCCTCGATGAACTTCTTCACCTCGGCCGAGTGCAGCAGCTTCTCCAGCTTCACCACCCGGGCGTCACCCTCGTCACCGGTACGCACCACGACCAGGTTCGCGTACGGGTTGTCCTCACCGCTCTCCAGCGCGAGCGAGTCGGTGGCCGGCTTGAGACCGGTCTCGATCGCGTAGTTGCCGTTGATCACCGAGATCGCGGTGTCCTCCAGGCTGCGGGGCAGCTGAGCCGCCTCGAGGGCCTTGAACTCCAGGTTCTTCGGGTTCGCGACGATGTCCTTCTCGGTGGCCTTGACACCCACGCCGTCCTTGAGCGTGAGCAGGCCGTTCTTGGCGAGCAGGCTCAGGGCGCGACCCGAGTTGGACGGGTCGTTCGGGATGCCGACGACACCACCGGACGGCACCTCGGCGAGGGTCTTGACCTTCTTGGAGTACACGCCGAGCGGCTCGATGTGCACGGGCTTGAGCGCCGTGAACTTGTAGCCCTTGGACGCGACCTCCTCCTCCAGGTACGGGATGTGCTGGAAGTAGTTGGCGTCCAGCTGCTTCTCCTGGAGGGCCACGTTCGGCTGGATGTAGTCGTTGAACTCGACGATCTCCAGCTTGAGGCCTTCGGCAGCGGCGAGGTTGTCGGAGACGTACTTGAGGATCTCGGCGTGCGGGACCGGGCTGACCCCGACCTTGAGGGTGTCCGAGGAGGACGACGCTGACGAGTCGTCGTCGGACGAGCCGCAGGCGGCCAGTCCCAGGACGAGGGAGGCGGCGGCCAGGACGGCGGCTACGGAGCGGCGGCGCATGACTTTCCTTTCAGATCAATGGGAGATGCAGGAAATAGGGCACAGGGTGGCGCCGGAGCACCACACGGGTATCAGCGGTGGGAGAGCCGCCGGACGAGCAGGTCACCCACCATCTGGACGAGTTGGACGAAGACCACCAGCGCCACCACCGTGGCGATCATGACCTCGGTCTCGAAACGCTGGTAGCCGTACCGGATGGCCAGGTCACCGAGGCCGCCGCCGCCGACCACGCCCGCCATCGCCGAATAGCCGACGAGCGCGATCACCGTGATCGTCAGCCCGGCGACCAGCGCCGGCAGCGCCTCGCGGAACAGCACCTTGCCGACGATCTGGCGGCGGGTGGCGCCCATCGCGGTGGCCGCGGCGACCACGTCCGGCGGCACCTCACGCAGCGCCGACTCGACGATCCGGGCGAAGAACGGGATGGCACCGATGGTCAGCGGCACGATCGCCGCGTCGGTGCCGATGGTGGTACCGACGATCGCCCGGGTGAACGGGATGACCGCCACCAGCAGGATGATGAACGGCAGCGACCGGCCGACGTTCACGATCAGGCCGAGCACGGCGTTGAGCGGCGGCACGGGCAGCATGCCACCCCGGTCGGTGAGCACCAGCAGCACGCCGACGAGCAGGCCACCGACCGCGGTGAGCAGCGCGGAGACGAACACCATCCACGCCGTCTCCTGGAAGCCGACCTCCAGAAGCTCGAGAACCTCGGTCCAGGTCACTGTGAAACTCCTACCTGGGCGCCCCGCTCACGCAGGAAGTCGAGAGCTTCGCGGTTGTCCGACGGCGCGCCCGGCAGGGCGATTCGCAGCCGCCCCGCGCGCGTCGCGGCGAGCGTTTCCACAGAACCACCCAGGATGCGTACGTCAGTGTCGAACCGCCGAGCCAACTCCGCGATGATCGGCGCGTCTGCCTCGGCACCGCTGACTGTCAGGTCGACGATCGTCGAGCCCGGCACGTCGACCAGGCTGTCCAGCGGGAACAGGTCACGGGCCAGCTCGGAGCCGGGCTTGCGCAGCAGGTCCGCGACCGTACCGGCCTCGACGAACCGCCCGTCGCGCATCACCGCGGCCGAGGTGCAGATCCGCTTCACCACTGTCATCTCGTGGGTGATCAGCAGGATGGTCAGCCCGAGACGGCGGTTCAGGTCGAGCAGCAGCCGCAGGATCGACTCGGTGGTCTCCGGGTCGAGCGCCGAGGTGGCCTCGTCGGAGAGCAGCACCTTCGGCCGGGCGGCGAGCGCGCGGGCGATACCCACCCGCTGCTTCTGCCCGCCGGAGAGCTGAGCGGGGTACGCCTCCGCCCGCTCGGTCAGCCCCACCAAATCGAGCAGCTCGGCGACCCGCGACCGGCGCTCGGCCCGCGGCACCCCGGTCACCTCCAGGGCGAACGAGACGTTGCCGGCGACCGTCCGCGACGACAGCAGCGCGAAGTGCTGGTGGATCATCCCGATGCCGTGCCGGGCCAGGCGCAACTGCTTGCGGCGCAGCGAGGTCAGCTCGACACCCGCCACGGTGACCCGGCCCTCGTCCGGGCGCTCCAGCATGTTCACGCAGCGCAGCAGCGTGCTCTTGCCGGCGCCGCTCTGGCCGAGAACGCCGTAGACCTCGCCCTCGCCGACGGTCAGGTCGACCCCGTCGACAGCTTTGACGGAGCGTTTGCGGGAGCGGTACGTCTTGCGAAGACCGCTGATTTCGATCACGTGAACACCCTGCTCAGCCGTTTGTGACGGACGCCGCAAACCCTACTCGGATGATGGGCTTTACGGCGGGCCCAAATGTAGCCGCCGAAACGCGTCAAGGCCACTCGATGTAACGACCCTCACGGGTTGTGTAACTTTCAAGCAGATGCCTCGTGGACGAGGATCGCCACCTGCACCCGGTTCGCGCAGCCCAGCTTGTCGAGCAGGCGAGAGACGTACGCCTTCACGGTCGGCACGCTCATGTGCAGCTCAACTCCGATCTCCGCGTTGGACCGTCCCTTCGCCACCGCATCGGCCACCTCCCGCTCCCGCTCCGTGAGCCGGTCCAGCACCGTGCCGGCACGCGTCGCCCGGCTGTCGCGCTCACCCTCCGCGAACCGGCCCACCGCGTACCCGATCAGCCGCGGAACAACCGCCGGCGCCAGGATCGACTCACCGGCCGCCGCCCGCCGCACCGCGCTCAGGATCTCGGTCGGCGCGATGTCCTTCAGCAGGAAGCCGTTCGCACCCAGCCGCAGCGCGCCGAGCAGGTGCTCGTCGGTGTCGAACGTGGTCAGCACCACGATCGCCGGCCTCGGCCCGTCGCGGCGCAGCTCCGCGGTGGCGGCCAGGCCATCCATCCGTGGCATCCGGATGTCCATCAGCACCACGTCCGGATGCAGCCGCCGGGCCGCCTCGACCGCTTGAGCCCCGTCCCCCGCCTCGCCCACCAGCTGCAGGTCCGGGTCCGCACCGAGCACCATCGACAGCCCCACCCGCACCAGAGGGTCATCGTCAGCGATCAGCACACGAATCAGCTCGGCCACAAGCAATCACACTCCGTCAGGTCGGCCACGGCAACCACGCTTCCAGGTGGAAACTCAGCCCGGTCCGCGGGTCCGCCCGAACACCGTGCCGCAGCCGCCCACCGATCAATTCCACCCGCTCGGCCAGGCCGACAAGACCGGCACCAGCACCGGGAACCGCCGGCGCGGGCGTGCCCGGCAACGGATTGGAGACCTCCACGTGCAACTCACCCCGGGCGTTCCTTTCGAGGAGCAGATGCACGGGTACGCCTGGAGCGTGCTTGCTCGCGTTGGTCAACCCCTCCTGCACCAGGCGGTACACGGTGCGCCCGAGGGACGGCCCGACCGTGGCGCCGTCGAGAAGATTGGCGGCGTTCACCCGTACCCCCGCTGTTTGCGCGTCCGCAAGAAGCTCGCCCAGATGGTGCAGGTCGGGTTGCGGCCGCAGGCCGTCGCCGGCGCCCGCACGCAGCACGCCGAGGATCTCCCGCAGGTCCTCCAGTGCCTGGTGAGCGCTGTCCCGGATGGTTGCGGCGGCCTTGGCGACCTCGTCCGCGGTCAGGTCCGGGCGGATCTGCAGAGCGCCCGCGTGCAGGCTCACCATCGAGATCCGGTGAGCCAGCGAATCGTGCATCTCGCGCGCGATCCGCTCCCGCTCCAGCGATCGCAACCGGTCAGCGCGCAGCCGCGCCTCCTCCTCCGCGCGCACCGCCCGCTCCCGCAGCGAGGCGATGAGCTCGCGCCGCGACCGGACCGCGACACCGACCGCCACAGTGGCCGCCAGCAGAGCCACCGAGAGCACCAGCTCGGCGAAGAAGGACATCTGCGGGTCGGGGCGCAGCCACATGTACCCGATCCCGACAAGCAGGTGCACGGCCAGGACGAGCGCGATCACCCGTCCTCGGCGCAGCGTGACCAGGGTGTAGAGGACGACCGCTCCCGCGTAGGCGGACGAGTCGGTGAAGATCCCGACCGGCGCGATGAGCAGCGCCATCGCGACCGGATGGCTGCGCCGCCACCAGATCAGCAGCGCGGTGACCCACCCGATCATCAGCATCGGCAGAACGTCGCCGCTGCCGATCCGGCCGCCCTCCTCGGCCTCACCCACCAGCACCAGCGCGAAGAACCACGACAGCAGGATCGCCGCCACGTCCACGGCCCGGTAGTGCGCCACCGCCAGCATCCGCCGTCCGATACCGATCAGCGCGGCCGTCGTCCCCCGCGCCGGCCCCGCCACCGTCCTCCCCGTGCTCTCCGGGGCGGCCTCTGTCATGAGCGGACCAGGGGGCGCCAGAACTGCTCGTCACCGTCATCGCGTACCGCGTACCCCAGCTGCTGAAGCGCGTCCCTCAGCTCGCCCGCCTCCTTGCCGGCCTTCTTCCGCAACGCGACGTCCCGCGCCGCCAGCACCGCCTCCACCGCGACCGGCAACCGACCACCCTCCGGCGTCCACCGCTGATAGAGCCCGGCGAACGGATCCGCGTCCCGCCACGGATACCCGAACTCCCGGAACGCCCGCTCCAGCACCGCCGCCTCCGCCTGCGGCTCACCCCGGAACGCCTGCTTGGACTCACGATCCAGTACCACCAGAACGTCCCCGTCCAGATAGACCGCCTCGATGTCGGCCCGGGACAGCACCCGCTCCTCATCCCCGAGGTCCAGCCGCACCCGCTCGGCACCGATCGTCACCCGTACGGTCCGGCGCAGGATCTCAAAGCTCGCCACCATCCCGAGCACCCCCAGGATCACCGCCTGAACCGCCACCTCCCACCACTGATCCATCGCACCGGCCAGCCGCCACACCACCCCGAACGGCAACCCGATCCCCCAGCTCAGCCCCCACCGCGCCACCGGCGGCACCACCACGGCCAGCAGCACACCCAGCGTCACCGGCCCGAACATCACCAGCACACGACCCATACCGCCGAGCGTCAGCACCACCGGCTCGCGGGTTCCCTCATCCCGGACTTCCTCATCCACAGCTCCGACGCTAGGCCCGCCCCACCCCCCTTCCCAGACGACCGAAGTCTCCCCCCGCCCAACTTTGGTATACCCCCCACCCCACC
>NZ_JBHTDO010000012.1:0-216598 GCF_042666575.1 Actinoplanes sp. GCM10030250 | reverse complement strand
CGAGAGTGCTCACCCACTCGCGGCTACCAGGCACCGAGTCTGCCAGCGGCTGACCCGGTAGCTCCCATTAGGCGGTAGCCACGCCGATGCCGAATCCTGCGGCGAGACGGGTGTAGGTATCGCCGTTGCGCAGGTGAGCCAGAGCGAGTAATGCCTGCTCACCGGGGTTGAGGCGCCGCCAGCGGGAGCCGCGTTCACGGCGGTGGACGCGGATCCGGTCAGCGAGGTGGTTCAGGCTCCGATTGGACAGCGGGATCTTGGCGGGGTAAGACAGCACAGCGAGGCTCCCGGTTGGGGCATCTGATCTTGGTCGATTGCTGTCTTACCGGGAGTCTCGTCCTATGTCGACACCGGCCACCCACACCTGCCGTGACCAGCACCGTCAGGTTGGAAAAGGCTCAGTGACTACGTAACCCGTTATGCCACGGACGGCACCGGTGGCGAGCTGTTCTCGATCGCGCGCGAGGGGAACGAGCACGCCCTCGCGAACATCAAAGGAACCTTCAATCGGCTCGCCTGCGTCCTCGACTACTCAGCGCCAGAGCTTCGCAGCGCTGCGGGCTATTACCAGAAGACAGATCTCTCGGCAGCGACGAACCTCGACCTCTCATTGCCAGCGGGGGCGAAAATATGCCCCACGCCTCTTGAGTACGAGATCGCCGACAACTCTTGTAAGCCTTCGCCGATCGCGGACGCCCGAGCGCCGGAGACTCATCTCCGGCCGCCGGCGCCCGAACCGGACAACCCGGTGAACCGCCTGAGCTGGATGGACTACATCAGTCCGAGTGCCTGGATCATGAAGGGCTTCGACCTGGTCCTCGGGTTCGATCCCATTCAGGAGGTACAGAACAAGATCTTCGGCGACTGGGAGACATTGGCCAGGATGCCGGAGGTTCTCGACAACGCCTCTACCGCCGTGCACGACGTCGCCATCAACATCCAGTCCGGAGCCACCGTGCTCCAGGGCTGTTGGCAGGGCAACGCCGGCGAAGCGGCCTACCGGTACTTCACCGACTTGGCGACGAGCGTCGACGGGCTCCGTCTGCCGCTCGGCGAGATGGGTGCGGCATATCGGACCATGGCCGACGCCGTGTGGTCCGTCGGAGACGCCCTCGGTGGCCTGCTCAAGGGCATGTGCGACGCGGCCTTGATCGCAGGACTCGCCGTGATCGGAGGAACCGCCACCGCGGCGAGCGGCGTGGGCCTGGGAATCGGCTACGGCATCGCGGCCATCGAGAGCACCATCATCCTCAAGCACTGGGCGGAGGCAACGAAGCTCCTGGCCTACGCCAACGCGGCCATAATGGGCTTCCGAGCCGTGCTCAACCGAGAGCTGAGCAATCTCGACTCGGTGAAACTGCCCGTCATCGGTGGTGGAGCGGGGTATGACCACCCGCTCGCGGGGGCCGGTGCTCATGCCTGACGAAATCCTCGATATCGCCGGCGGCGACAACGAGATGGCGAAGAAGTTGCGCGACATTTTGATCGCCCTGGCCGATGACGGAAGCGAGCAGATGCGGGAGATGGCTCAGGAGGTCATCTCCGGATCGTCGCTCAGGGAGATGGGAGCAAGCAGTGTCTACGGCGACGAGGTCGGCGCGGCGTTCGAAGAGTTCTGGGCGAAGTACCGGGACATGCCGCAATCCGAGCGCGATGAGATCGTGCAGAAGGCTCGGGAGTATCTCAGTCATTGAGCCGGAAACGATCGGACACGAATGCGCCTGCGCCGCGCTCGCGCGGCTCCTTGATCTAGAACGGGACAATTCGGCAGTAAGAAGGGCCTATGCACCCGCGCATCGATGAATTTCTGTTCGCCCAACTCAGGGCGTGCTTCAGGTGATCGTTTGAGTGCCCCGGCAGGAATCGAACCTGCGACACACGGTTCAGGAATGAGTGAGCGCAGAGAGCCGCGTCAGGCTCTTCACCTGGGCGTACGCCTTCCCTCCTCGCCTCGCTGGGCGACCCCGTTTCACCTCCTCTGCACCAGCTGCCCAGTCTTGCTACCGGTTGCCGGGCCATATTTTGTCTGACACAATCGGCGTGTGGCTCGGTACAAGTACAAGTGGGCGGCCTCAGCCACCAAGCACGGCCTCAGCCAGGCCCAGATCAAGCACGTGATCGAACACTGCGGGCTCCCCTTCGCGCTACCGGCTGAACCACCCGACAGACCCTTCGAACGCCTGCTGTTCCTCGGCGACGACCAGGACGGCACCGCCCTCGAAATTATGGCGGTCGAACTCCTGGACGACAGCTTGTACGTCATCCACGCGATGGAGATGCGGCCCCGGTACAACAAGAAGTACAAGGAGGCGAAGCAATGGCGGACCTGAAAGAAGACCGGAAGACCCCGACCAAGCCTGTCGCTCCGAAGAAAGCACCGGCCACGAAGTCGAGCAAGGCTGGCACTCGCAAGACAGGTGTGCGGACCAAGAGCGGCGCAGTCCTGACCGCAGAGGCCGAAGCAGTGCTCCTCGCCGAAGCGGAATCCGGCTACGACCCTGGCGACATGGTTCCCCGCAAGGCTGCGGGCCGACCGTCGCTGTCTTCAGCCGGAGGAGCGTCGCACCGCATCAACGTTCGCGTCGACGACGAGATCTACGACGTTCTCCAGCGCGTAGCTAGCGACTCCGGCCGCAGCCCCAGCGAACTCGTCCGCGAGGTGCTGCGCGCGGCGTATGGCCCGAGATCCTGACCTCAAGAACGCCAAGAAATACGATGGCCGGCTCCCGGGCAGGGGGTCGGCCATCTTCGTCATTTCGGGGCCGTCGACCCACGCAGCCGGGCCTGTGTGCCCCGGTGGCAAGCCGCGAAGCGGCGCGGCAGCGATCGCCGGAAGCACCGAACTGGGTGACCGCCCACAGCGATCGTCACGGCCGTTCTACGGCTGAGGAATGGGCTGGGCCTTGTGTTGGTCGGCCGCGCGGCCGATGCCGGCCGAAGGCCGCCAGCAGGCCAGCGCGTGCCGACCGCGCCGCGCTTGCGCGGCGCCTTGATCCTCGAAGAGGGTAACTCGGCAGTACGGGCGCTTCGCCGCTTCGCGCACTGGTTCCAGCTCCAAACCGAGTAACCCGCTTGGCCATCGCTCAGATTCACATGATCAACGTCCTCCCAATGCGACCGCCTTGGCACGTTATGAGTTTTCTGGCGCGAGATGCCAAATGCAGGAAAGCATACCGTTCCGATTGAATTGTCCAGCTCGGCAGCATGGGCCGTCGCGCCAACTGCCGCTCGTAGGAAATCAATGGTGCCGCTAGCTTGTACGATGAGCAACGGTGTGGACCTTGGCCGAGCCAGCAGTGACAGAAATGTTTCTAATTCGTAGGTGGCTTCTATGACCAGTAACGCCGACCCCGACATTGCGGAACCTAGCGAATTACAGGGACGCTCCGGTGCGGCATTTGATCGAATTATTGGAAACACAGTCAACACCGCTATTGCAACATGGGTGTCAACGTCAACCGGATTACCAGAGGCAGGTGCGACACTAGGCGGAACACTCGGACCGCTAGCCGAAGAGCTATCTTTCGCGATTCGAAAGATCGTAGGCCTCCGACACAGGCAAGCGGAGTTGATGGTGGCGAGGGCGGCCGATACCGCGAGTGTCTCAGTCAGCGACTTAATAGACTGCTTGGCAGAAGAGCCAGCGAAGTTACAGCTTTTAGTGGTCTCACTAGACGCCGCCGGCAGAGCCGCAAGCGAAGACAAACTAGACCTTGTAGCGAAGCTGCTAGCCACCGGAGCCATTTCTACTGACAGGGCGTTGGTAGATGAGCAAACACTTGCTATGCAAGCCGTTGCAGATCTAGAGATATTCCACCTGCGGCTAGTTGCGATCCTAGACAGACCATCACCTGTCTGGTGGAAAAGCATGCCGCTTAGGCAGCGGCTCAAGTTCGCATGGCCGGAAGATAGAGTCCTGGAACAGGATCCAGGGCTTTCAGCAACAATCGCGGCGCTCACTGCAAAGTTGCAAAGCCTAGGTATCGCCAGATCGATCGCGAGTCCTCTAGGCGATGAATCAATCTTATGGGAACTCACCGATTTTGGCAGGCTGTGCATGGGCACCCTTCGCAATCGACCCGTCAAAGAGCCACTCGAAGAGCAGGATTAATGGGAATGGTGAAACGTTGACCACGGATCGGATTGATAACGCTTCGAGGAACGAAACTCAACGGGATTTCACAAAGAATCCTGGGCTGCTCTTTATCACCACCTCCTTGAGACTTCTAATGCTACGCCTCGATCGTCTGCGCGACCTCGTCGAGATTGTGCGCAAAGATAAGGCACATAATAGTACTAAGTCTCTCCGTCATCTCGAAAAGCGTATCGATTTCCAGGAGCGGATCGCTATCGAGATCAAGGTAAGAGGACTTGCAAATTCGCGCCAAGATCGAATTGATGCACTTCTTGCCGAGAAACACGGGATAGTCCCGGACAAGAGTAAGGGTAGAGAATTTGAGCGATATCCCTTAGCGGCCGAGCAGGTCTTCGCTTTCATATCAACGTACTCGGAGAAGGTCGACAATGACATCTGGGAAGAGCTCGAAGCGACCCACAGTAGCGATGAGGTCAAGCTAGAGTACGCGTCGAACTATTACGCTAGTATTCTGCAGCCTGATCTAGCGGGCGAACTCGCAGCATCTATATTCCCCCGCGCCGTCCAGCAATTCAATTCAGTTCTCGGAGGTCTCGCTCGGACGGCGCTTACCGTTTCAGGTGCCGAAAGCCTAGGTGATCTCCCAGACATACCTTGGGCGATCCAAAAATCGCTCGGGAAGTACCCTAATGATATCGAAAGGTGGGCGATCGATCGGCGAGTTGAAAACTTCGTGCGCGGCGGAATAGATGAGTGGCGTGACACGAGCTTGCGATTTGCAGAGTTCGATGTCGAAGACGCGACTGGCAGCTGGCATATTATTCAGGAGGCAATCGCAAGGATGCGACTTCTCGACCGCGCCTCTGATGGCACGGTCGATGCCGAGTATCTAGCCGACGCGGGCCCACTGGCTCCACCGGAAGCTCGCATTTGGGGTCGCCTTAAGACTTCAGGAGACTACCTAAGTGATCTCTTGGACAATATCGAGTCACTTGCACTCAGCATGGCACTATTGTGGTCCACCAACTTTTTCAATGATCACGACTCCGACATAAACTTTTTTATAGACCGGGCCGTAGATCTTGAGAGTCGCGGCAGATGGACGAGTGCACTCGGAATCTTTCAGACCTTACGTGACACATATGTTCATCCTGAACATCCGTCATTCTCGATGACGATGATCAACATATGGCTGTGTCGTCAACAACTCGGTACCGACGACGACGCGATGAGGAATTCAATCAAAATCTCGCAAACCGCGGAGCCTGTGGAACAGGCAGGTCTTTGCGCACTCACACGCGATTGGCCGGGCATGCTGGCTGCAATCGAGGAGGCCTGTGAAGGGGAATCCGCCTCCTTCACCGCCAACTGGCTAATGCAAATGCCTTTAATGCAACGTGCCATGAAGGAAAACCCTCAGGTCAGGCGACTCCTCGAAAGAAAGAAGAGTGCGTCTACGAAGCGAAGATTGAGAAAATAATGGGCGGTCACAGGCATTGCAGAGGGAGGTGTCAAGGATAGTTGTCTAGGTGGGCGCTACCGGAACCTGGCTGATACGGTACAAATCACCCGGACCGAGCAAGACGCGGATACGCTCAGCGCGCAGTTGTTCGACGCTGCGGCGGAATGGTTCGCGAGAGGCGAGGGCGCTGTTCACGAAGGGCAGGACGACGACGGGGATGCCGAGGCCGGGCGCTTCGGCGAGCAGGCCGAGGGCATAGGTGTCGGAAATGCCATGGGCGAACTTGTTGATGGTGTTGTACGTCGCTGGTGCCACGATGATGGCGTCCGCACGGGGCGACCTCGGTTCGCCCGGCAGGCGGTAGCGGTGGCGCACGAGGCGGCCGGTCTGTTCCTCCAGCGCTGGGCACGTCGATGAAGTCAAGTGCCGGCGGCGTGGCGATGATCTGTACGGTCCAGTCGGCGTCTTGCGCCAGTTCGACAAGCTGGCCCACCTCGCCGGCAGGGCCGGCGGCACAGACGACGATGTAGAGGACCTTGCCTTCCGAGGTCATGCGGCGATTCCCAGGGCGTCGGCGAACTCGCGGGCTTCTCGGCGGACGCTGATGCACACCTCAGCACATCGACGATTCTCAGTTCGCCCAGCTCAGGGCGTGTTTCAGGTGATGGTTCTGGTGCCCCCGGCAGGAATCGAACCTGCGACACACGGTTTAGGAAACCGTTGCTCTATCCCCTGAGCTACGAGGGCGCGAGTGCCCAGGATAGCGTGCCCACCGCTGACCACGGGTGACCACCGGTACCCACGCGTGCCCCACCGTCGCCACCTGGCATATCGCGGCGTGGGAGCGGCCCGTGGAGCGGATCTGGAGCACGCGAATCGCGCGTGGAGCGATGTCGCCGGGCGTGGACTCACGCGGCGCCGGATTGCCGGCTGTTGTCTGTGCCGGCGGGGACCAGGTCGCCGATGTCGACGCCTGCTTCGGTCAGGAGCCGTTCGACGGTCGCGATCGCGAGGCCGTCGACGATGTTGTCGGCGGGCACGTTGGTGAGCCGGTAGAAATGGTCGCGGCCGCGGCGGACGGCTTCGACGCGCCAGTGCCGGTCGGGCGTTTCGAACGCGCCCTCCACCGTTTCCCGACCTCGTTTCATCGGCCCTGGTGCGGGTGGGGGAGCGGCGGGGATGTCATGGCGGCGGGCGGCCCGTGGGGGCCGGTCGGTGCGTAGCCCGCGCCACGACGGGTGCCGCATCCGGTTGTCGGGTGTCCAGTTTCGGAACATCACCTCGCCCACCAGGACGGGTTCGACCCAGTGCGCGTGGCGGGCGTGTTCGCGGGGCACGTCGGCGACCGGGGCGGTGGTGCGCTGCAGTGGCCGTAGTTGATCGCGGAGCTGGCCGAGCATGACGTCGGTGAAGCCGGTGCCGACGTGCCCGGCGAAGACCAGTTGGTCGCCCTGGTCGTAAACGGCCAGCAGCAGCGAGCCGATGGTGCCGGTCCGGCGGCCGGCGCCGGCTTTCCACCCGATGATCAAAACCTCTTGGGTACGGATCAACGGCACCTTCGTCCAGTCGCTCGATCGTTTCCCCGGCCGGTACGGGGAACCGAGCCGTTTCGCGACGACACCTTCGAGCCCACCGAGTTCGGCGGCGCGCAGCACGGCGTGGCCGTCGGCGTCGACGAAGTGTGGTGGTGTCCGCACCGTCGGGCCGGTCAAAGCGAGATCGGTGAGGAGTTCGCGGCGTTGTTCGTAGGGCAGCTCGGTCAGCGCCTTCCCGTCGAGCCGGAGCAGGTCGAACACGTAGTAGACGACCGGCACCTTCGTCAACAACGCCGCCGTGGGCTGGGTGACGTGGATCCGGTTGGCGAGCCGGGCGAAGGACGGCCGATCACCAGGTTCGAGGGCGACAATCTCCCCGTCCAGCACCGCGGTGTGCCCGGCCAGCAGGCCGCGCAGGTCGCCGAGTTCCGGGTAGTTCGAGGTGATGTCGTTGTGGTTGCGCGACAGCACCCGTACCCCATGGTCGTTGACGTAGCTGACCGCCCGGACCCCGTCGTACTTGAACTCGAACGCCCACCCGCCGCCGACCGGCATGGCACCAGGGCCGGCCAGCATCGGCGATATCGCATCGGGCAGGGCGTCGATCACCACTCCTGCCTACCCGACCCGGCGCCCAAGGTCACCATCGTCGACCGAACTACACCCTGGTAGTTCGGCGAATCCGCAAAGGGCGGCGCTGAGCGACACCCGATCAAGGCGCTCACACGCTCGGCGGCGGCACCGGAGAACGACCGGCGCAGGCTGCGGCCGAGTAACTCACATAGCCGATGAGAGGGCGCCGGCCACAGTCGCACGGTTCCGGCAGCGTTCACACCGAGTTCGCTTCGCGGGCGGGCTGGCCACGGCACCCGCGCATTTGGAAGCGCTACCTCGGCAGGCATACTCCTGCCGCCGGCAACGCCAACCACCCCGGATCTTGTGACGTTGCACCGTCACGGTGTTCAACAGATTCACAAGATCGCGTCCGGCCTGATGGCTCGCTGGCTGGTCCGCGGGAGGGTGCGCAGGTCGCCCTGACCTACCGCAACAACCCCGAAAAGGCCGGGAAGGTGGCCGCGCGCGCCCCACACATCGGCGTCTGAAATCAGCCTCTCCGGCGTGCCGTCAGATCGAGGTGAACGGCGGCGGCCACCGGTGCGTGTCGCACTGGTGGCCGCCGGGTTCACGTCGGTATTGCTATGGGATCAAGGGGTTGTGCGTCAGGGGTAGGCCACGACCTGGCGCGGGGTGGTGTTGCCGGCCGGGTTGGGGACGGAGCCACCGGTGTCGTTGACGACGTTGGCGATGGTGCCGACGTCGCCGAGGGAGACGGTGAGGACGCTACGGAGCCGGACGCCGGCCCGGTTGGGCACCTCGAAGGCCCGGTCCACCCGGACGCTGGGGTTGACGTTGAAGTAGGCGTAGGAGCCGCCGCCCCAGAGTTCGTGGTCGGTGACATTGTCGGCGACCTTGTAGGCGGCGTAGCCGTTGCCGCGGGGCCCGATCCAGGCTGCCTGGTTGGGTACGTCGTACGGCTTCTCGTTCTGGAAGAAGATCGTCCGTCCGCGGTTGCCGTTCCAGATCACCTCGTACTTCTGGTAGTGCTCGACGAACAGGCCGGTGGCGAGGACGTCGTCGCCGTTCACGATGAGGCCGGTGTCGCCGGTGTTGACCGCCCAGCCGGTGGGTGCGCCGCCGTGGTCGGCCCGCCATGCCCAGATGTGGTCGATGATCGTGTCGTCGCTGTGCACGGCGAGGGTGGTGGTGGCCTTGCCCTGGACGCTGCTGCCGATACGGAAGAAGACGTCCTGCAGGCTGATCGGGTTCGCGGCGTGGTCGGTGTGGACGCCGGCCCGTCCGACGCTCATCAGCGTCGGGCTGTTCGTCGTACCAGCGTCGAACGTCAGGCCGCTGACCTTGACGCCGTCGACGTCGGCGACGTTCAGCGCCTCGACCCCGTTGTTCGGGATCAGGGTCGGGAAGCCGATACCGGTCACCACGGTGTTGGGGCGGGTGACTCTGATCGTCTCGTTGAGGGAGTAGGTGCCCGGGGTGAAGAACAGGTTCAGGCCCTGAGCGAGGGCGGAGTTGATCCGGGCCGCGCTGTCACTGGGCTTGGCGACGTAGAACTCCCGCATCGGGATCGAGGTGCCGGCGGTGTTCGGCCAGCTGGCGCCCGCGGAGTTGCGCCGCACAGCGGGCACGAAGACGCGGTAGAGGCCGGCGTTGTCGACGTAGAGGTAGGGCTTCTCACGCGTGACGGGCGTGGTGGCCAGGGTGGTGTGGGGCGGGTTCGGGAACGCGTTCGGCGGGGCACCCTGTACGCCGGAGTAGACCATGTTCCAGACGCCTCCCTCCCAGCGCCCGATACGGCTGTCCCGGGTGTACCACTGCTGCTGGGAACCGGAGGAGACGGTGCCGTCGACCACGGCGTCGGCCAGGTAGCCGCCGCTGGAGTAGCCCTGCCCGTTGTCCTGGTTCGAGGGTGCCAGGGTCAGGTTGCCCTTGATGTGCACCCGGCGCATCGGTGCGGCCTGGGAGACGGCCCATCGGTTGGTGCCGCCCTCGGGCACGATCGACAGGTTCTCCATGCTGCGCCAGAAGTTCTGGGTCGCGTTGGACTCGTCGCCGTAGTTCCAGCCGGAGTCGACGTTGACCGCGCCGTTGATCGTCACGTCATCGGGGTTGAGCCCGAGACCGGCGATCGTGGTGTAGAAACCGACGTTCGCCCACACCCGCCCGTACGTGCCGGGCTTGAAGAGGAACACGTGACGCTGGCTGCCGAACTGGGCGGTCGGGCTGCGCAGCTGGCCGTTGAACGCCGAGTCCACCGCCGACTGAATGGTCGACGCCGCGGTACCCGGCTCGAAGATCCGCACGTTCGGGCCGAAGTCAGGTTTGTCGGAGGTCGGCAGGGTCGGGGTGCTGGGTGACGGTGACGGCGAGGGGTTGGTGCCGCCGCCGAAGACCTGGAACTCCCAGAGCGAGTAGCCGTACGGGGTGGCCCGGGTGGTGCCGTTCATCCGCACGTACCGGCCGCTGCCGGAGACAGTCAGGGTCTGGACGCCGGCCCGGCCCACGGTGACCGGGGTGATGTTCGCCCAGGTGGAGCCGTTCGCGGAGGTCTGGATGGTGAAGGCCGAGGCGTAGGCCGCCTCCCAGTTCAGCACCACCTGGCTGATCGACTGGGTGCTGCCCAGGTCGACCTGCAACCACTGCGGGTCGGCGAACGTGCTGGACCAGCGAGTGCCGGCGTTGCCGTCGACCGCGGCGGACGCGGAGAAGGCGGCACTCTCGACGGACGAGGCAGTGGCGGGCTTGCCCTGCGACAGCGGGATGTCCGCGGCGCTGGCGTTGGTGGCGACCGAGGCGACGGTGATGCCGAGGGCTGCGGCGAGGACGGCGCTCAGCACGACCTGCCCGCGGCGTCTGTGTTTGTGCGGCGATGGGGAAGTCAGGGTCGGGGGTGTCATGTTCCTGCCTGCCTGTCGGACGGGTGCCGCGCGTCCGTGGGGACAGACTTACGGCGGGGCGGGGTAGCCGTGTAGCACAAAGCAGAGAGCGCTCTCTGGGCAATTGTTACCACGCTGTTGCGGCTCGTCAATATGTCGGCAACAAAGGATTGG
The DNA here is from genome assembly GCF_042666575.1 of Actinoplanes sp. GCM10030250. NCBI lineage: Bacteria > Bacillati > Actinomycetota > Actinomycetes > Micromonosporales > Micromonosporaceae > Actinoplanes > Actinoplanes sp. GCM10030250. The sequence continues at coordinate 205,879 of NZ_JBHTDO010000012.1, read as the reverse complement.
CGGATGGGACAGAATCAGGCCCGCTGAGCCGAGTTCACGAACTTCGCTATCACGTATCCGAATGGAAATTGGGGGAAAAATTTCCCAGAAAACTGTTATCCCGCGCATTAGGCCTGGCTGACCCTCCGCAGAAGGAGCGCCAGGCAGCTTGCGGCGAGCGGCCGGGTGCGCTCACGCCACGGCCGAGTCGCCGACGACGACGGCCGCCAACGGTCGCCGACCGCCGACGTGGTGAGCCCAAGATCTCGAAACGATACCGTTTCGACGTGCCCGTAGCCGGACGGCCGCAAGAAGGTGCAGGTCAGCAGGCGGACTCATGTCTGCCAGCGAGGAACGCCGAGAAACGGGACCACAGGCGGACGCCGATGTCCCTACGATGCGCCCAATTGATCTTTCGGGTCAGCACGGAGGAACCAGTTGAAGCACTCTCCCTTTCGCTGGGCCGTGGCCGGAACGGCCGTCGCTGTGGCATCCGTTGTCCTGGCGGCCCCGGCATCGGCGGCCAACGACGCGGTGCTGCTCGCCGGCGCGCCGCAGCAGATCAGCGCGGCGCTGGGCGATGAATTCGATGTCACGCTGTCGGTGACCAACACCGGCACCACGGCCCTGAACAGTGTCGGCATCGTGCTGCACACCGACTGGGCATTCGAGGCTGTCGAGCAGTTCTCCAACTGCGACTACGAGGACGGCAGGCCGAGGCTCTGCACGTTCGGCCAGACGCTGGCGCCGGGCAAGAGCTATCGCGTCGCTCTGCCGTACAAGGCTCGTGCTGACACCTACGCGCCGGGCGGCATCTACGGTGAGTTCGAGTGGCTGACCGCGGACGAGTACCCCGGCCACAGTGGAGGCACTCCGGGCGCCGGCGGTGTCCTTCAGCTGCGGGAGGGTGACAGGCTGGGCGCCAGCGAGAACGGTGCCGCCCAGACCGTCGATGTCGCTGTGACCGGTGCGAACGGCGCGGACCTCGGCGCGATCGGCGACGAGGTCTCCGGCGCGGCCGGCGCCCAGGTGCAGGCCACAGTGGGCGTGCGCAACGACGGTCCGGCCACACTCGACGGAGGCCGGGGTGGCAGCTCACTGGGTGAGATCGAGGTGACGCTTCCGGCCGGCACCTCGTTCGTCAGCGCTCCGGGGTGCGGCCGCGGGGAAGACGCCTCGCACTACATCTGTGCGGCGCCGTATCTCTTCACGGCCGGTACGACGTCGACCTGGACCTTCACCTTGAAGATCAACAAGGTGGTGCCGGACGCCCAGGGCACGGTCGTGGTGAACCCGCCGTGCCAGTGCAAGCGGGTCACCGACCTGGACGACTCCGACAACACGGCACTGCTGGTGGCGAACCCGACCCCGGGCGGCGGCGCCGACCAGCTCGATCCGGTGATCGCGGGCACCGGCCTCCTCGACGGTCAGCAAGCCCCCGCGAAGCTCGTCTTCCATCCGGCGGTAGCCGACAACGTCGCGGTCACCGAGCTGGGAGTGACCGTCAACGGCTCCCTCGCCGCGGACTGCACCTTGAGGAACGGCTGCGAGGTCTCACTGGCGGGCCTGCCCAGCGACACCGAGGCCACCGTCACGGTGTGGGCCGCCGACGCCGCGGGTAACCGCGCTGAGAAATCGGTGAAGGTGCACGTCGACAACGTCCTCCCGACCGCGGCCTTCTCACCGGCGATGGGGTCGTCCGTGCCCAGCGGACCGGTTGCGATCACCCTGACCGGTGTTTCTGGTGATGTCTGGCGCGTCGATGTGTTCGATGGCGGGACCCGCACCAACCTGCCGGAGGCGCCCTGGACCTATGCTTGGGCGGCGACCAGCGGCGCGACCTCCCCGACGTTCGTCCTCTACGACCGGGCCGGCAACACCACCACTCTCGCGACCGGCTATGTCGTGTCCAGCGAGGTCGTGGACGACAAGGCACCGGTCATCGCGCAGGTGGACTTCGCCGGCGCGTACTCGACGAACCGGCTGGACACGGGCACGGGCTGGGTCGGCGGCGTCAGCACCCTGAGGCCGACTATCCAGGACGAGTCGGCGATCACCCGGACCGAGTGGAAGGTCGACGGGGTGCTGAGGTCGAGCGATCCGGCCTTCTCCTGGAACACACGCGCCTTCGCCGCCTCCACAGCGACCGTCGGGCTGCAGGTCTGGGACGCGGCCGGCAACACGTCGTCCAAGTCGTTCAAGGTCAACATCGACAAGAGTGGCCCCACGATGTCGGTCACTCCCGGCCAGAACGCGCTGATCCGGGGTACGTCGTACGTCACGTCGCTGAAGGCTTCGGATGCGCACGGCGTGGCGGTCATGAACCTCGCGGGCCGGAGCGGCTCGGTGACGTGGGTGCGGTTGTCGTCGGGTCGGGACGGCGCCAAGACGATCACCTGGATGGCCGTCGACAAGCTGGGCAACTCGGCGAGCGCGACGCGGACGGTGATCGTCGACAACACCGCGCCCGCGGTCAAAGTCGCCAAGGCGCCGAAGAACAAGTCGAAGCTGACCAGGAAGGTGACCCTCGCGGCCTCGGCGAGCGACCGGAATGGCGTGGCCAAGGTGCAACTGCTGGTCAACGGCAAGGTGGTGGCCACCGACACCAAGGCCGGCTATCGCTTCGTGCTCAACCCGAAGAAGTACGGAAAGACATTCAAGGTCCAACTGCGGGCGTACGACAAAGCGGGCAACGTCCGGTACTCGACCAAGCGGACGTACCGCCGCTGACATTCGCAAGAACCGCCGAGCCGTAACTTGTTCACCGAGCCGGATTGACCTGGGAGAGCAAAAAGTCCGTCACAGCCGGGGCAAAATCAGGACCAAGCTGGGGTACGTGAGCGCCGCCATCGATCGTCCATGCCTGCACTGTCGACTGGCCGGCGCAACCCTGCGCATAGGTGCGCACCGACGTCTCGGCCGCCGGAAGGTCGACGACCAGGTCGAGTGCGGGAGCGTCCCGCCCGGAATCGGAACACCGGTTGTGGTCCCGCCATTGGGCGACGGTGGTGGCCGCCGACGGGTAGGCGGTGCTGCCGCGAGTGCCGCCGCCGTACGCGATGGTCTCGTCGGCGCTGCTGTGAATGGCGAGCACGCTCACCGGTTCGGATGGCCGGCATCGTGCGGTGTCGTTCCAGCTCGCACCGTTGAGGGAGACGATCGCGGTGACCTGGTCGGCGTGATCGCAAGCCATGCGGAACGCCATGAAACCGCCGTTCGAGTGGCCGATCAGATAGACCCGGGCGCGGTCGATGCGGTACGAGCTTTCGATGGTGGAGATGAGCTCGCTCAGGTAGCTCGAGTCATCGGGTTCCGGACCGGAGAACGCGCAGCATGCGTCGGTGGCGTTCCAGAAACGCTGGCCCCGATCGTCGACTGATCCATCCGGATAGGCGTAGATGAATCCGCGCCGATCCGCCTCCGGGGTCAGGCGGAAGTACGACTCCTGTTCGTTCCCGTAGGACCCGTATCCGTGCAACAGGACGACCAGCGGCGCGGGCCGGGCCGGATCATAGGAGTCCGGGATGTGCACGGTGACCGGCCGGCCACCGATGTCGACCGTGCCGGTGCCGCTCGTCGGCAGCGCGGCCGGGGCACTGGACGACGGCCCAGGGTCATCCGCCGAGCTGCAGGCCAGCACCACCATCACCGATGTCAGGGCGATCATGGCGCGAGCCGCCTGCCAATTGTGTCGAGGCATCGCATCTCCCGGGCCGGTGCGGAATCAGGACCAGGTCTGCGCGCCGGCACGCCGTATGGTCCCGACCGGCGGAAGCCGACCTTCGCGTAGCAACGTATTCATCCCGGACAGCCTCGGTCAAGCAGCTCGAAACCGCTTACCAGCCCCTGGTCCCAGGGCCACCCTTGAACGGGCCGGTGATGTCAGCGGTGATCCAGCCGCCGTAGAAATCACCCTCTTGCGGCTGGACCAGTTCGCCCGCCACCCGGCATTCGTCGACGAGGCTGGGATAGAAGGCGACGGCTCCGGCCATTTCCGCGTACGCGAATGTGGGTCTTTCATAGGACCAGCCGGCTCGCTCCACCCGGTTTGTCCCGGTGACGAGGTCCCAGTAACTGGCGACGCCTTTGAACTCGCAGTACGACTGGCCTGTGCCGGGCGCCAGCGCACCATCGGCGATGTCGTCTCGGGGCACGTAGTAGACCGGCGGGTGCGAGGTTTCCAGAACCCGCCAGCAGCGGTCGCTGTCGACGATCACCTGTCCCGCATGCACGATCGTCACCCGTGCCTCGGTGCGCTCCAGGCGAGGCGGACGCGGGTAATCCCAAACCGACTCCATCGGCTCAGCCTGCCAGCCCGGCCGTCACACCGCAGGGCGGCCGGCCAGCGCAGCATCACGTTGGCCGCCATGTCACGCTGGTCGGTCACGATTTCCTCAAGCTGGGCCTATTTAGCAGCTTTTGTCACTTAATGTCGACCGCGGCGCAGGATTCTTCATAAATCTGTTCAACTATTGCGGCGATGTGACCAAGGCTGTCACGATGACCGTCGATCCCTACCTGTCCCCAAGGATCGACTGGAGTCCCCCATGACAGTCACTCGCCGTACCCTGCTGTCCTCGGCCGCCCTCGGTCCGGTGGCCGCCCTGCTCCCGAGCGCCGCACCGGCGCAAGCCGCATCGCCCGCCGGTGACGTGGTCGGCAAGGTCAGCGTCGGGTATCAGGGCTGGTTCTCCTGTCCCGGTGACGGCGCGCCGATCGGTGGCTGGTGGCACTGGAGTCGTGACCGCTTTCAGCCGCCGTCCCTCAGCAACACCACGATCGTGTCGTGGCCGGACCTGCGTGATTTCACGCGCACGTACCCGACGGCGTACCCGAATCTCGGCAACGGGCAGCCTGCCGCGCTCTTCTCGTCCTACGACCAGCAGACCGTGGACACGCATTTCAACTGGATGCAGAGTTACGGCATCGACACGGCCGCGCTTCAGCGGTTCAACCCGTTCGGCGACGAGGGGCCGACCCGCGATGCGATGGCGCAGAAGGTACGGGGCGCGGCCGAGCGGACCGGGCGCAAGTTCTACATCATGTACGACGTCACCGGCTGGACGAACATGCAGGCCGAGCTGAAGACCGACTGGGCCGGCAAGATGTCGGCGCACACCGCGTCCAGCGCGTACGCGAAGCAGAACGGCAAGCCGGTCGTCTGCATCTGGGGTTTCGGCTTCAACGACGACGGGCGCCCGTTCACCCCGGCCCAGTGCCTCGACGTGATCAACTGGTTCAAGGCGCAGGGCTGTTACGTGATCGGCGGCGTGCCCACCTACTGGCGCGAGGGCAAGAACGACAGCCGGACCGGGTTCCTCGACGTCTACCACGCCTTCAACATGCTGTCGCCGTGGATGGTCGGCCGCACCGGCGACCTCGCCGGGCTCGACTGGTTCTACGCCAACGTCAACGTCGCCGACCAGGCCGACTGCAACGCGCGCGGCATCGACTACCAGCCGTGTGTGCTTCCCGGTGACCTCTCCTCCGGTCATCGCAGGCACGGCGACTTCTACTGGCGCAGCATCTACAACATGGTCCGGCTCGGCGCGCAGGGCCTCTACGTGTCCATGTTCGACGAGTTCAACGAGGGCAACCAGATCGCCAAGACCGCCGAGACCGCGGCGTCCGTGCCGGCCGGTTCCGGGATCCGTGCGCTCGACGAGGACGGCACCTTCTGCTCCGCCGACTACTACCTGCGGATCACCACGGACGCCGGGAAGATGCTCAAGGGCCAGATCGCGCTCACTTCCGTACGCCCGACGCAGCCGACAACCGGAACCACGCCGCCTCCGCAACCCACCGGTGACCTCGCTGCCGGCAAGGCGGCGAGCGCGAGCAGCGTGAACGGCGCCTACGCCGCGGCGAACGCCGTCGACGCGAGCGCCGGCACCTATTGGGAGTCCAGCGGCGCGCTCCCGCAGTGGTTCCAGGTCGACCTGGGCGGTGCGTATGCCGCGAAGAGCCTGGTCATGCGCCTGCCCGCAGGCTGGGAGAGGCGCACTCAGACGATCACCGTGCAGGGCAGCAGCGACGGCTCCAGCTTCAGTACCCTCGCCGGTGCCGCCGGCTACGTCTTCGACCCCGGCTCCGGCAACGCGGTGACGGTCGCGCTCTCCGGCGCGACCGCCCGATATGTGCGGCTCAGCTTCGCGGCCAACACCGGCTGGCCGGCGGCTCAACTTGCCCAAATGCAGGTGTACGGGGACGACTCCCCCACCACACCACCGCCCGTCACCGACCTGGCGCGCGGCAGGACGGCCACCGCCAGCAGCCAGGTTCAGGCATACGGGCCGGGCAACGTGGCCGACGGCGACGCGGGCACCTACTGGGAGAGCGCGAACAACGCCTTCCCGCAGTGGGTACAGGTGGATCTTGGCGCGGCTGCCACGGTCGGGCGGGTGGTGCTCAAGCTGCCGCCGTCGTGGGGTGCGCGAACGCAGACGCTGGCGATCTCGGGCAGCGCGAACGGGTCCGCCTTCACCACGCTCTCCGGCGCTGCCGGGCGAGCGTTCAGCCCCGGCTCCGGCAACACGGTGACGATCAGTTTCGCGGCCGCCTCGACCCGATATCTGCGGGTGACCGCGACCGGGAACTCCGCATGGCCGGCCGGGCAGTTGTCGGGGCTGGAGGCGTACCCGGGCTGACCTGCCCACGATGCGGGACCGCGGCGATGTTCATCGATCCGATATAGGTTTGCCTCCCGTATCACGTATCGCCGGGGCGTGTACCCCGGTGAGCGGAGGCCGAGATGACCGACCAGTCCGACGAAGCGTCGTCGGTCCAGCGACGCGCGGACGTGAAGTTCCGCTTCCTGCCGCTGGTCGGATCCGGCGACACGTCGCCGGTCCCGCTGACCGGAAACGCACCTGCCGTGCCGCCCGGTACGCCCGGCGTCCGCGGTGCGGAGCTGCCGGTCGCGGGGCGGCCGGTCACCGCACCACCCGGTGGCTCCCGCCTGCTCGGTAGTCCGTCGTCGAGTGAGGCGCCCGCGAGCGTCTCCTTTCTCAACGAGCCCACCGAGCGGCTACCCATCGTCACGCCGGAGGTCTCCTCGCTGCGGAGCCGCCGCCCGCCGCCGCGGGTGGCGGGGAGGGTCGTGCTCATCTACGAGCAGCAGATCCGCAAGCCCCGGCGGCTGTGGGTGTTCACGGCTGCGCTCGTGTCGCTGACCGTGGGGGTGGTGCTGGGTCAGACGGAGGCCTATCAACCGGCCACGTCGCGCCCCGCGTCGGCGTCGCAGGTCGGCGACGTGCCGGTGCCGGATCCGTCCGCGGTGATCCAGGCGCCACCGCCGGTGCCGTTGACCGCTCCGCTCGGCGCGGTCAAGCAGCGGCGACTGGAGATCGCCGGAGCGGCGACAACGCTGCGCGTCCGCACAGCTGAGCTGGGCGAATCGCTGTTTACCATCACCGCGCTCGACCAGGGCACGGTGCCGCAGCTGACCGACACCGCGAACGGCTCGCTGCTCGCCCTCACCGCCGGTGCGGCCGGCCCGGTGGGCGCCGAGGTGGTGCTCAACTCCAGGGTGGACTGGACGCTGGGGCTCACCGGTGGGGCGACCGAGCTCGACGTGGACTCGCGGGCCGGCGGTCTCGTGGGCGTCGAGCTCGCCGCCGGTGTGTCCCGCGGCGTGCTCCAGCTGGCCAAGCCCAAGGGCACGGTTCCGCTCGCGGTCACCGGCTCGGTGGTGGACCTGACTGTGCGCACCGAGGCGGGTGCCCCGGTGCGGGTCCGCCTCGGCAAGGGCGCGGGCCTGGCCACCATCAACGGCAAGGCCCGGCGCGGCGTCAAGGCCGGTGTCACCCTCCGGGAAACCGGTTGGCCAACTGCCAAGGACAGGTACGACGTCCGTGTCACCGCCGACGTGAGCACGCTGCTGGTCGAACGTTCGACTCCCGCCCGCTGACCCGGGCCGCCTCGCGAGAAGTTTGATCACAGCGTGTGCGGTCGTTGCGACGGTGAGCAACGAACGGTGGAGCGAGGCCCGCGAATGGCGCCTCGGCTGATCCGATCGGGCAGGGCTGACGGGATTTTTACAGGTTTTAGGCGTACGCAATATTAATTAGCATTTGCCCCAGTTTGAAAAGACCGCGGGCCGCCACAGGTTGTGCCACGCCAAGGCCGCTCTTCCCGAAATCCCTGGAGAAACCCTGTGCGCGTCAACCGCCGCCTGGTATGTCTGACTGTCCTCGCCGCCATGACTTCCGGCGCTGCCGCCTGCGGAAACGCGGAAGCGGGCACCACCGCCACGTCGCCGGCCCCGACGCCTGCCGAGACGCTGCTCGACGCGGTGCCGGACGAGGCCGCGCCCGCCTTCGCGTTCGCGACGACGGGAGGCTGCGTGCTGCCCTTCACCGGAGTGTTCGACGCACCCGGCAAGGCCGTCAAGACCTCGATCACCCAGAAGATTCCGCGGGTGGGCAGCATCGCGATGACGTTCCTGGCCATCGGTGAGGACAGGCCGTTCGCGCGGATCACCACCAAGCCGGCCTCGCTGGCGACCAGGATGGGCGTGCCGAAGACGTGGATGGCACTCGATCCGGCGAAGATCGCGGACCTCGGCGACAGCCCGCTCAGCTACGACGGCAAGATCGACCCGTTGGGGATGGGCGAGCTGATCCAGCAGGCGTCGGGCGTGGTCCGGGAGGGCGCCAGGTACACCGGAACAGTGGATCTGACGAAGATCGAAGAGGATGAATCGGTCATCGCGTCCGCGGCCCTGACGAAACTCGGTGACAAGGCAGAGGCCGTGCCGTTCGAGGCCGTCGTCGATGAGGCGTCGGGAAACCTGACCACGCTGAAGCTCAAGATCCCCTCCGGCAAAGCCTGCACCCTGACCTACGACAGATTCGGCGAGGTGAAGTCCCTGTCCGCGCCGACGGCCAAGAAGGCGCCGGCCGGCGTTTACGCCCTGCTGAACTCCTGAGCGTGTCGGCAGCCGCCGGGGTTTGTCAGGGGCGGGCGTCGAATCGGGCGCGGGCCTCGAAGACGCGGTCCATGTTCGTCTCCGCCCAGTTCTTGATGGCGACCATGACCGGGAACAGCTCGTGGCCGAGCGGGGTGAGCGCGTAGTCGACCCGGACCGGCACGGAGGCGGCCACCGTGCGGGTGATCAGGCCGTCGCGCTCCAGCGTCCGCAGGGTCTGCGTGAGCATCTTCTGGCTGACGCCGGCGATGCGGTGGGCGAGTTCGCCGTGCCGCTGCGGGCCGCCGACCAGAGCCGGGATCACCAGCGCCACCCATTTGTCGGTGAGTCTGCTCAGCAGCTCACGGGTGGGGCAGCCGTCCAGGAACGCATCGTAGTCGCGTTTGGCCTGCTCACGGCGTTGTGCCGCGTTCGTCGTCGGCATCGTGTCGCCCCTTCGGTGCCCTAGGAACTTTCAGGTACCTACTTTCTCACAGTGCCCATTGATTCGTACGGTCGTGGTGATCACGAAGTTTCACGAAGGAGACGGCAATGCGCGCAGTCAGCTATGCGGAGTTCGGCGGACCGGAAGTCCTGCACGTGGCCGATGTGCCGGTGCCCGAGCCCCAGCCGGGACAGGTACGGGTCCGAGTCGCCGCGTCAGTCGTGCACCCGGTCGACCTGATGGTCCGCTCCGGCCGGTTCCCGGCCCCGCTGCCGACCGGTCTGCCGTACACACCCGGCTGGGACGTGGCCGGCACCGTCGACGCGGTCGGCCCGTCGGTTGCGGAGTTCACGATCGGCGACGAGGTTCTCGGCTTCTCGCCGTGGCTGCAGACCACGGCCGGCGCTCACGCGGAGTACGTGGTGCTCGACGCCGCCTGGCTGACCTCAGCGCCCGCCGGCGTACCCGCCACCGAGGCGGCCACCCTGCCGACGAACGGCCTCGCCGCCGCGCAGGCCCTCGACCTGCTCGCGCTCCCCGCCGGTTCGACCGTGCTCGTCACCGGCGCCGCCGGGCAGGTCGGCGGTTTCGTGCTGGCGCTGGCCCGGGCGTCCGGCCTGCACGCCACGGGACTCGCCGGCGACGGCGATCGTGAGTTCGTCGAGTCGCTGGGCGCGACCTTCCTGCCGCGATCCGGCGAGCCGGCCGGGACGTTCGACGCGGTCATCGACCTCGCGGTGATCGGCTCCTCGCTGCTGGACCTCGTCCGGGACGGCGGCGGCTACGTGGCGGCGTCGCCCCCGCTCCGCCCGGAATCGGTGCGGGGCATCCGAACGTTCGCGATGGAGGTGCTGCCGGACGGGTCTCGGCTGGGTGAGCTGGTCAAACTCGTCACCAGCGGGGACATCCCGCTCCGTGTCGCGGGCGTGTACCCGTTCGCCGAGGCGGCGGCCGCTCACGACCGGCTGGCCCGGGGCAGTGTGCGCGGCGGCGTCGTGATCGTCCCCTGAGATCCCGGTCATCCCTCGATGAACTGGTAGTCGCTGACGATGCGACCGTCCGGGCCGAGCAGGAGGATCTCCAGCCCCGTACCGGCCGGGTCGCCGCCGGTGCGGGGCACCATCTCCCAGCGGAACTTGACCACGTCCTGGAGCCGGTCCGCATCACCGCGTGACCGGAACACGAACGTGCCGGGTGCGACGAACTCCTCGTACGCGCGAGTCACCCGCGACTCCAGTGCGTCATGCCCGCGCGCCTCCAGGACCAGCCGATCGAAGCCCAGCCCTTCAGCGGCCTGTCGCATCTCCTGCGGTGGCTGCAGAACGTGTACGGCGTCGGCCGACCACAGCCGGCGGATGGTGTCGCGGCGCCGTTCCGCGTCGGGTTCGCCCCAGACGGAGACGTAGAGGTCGGTGAGGTTCTTCAGATCGATGTCGGCCATCGTGGTCCTTCGGTCGCGGCGGAACGGGGGATCGTTGCGACCACGACTGTGCGGCGCCCGCCGCCGCCCGGCAATTCCCGGCAGGGAATCGCGGACCGCCACCGAAACCGGTACACAGGACGCGTGATCACCGATGCGGCAACCGGCGGACTCGCGGATGGTTTGCGCACGTGGCGCACGCGCCGACGGGTCAGCCAACTCGAACTGGCGACGCGCGCCGGCACCACACAGCGGCACGTCAGCTTCATCGAGAGTGGCCGCTCGACTCCCGGTCGTTCGATGATCATTCGGCTGGCCGAGTCGCTGGAGGTGCCGATCCGCGAACGCAACAGGCTGCTCCTGGCCGCGGGATTCGCACCCGCGTACCCGCAGAGCGACCTGGACGACCCTCAGCTCGCCGCGGTGCGGACCGCTCTCGATCGGGTCCTGCACGGTCACTTGCCGTACCCGGCTGTGGTCGTCGACCGGCACGGTGACCTGGTCTCGGCCAATGCCGGGTTTCACATGATCACCCGCGGGGTGGACCCCGGCCTGCTGACGCCACCGGTGAGCGTCCCGCGAGTCCTGCTGCACCCCCGCGGCCTCGCGCCGCGCATCGTCAACATCGACGAGTGGGCCTGGCACATCATCGACGGCGTGCAGGCCGAGAGCGTGCGCAACCCGAGCGACCGGCTCCGGCGCCTCGCCGGGGAACTGGCCGAGATGGCGCCGCCGCGTCCACGACGACTCCCGCCACATCACCTCGGCTTCGCGGTGCCGCTGCACCTGCGCACGGATGACCCGGACCACCCGGATCTGCGGCTCATCACCACACTCACCCACTTCGGCACGGCCACCGACGTCACCATCGCTGAACTGCGGCTGGAGGCGTTCCTGCCGGCCGACGAGACGACCAGCGCCGCACTGAACGACATGGTGTCGTGGTGACGAGCGATGAGTTCGGGCGACGTAACGGGTCTATCACGGCATGACTCGCATCATCGCTGACATCTCGATCTCCCTCGACGGCTTCGTCACCGGGCCCGGCCCCGGCCCGGACAACGGCCTCGGCGCCGGTGGTGAAGCCCTGCACACCTGGGCATTCTCCACCGACCCCGAGGACAGCCGGATCCTTCGCGAGGCGACCGCCCGCTCGGGCGCCGTCATCCTCGGACGCCGGCTCTTCGACCTGGTCGACGGGCCGGACGGCTGGAACGACGAAACGGGCTACGGCGCCGGTGAGGTCGGAAAGCCGTCCTTCGTCGTCGTGACGAGCTCGCCGCCGGAGTCGGTACGACTCACCGACCTCGACTGGACGTTCGTCACCACCGGTGTGCCCGACGCGGTCGCTGCCGCACGCGAACGCGCGGAGGCGGCATCGTCGGAGCGTGGCCAGGACCTCGACGTCGTCCTCATGGGCGGCGGCGCCACGATCCGCGCGGCGTTCGACGCCGGGCTGGTCGACACGCTGTCGCTGCACCTCGCGCCCGTGGTGCTGGGCGGCGGCACGCCACTGTTCACCGGTGGGGTGCCGCGCACGCTGGTGCAGCGCAGCGTGATCGCCACCTCCACCGCGACGCACCTGATCTACGACGTCACCCGATAGGGACCGGTCCCCAGTCCGGCGCGCTCTCCCAGAGGGGAGTGTGGGTGACCTGTCGAACGTGGCTGCCGTCGACGCGGGCTGTGAAGAATCGGATGATCCGGCAGAGTCGGCCGCCGCTGGTCGATTCGCGGGTCGCGGCGCCGCGACGTACATTGATGCGCGACGTACATTGATGCACGTCTATCAAAACCGGAGGTGCTTCATGCGCCGTACGATCGTCGCCGCCAGCGCAGTCGCCGCGCTGATTCTGGGCGCTGCCGTGGTCGCAGCCAGTTCGCCCGCCGCCGCCCTGGAACCAGACCTGGCCAACCCGCAGGTGGTGGCGACCGGGCTGACCGTACCGTGGGGTCTCGGTTTTCTGCCGGGCGGCGACGCGCTCGTCGCCGAACGCAACAGTGCCCGGGTGCTGAGAGTGCGTCCCGGCAGTGCGCCGGTCACCGTCACCACCATCGCCGGCGTCGCACCCACCGGTGAGGCGGGTCTGCTGGGCCTGGCGGTGTCTCCCACCTTCGCCCAGGACAATCTGGTGTACGTCTACTTCACCTCGGCCACCGACAACCGCATCTCCCGGTTCCGGCTGGACGCACCGCAGACCCAGCAGGTGGTGCTCAGCGGGCTGGCCAAGGCGAGCATCCACGACGGCGGCCGGATCGCGTTCGGACCCGACGGCATGCTCTACGCCGGTGTCGGTGACGCGGGTGTGACGTCGAATGCTCAGGACCAGCAGAGCCGCAACGGCAAGATCCTGCGGATGCGGCCCGACGGTGGTGTGCCCGCCACCGGCAACCCGTTCCCCGGATCGCTCGTCTACAGCCTCGGCCACCGCAACCCGCAGGGTCTCGCCTGGGACGCGCAGGGCCGGTTGTACGCCGCCGAGTTCGGTCAGAACACGTGGGACGAGGTGAACCAGATCGTGGCCGGCGGCAACTACGGCTGGCCGACGGTCGAGGGTCGCGGCACCGACACCCGCTTCCGCAACCCGATCGTGGTGTGGACCACGGCTGAGGCTTCGCCCAGCGGCGCGGCCATCGACGGCCAGACGCTGTACGTCGCCGCGCTGCGCGGACAACGACTGTGGACGGTACCGCTGGACGGAGCCGGTGGCGCGGGAACACCCGTCGCGCTGCTACAGGGCCGGTACGGGCGGTTGCGCACTGTGGAACGCGCGCCCGACGGTGCACTGTGGGTGACCACCAGCAACCGCGACGGCCGGGGTACGCCGGCCGCGGACGACGACCGGATCCTGCGTTTCCCGCCCGTCGGCTCGCCCACAACGCCCGCCACCAGTATTTCTCCGACCACGGCACCGACCGTGGCCTGCTCAGTGCGCTGGGCGGCCGACGACTGGGGAAGCGGCTTCACCGCGAACGTCGGCGTGACCAACCTGGGCGCCGCGCGCTCCTCGTGGACTGCCACCTTCACCTTCCCCGGCGACCAGCGTGTCACCGGCGGCTGGAACGCCACAGTGAGCCAATCGGGCGCCACGGTGACCGCGCGTAACGTCAGCTGGAACGGCGGGCTGGCGGCCGGCGCCACGGTGACGTTCGGTCTGCAGGCCACCTACAGCGGCACGAACGCCCACCCCACCGACTTCCGCCTGGACGGCACGGCCTGCTCGATCGGGTGACCCCTCGGCGAGGCCTTCCTCAGCGATCGGGGAAGTCCTCGCCGAGCAACGTCCGCAGGCGGCTCAGCGCGCGGGCGTTGCGCATCTTCACCGCCGAAGCCGATATGCCCAGGATGGTGGCCACGGTTTCGACGCTGTGGTCCTCGGCGTGGCGTAGCACCAGGACGGCACGGTCCTCGACGGCCAGCTGGGCCAGGGCGTCCACCAGGGCGAGGCGGAGCTCCGGTGTCGCGGGCGGTGTCAGATCGGGCCGTTCGGGCAGGTCGGCCAGGACGAGTTCGGAGCCGCTGCGCCGGCGCTGCTGGTCGAAGACCGCGTTCATCAGGACCCGGCGACTGTAGGCCTCCAGGTTCGTGTCGTCGCGGATCCGATCCCAGACGGCGTACATCTTGGCGAACGTCTGCTGGGCCAGGTCCTGGGCTGAATGCCAATTCCGGCACATCAGGTACGCGCTACGGCGAAGCCGGGTTCCGGCGGACTCGACGAACGCGGTGAACTCCGCGTCGCGGGCCGCCTTCGTGCGACGGCGCGCTGTCGACCAGCCACCGAGGACGGGAGCCGGTGCTGACGTGTGGGTGTCGGTCACAGGACTCCTCCGACGGGGGCGTCCGCCGTACACCTGCGGCCGGTGATCAGATCGACGCCGTCCATGGCCGCGTAGTGGAGGCGAAGCTCGGTGTACTGCTGGGCTACGCCCAGACGCAGGCGAAATGCCTCGGGGAAGCGGTCGGTCCCGACCGCGGCGATAAGGTCCGGGTTGTCGGCATACCGGCTTCGAAACTTCTCGTACGCCTCCTTACGGCTCTCGAACGCGAAGGCACTCACCCGCGGATCATCGCTCAACGCCTCGGCGAGCGCGGTCCGCTGGACCTCCGTCACCCCGGCCGTCAGGAAGACGAGCGCGTCGGTCGCATCGGTCTCCACGGGTTGCGGCAGGCAGGAGGGAGCCGAGACCGGCATCATCGCCGCGGCCAGCGTCACCTGGGGGTCCGTGGACTCCGGCGAGCCGGCCGTGAGGTTCAGTCCCGCCACCGCACCGATCACCGCGACGACGCCGGCCGCCGCGCCCAGCGCGGTCCGGTGGTTCCGGCGCCGGCGCAGGCGGCCGCCCTCGGTGATGGCCGCATCCGCCATCTCGTTGAGGGCGGCGCCCGGGTCGTCGCTGACCGCCCGGTCGAAGTGATCTCGCAGGTTCTGGGTCACAGCCGTTCTCCTCGCTGCCGGGGTTGGATCTCCTCTGCCGGTATGACTGGATGGCCGCCCGATCAGGTCACACCGGCTCCGGGTGGGCGTCAAGCGGCGGGCCATCGGTAGGCCACGGCCTGGCCGGAGGGTGCCTCGTCGGCGGGCACAGGTTGCCTGGTGGTGGCCCTCCAGAAAATCTGGGTTCGAGGTACTAGACATTCTCGCCAGGGGTGGGTAATGTTCTGTCCGTTGACAGCGGAGATCGTCGAAAACGCAGACGAGCTTGCTGAGCGTTAAGCAGGGCCCGAACCATTTCGTGGCTCGCTCAGCACGGCGGTGGAAATGTTCACCGCCCAGTAAGGCAAGCAGTACCCGTAAGGCAAGTAGGACAGAAACACGAGTAAGACGCAGTGCAGCAACACCAGCAAGATGTAAGACCGGCAAGACGCACGACCAGCAACATGCACGACGAGTAAGGCACGTGGAAGTGGCAAGACAAGACCTTGACGTAATTCCAGGTCAGGGCAGCAGGCAGGGCCGATGTTCGTTCAGGGCTCTGGCTGGCACGACAATCCGCCGCACGTGGTGGGGCCATGAAGTCGCGTGGGCTCCGACACCGGCGGGCAGTAGGACAAGCAGTACAGGAATGGGAAGCAGAGGAAAGGGAGGGCACGGACACCGTTGGATCGCCCGCTGCCAGGGCGCAACTCGAACTGGCGCGGACACCGCAGTATCCATCGAACGAAAGGTGGTCTTCGGTCACGCTTATGCGATCCTCGCAACCTGTGTCGCCAATGGCGGCAGGTGCGGATACGACAACCCGGCGAACCTGTCGGTAGATGGTGTTTTTGACCCGTAACCCCGGGCCCCGGCGCTTCTGCGCCGGGGCCCTCGTCATTGGAGAGAACCTGTATATGGCCCAACCCGACGACATGTTCGGTGACGACGACTACCCCGCCTACACGATGGGCCGCGCCGCTGAGATCACCGGCTCCTCGCAGGACTTCCTGCGCCGGCTCGGCGACGCGAAACTGATCACCCCGCTGCGGTCGAGCGGGGGGCATCGGCGCTACTCCCGGTACCAGTTGCGCCTCGCCGCGCGGGCTCGGGAGATGGTTGACCAGGGCACCGCTCTGGAAGCCGCCTGCCGAATCATCATTCTGGAGGACCAGCTTGAAGAGGCCCTCCAGCACAACGAGAACTTCCGGCGCGAAGAAGCGAGCCGGCAAGCGAACCAGCAAGAAGCCTGACTCCGCCGCCTCACGGTCCTTCTCCAGCATGAGAGGGGCCGTTTGTCGTTATCCGGAGCCCCTTTACGGGCGCTGTGCTCGGCGAAGAGGGTTGCCTGCGCGGTCCGGTGGTGTTATCGCCGTTCTGTCCGGGTAGACCTGGGGAATGACTTCGGGAGAAGAGATGTCGAGCCGGCGGCGGACGGCTGCGGCGATGCACGGCACCGCAGAGCAACTGGAAGTGGCCGAAGCCATCCTTCACCGCAGTGCCGAGGAGTCACCGAATCCGGCAACCACCGCACGGTTGCACGCTCTCGGTGACGAGGTGACCGCTCAGGCGCATGCCATCGACCGGCGCGCGGACTCGCTCACGCTGCCGGGCCTCAAGCACGAGGGCGCTTGGGAGCACGAGGGCACCTGGGAACACGATGCCGACTCCCGCCGCGACGTGAACGGGAAGAGCATCGCCGCCGAGTAAGGCGAAGAAACGCCCACCGAACGGGCCGGCCGCAACAACAGGCCGTATCGAACGCCGCGCCGCGCCGCGCCACACTGCGCCAAGCCGCGCTGTGCTGCGCCAAGCCGCGCTGTGCTGCGCTGTGCTGTGCTGAAACCGGAGGGCGAGCCTCCGCGTCATGTAACACGTCATTTTGTTCCGGAACCGGAGCCTTATATTGACCAGTTTCTGTAAAGCTTCTTAATATTTGACGGCCCGCAGTCATCCCCAACGGCGTGCTCCACATGCCGGACACGAAGGGTCGCATTCCCCATGAGCCTTACACGACGAAGCAGGTGGGCAACGGTTGCGACGGCGCTCGCGGTCGCCGCTGCCGGTACCGCCATCGCACTGACCGGCCAGGGTGTCTCTCAGGCCGCGGTCCTGCCCAACGGATTCAAGAGCGTCGGCTACATGCCCTCCTGGGCCGGCAGCGCCACCAGCGTCCAGTACAGCAAGCTCACCCACATCAACTACTCGTTCGCGCTGCCCAACGCCAACGGCACGCTGCAGCCGATCGAGAACACCGCAAAGCTGCAACAGCTTGTAACACTCGGGCATCAGAACAACGTCAAGGTCTCGCTCGCGATCGGTGGCTGGAACGACGGCAACGACTCGGCCTTCGAGACGCTCGCAGGGAACTCCGGCAGCCGTACGACGTTCGTCAACTCGGTGATGAGCACGGTCCGTCAGTACAACCTGGACGGTGTCGACATCGACTGGGAGTACCCGGATCCGGGCACCTCGGGCAACAACTACACCGCGCTGATGGGCCAGCTCAGCACCGCCCTGCACAATGAGGGCAAGCTGCTGACGGCCGCCGTGGTCAGTGAGGGTGGCACCGCGAACGGCGTGCAGCCGGCGGTCTTCGGATACGTCGACTGGCTGAACATCATGGCCTACGACGGCGGCAGCCCGCACGCGAACTACGACTGGTCGATCAACGCGGCGAACTTCTGGAAGAACCGCGGCCTGCCGAAGGCCAAAACCGTGCTGGGTGTGCCGTTCTACAGCCGGCCCGGCTACTACACGTACGCCCAACTGGTGGCCCTCGACCCGGCCAACGCCAACCGGGACTGCACCACGGCCGGCGGCGCGCAGCAGTGTTACAACGGGCTGCCGACGATCCGGCGCAAGACCCAGTGGGCCCTGGCCAACGCCGGCGGCATCATGAACTGGGAGCTGTCGCAGGACGCCACCGGAGCGAACTCGCTGGTCAGTGCGATCTACGAGACCGTGATGGGTGGCTCGCCCACCAACCCGCCGACCAACCCGCCGACCGGCCGGACCGGGCGGATCACCGGCATCGGTGGCAAGTGCGTGGACATCGCTTCGGCGAGCAGTGCCAACGGTACGGCCGTGCAGCTCTACGACTGCAACGGCACCGCCGCGCAGACGTGGACGGTCGGCACCGACAGCACCGTCCGGGCGCTCGGCAAGTGCCTGGACGTGGCCGCGGCCGGCACCGCGAACGGCGCGCTGGTGCAGATCTACGACTGCAACGGCTCGGGTGCACAGCAGTGGCAGTCCCAGTCCAACGGCACGCTGCGCAACCCGGTCAGCAACAAGTGCCTGGACGCGCAGAACAACAGCTCGGCAAACGGCACGCGGCTGCAGATCTGGGAGTGCTTCGCCGGCACGAACCAGCGCTGGACCCTGCCCTGATAGCCGGCGGCCGCCCCACCCGGTCGAGGGTGGGGCGGCCGCTGCCGGTAAAGCCATCGATGACGGACAGCGCCGATCCAGTATCGTTCCACCGTTGTCGATGATCAACGGGGGACACTGAATGGCAGTCCGGCATCGCCGTGGCCTGATCGCAATTGCCGCCTTGCTGGTGGCGACTGGTGGCGGGGTGGCAGCCACCAGGGGAGACGCCGCGGGCGATCCGCCGGCGTCCTGGACCGAGGCGGCCGCGCCGCAGCGAACGCCGGAGCCGTCAGCCGGCGAAGCCGAGGCGCCCGGCGAGACAGCGCCGATCGACAAGGCCGATAAGGCGGACAAGGCTGACAGAGCCGACGAGGCTCCCGAGGCCGGGAAGACTGCCAGGACCCGAGCCGTCGACGACGCCCGGACCGTGGTGCGCCGCAACGGCTCAGCGATCCGTTCCGCACCCGGGGAGCACTACCGCCCGGTGGACGCCGTGGTGGACCCGGACGGCGACCGGCATGTCCGGTTCCAGCGCACGCACGACGGCCTGCCCGTGCTCGGCGGTGATTTCGTGGTGCACTCCGACGAGGGCGGACGGCTGTCCGGAGCCACCGTGGCACAGCAGCAGGCGATCGAGATCTCGAAGACGATTACCAAGGTCAGCCGGGCGCGAGCCGTCACCGCGGCAGAAGAGGGCGGGCTCGAAAAGGGCCGACAGGGGAAGCCCGGCGTCCGGAAAGTCATCGACGCCTTCGACGGCAAGCCGGTTCCGGCCTGGGAGGTGACTTCCGGGGATCAGGTCGTGATCGTGGACGGGACGACCGGGGACATTCGGCGCGCTTATCGCGAGGTGCACACCGCCGACGCCGGTACCGGGCACGGACTGCAGGTGGGCGACGTCGCACTGGGCACCACGAGGCAGGCCGACGGCACCTATCTGCTTGTCGACCCCGGCCGGGGTGACAACCGGGTCCGCGATGCCCTGAACGAGGACTCCCTCTTCGAACCGAAGAAGTTCGCCGAGTTCACCGACGCGGACGACGTGTGGGGTGACGGCACCCGCGCCGACCGCGCCTCGGTTGCCGTCGACGTGCACTACGGCATGGCCACGACGTGGGACTACCTGCGGGACACGTTCGGCCGCTCCGGGATCCGCAACGACGGCAAGGGCCTGACCGCTTACGTCCACCACGCCGTCAACCAGGCCAACGCCTCGTGGAGCAGGTCCTGCGAGTGCATGATGTTCGGTGACGGTTCGCTCGCGGGCAAGCCGTTCACCTCGATCGACGTGGTCGCGCACGAGATGGCGCACGGCCTCACCTACGCCACCGCCGGGCTGGTGAACTCGGGTGAGTCCGGCGCGCTGAACGAGGCGAGCAGCGACATCTTCGGCACGCTCGTCGAGTTCTCGGCGAACAACCCGGCCGACCCGCCGGACTATCTGATCGGTGAGAAGACCGAGACCCGGGTTCCGGCGCTGCGCAGCATGGACGAGCCGAAACGGGATGGCAGATCCGCCTCCTGCTGGGCTCCCGCGGTGAAGGACCTCGACGTGCACCACTCGTCCGGGGTCGCCAACAAGTTCTTCTACACGCTGGCCGTGGGCAGCGGCGTTTCGGAGTGGGGCGACAGCCCGCCGTGCGGTGACGCGGTGCCGGTCACAGGCATCGGCAACGAGCGCGCCGCGCAGATCTGGTACCGCGCCCTGACCGTTTACATGGTGTCGAACACCAACTTCGCCGGCGCGCGCGAGGCGACCCTGTTCGCGGCCGCCGACCTGTACGGCCCGGACAGCTCCGAACGGCGCACGGTGGAAGCGGCCTGGCTGGCTGCCGGGGTCGACGGCTCCGACGGCGCGTACGGCACACCCGACTTCGCGCAGTTCGAGGACTACTCGCCGAGCCCGCACATCGGGGATCCGGTCCGCATGCAACTCAGTGCCAAGGACCCGCAGGGTCAGCGGGTGACCTTCGGCGCGACCGGCCTGCCGCCCGGCGTGTCGATCGACGCGGCCGGCCTGATCACCGGCGTGCCCACCGTCAAGGGTGAGTACCGCAGCGAGATGCTCGCCACCGACCCGGACGGCAACACCGCCCGTGAAGTGGTGTACTGGCTGGTCAAGGGCCCCGCGGTGGTGCACTCGGTGTCGCCCGCGGTGACCATGCAGCTGGGTGCCGGAGCCCTCGGCAACATCAGGGCGGCCGTCTTCGTCGACGCACCGGACTATCTGGACGATCCCTACGACTCGTTCAAGGTGACCGCGACCGGCGTACCGGATGGGCTCGACGTGACGGTGCGCCGGCCGGTTTCGAGTACCTACGAGGTCACTATCGCCGGCATACCCACGACCGCCGGGTCCGGCACCACGGTGCTGACGGCCGTCGACGCCGACGGTGATCAGGTGACCGCCTCGGTGCCGTGGAAGGTGCGGCCGGCACGGCTCCCGGGTCTCCCGGTCGGCGTGTCCGTCACCGGCCATAACGGCAGTGCGTCCCTCGCGTGGGACCGGCTGCCCTACATGACCGGAGATGCGCAGGTCACCGGCTGGATCGTCAGGCTGTCGCCCGGCACCGAGCAGACGCTCCCCGCCAATGCGCGCTCGTTGCAGCTGACCGGTTTGGATACGCGTAAGGCGTACACCGTCGGGGTCCGTGCGAGAAGCGCGATCGGCGACGGCCCGGAGAAGACGCTCACGCTGACACCGACCGGACTGCCGCTGAGCGTGTCACCCGGCACGGTCACCTGGGGCAAACCGGCCACGCTCAGCGGAAAGGTCCTGCGTAGCGGCAGTTCGCCGGTCGCCGGAGCGGTGCTGACCCTGGAACAGCGGCCGGTCGGGCGGACCACGTGGAGCCGGGTCACGACGGTCAAGACCGACGGCAAGGGCGTGTGGCGGGCGTCGGTCAAACCGGCAGTCAAGACCGCATATCGGGTCATCCACGCCGGTTCCTCCGGCATGTGGCCGGCGACCTCGGCGACGCCGTCGGCGGCTGTCCGCTATGCGGTAACGGTCAAGGCGAGCACGACCAAACACAGGGCCAACAAGAAGATCAAGATTTCCGGTACGGCGAAACCGGCTCGATCGGGAGTCAAAGTCACCCTGCAACGTAAGGTGGGCTCCCGCTGGGTGGCCGTCACGAGCGTCAAGACGACGGCCAAGGGGACGTACTCGTTCTCCCGGGCCTTCAAACGCGGCACCTGGACACTGCGGGTGATCGTGGCCGGTGGCGGCTACAACGCGACAGCGGGCAGCGCCTCGGTCAAGCTGAAGGTCAGGTGATCAATCCTCGCTAGAGCCCTGATCAGCGAGCCCGAAGACGTCGGACAGGCCGGTCACCTCAATCGCCTTGCGGACCGGAGGCGACGGATCGACAAGGGTGAGGGTGACGCCGACGCTCGCCGCGGTGTTGCGGGCGCTGACCAGGGCGCCCAGCGCATACGAGTCCATGAAACTCACCTGGCTCAGGTCCACCCGCAGGTAGGGGCCGGACATACCGCGAGCCGCGCTGACCAGGCTGTCACGGATCGAGTCCGCCTCTGCCAGATCGAGCTCGCCGGTGATCGTCGCATCGACCACCCCGTCAGGGTCGGTTCGGTAGGAGACAGCCGCCATCATCGACATCTCGATCACGGTACCCGCCATCATGATCACCAAACCAGTGCGTTGCTCTGAGATTCTGATGTGATGGAGACACGACTTTCCGTGAAGCGGCGGCCCGAGCTCGACGCCATCCGGCTGGCCGTCGTGCTCGGTCTGGTGTTCTTCCACGCGGCGCTGGTCTTCGACACGCGCGACGACTTCTACGTCAAGAACGCGCAGACCACCGAGGCGGTCACCTGGCTGGCCGGGCTCGGCGTGGTCTGGGCGATGCCCGCGCTGTTCCTGATCGCCGGTCTCGGATCGTGGCACTCGATCAACCGGCGCGGCGTGCGGGGCTTCGCCGGTGAGCGGCTGCTGCGACTCGGTGTGCCGCTGGTGTTCGCCACGCTGGTCCTGATCCCGGTGCCGCAGTGGCTGCGGTCGGGCGCCACGGAGTCCTATCCGGACTTCCTCCGGCGATTCTTCGACGTTCACCTGAGCCTGTCCAACTTTCCGTTCCTCGTGCGCGGCGAGGATTTCGAGAGCGGGCACCTGTGGTTCGTGGTGCTGCTGCTGGCGTTCTCGCTGATGCTCTCGCCGCTCGTCGCGTGGTTGCCGGGCGAGCGCATCGGCCGGATCCGTGACGCGTGCGCCGAGGCGGTGGCGACGCGAGGGGTCCTGCTCCTGGTGCCGGCGATCCCCCTGGTCGTGATCGGGGCGGTCCTCGGCATGGAGGAGGCGTTCGCGGGCTGGAGCCGATGGGCGTACCTGATCTTCTTCCTCTACGGTTTCGCGCTGGCGTCCGACGATCGGTTCCGGTCAGCGATGCGAAGCCAGGCGCGCATCGCGGCGGTCGCCGGGGTGGTGCTCTTCGGCGGCGCGGGCATCGCATTGGGTACGGCCGACGGCGAACCGTTCACCGACATGACCGCCCATGCCGTCCTCGCCCGGGTGCTCTTCGCCGCCGCCGGCTGGTGCTGGCTGGTCGCCATCCTGGGCCTGCTGGACCGGGGACCGGTGGAGCCCGCGCGGCAGCCCGCCGAGGGCCGGCGCGTGTACGCCTACCTCGGCGCCGCCGCCCTGCCGCTCTACATCCTCCACCAGCCGATCGTCGTGGTCGTCGCCTATCAGGTGGTGCGCTGGGACGCTCCGATCCCGGTGAAATACCTGGTCATCGTCGTGGCGTCGTTCGTGATCATGTTCGCCGTGTACGACCTGCTGGTCCGGCGCACCAGGGTGACCAGGTTGCTCTTCGGCATGCGGTGACGGTTGTGCTCCCCGACTGCACCGTCGGTGGACTCTGGGACGGGGGTTCTCCGCCGACCTAGGGACTGCATCGTTGCCGACAAACGAGGAGAAAACCCGATGGCTGACCAGGCCAGGACGACCGGATTCAATCCCATGCGGAGCCTGCTCGGGAACCGGCGGGTCAGCACGAAGATCATGACGGCGGTCGGGATCGTGGCGCTGTTCGGTGTCGGTGACGGGCTGTTCGCGCTGGACAGCCTCGGTGCCACGAACGACCAGGTGAAGTCCGCCTACGTGATGAACGGGGAGCTCAACACGATCGGTAACCTGCGCAGCGCGGTCAACCGGGTCTGGCTGGGTGCTGACGACTACCAGCTGGCCTCGACCGACGAGGAGCGTGCGACCGCCGAAGAGGCGATCGCCAAGGCGCAGAAGCAGGTCACCGAGTACGCCGCCGCCTACCAGACCTACCCGATCGGTACCGTCGCTCGCGCGTCGATCGAGTCGTTCGGGACCGACTGGGCGGAGTTCAGCGAGCAACTCGACACCGGGGTGCTGCCGCTCGCCGCGGCCGGGAAGACCACCAAGCTGGCCGCGCTGCGCGCCGGTGAGCTCGCCGAGCGGAAGACGGCGGTACGCGCGGACCTGTCCACGCTCGCCGACGAGACCGTGAAGGCCGGCGTCACGCAGGAGGCCACCGCGCAGAGCCGGTACGACTCCACCCGCATCCTGGTGATCGCGCTGCTCGCCTCGTGCACCGTGATCGGCCTGCTCCTCGCGACCGCCATCGCCCGCCTGATCGTGCGCCCCCTGTCGCGCAACGTCGAGGCGCTCGCCCGGATCGCGAAGGGTGACCTGACCGCCCGGGTCGAGGTCGACAGCACCGACGAGGTCGGCCAGATGTCCCAGGCGCTCAACACCACCGCCGAGGCGATGGCCGGCATGGTCGGCCGGATCGGTGAGAGCTCGTCGGTGCTCGCCTCTGCGTCGGAGGAGATGTCGGCGGTGGCGTCCCAGCTGTCCGCTTCCGCCGAGGAGACCGCGGTGCAGGTCGGCACGGTGTCCGACTCGGCCGGCCGCGTGTCGGAGAGCGTCCGGACGGTGTCGGCCGGTGCCGACGAGATGGGCATCTCCATCCGCGAGATCTCCACGAACGCGAACGAGGCGGCCGGCGTCGCCGCGGAGGCCGCCCGGGCCGCGGCGTCGACGAACGCCAGCGTCGCGCGGCTCGGCGAGGCGTCCGCCCAGATCGGTACGGTCGTCGCGATGATCACGTCGATCGCCGAGCAGACCAACCTGCTCGCGCTCAACGCCACCATCGAGGCCGCCCGCGCCGGTGAGCAGGGCAAGGGCTTCGCCGTGGTGGCCTCCGAGGTGAAGGACCTGGCCCAGGAGACGGCCCGGGCCACGCAGGAGATCACCGCTCAGGTGACGGCGATCCAGGCCGAGAGCTCCGCGGCGGTCACCGCGATCCAGGAGATCGGCCAGGTCATCGCCACGATCAACGACTACACGACGACGATCGCGGCCGCGGTCGAGGAGCAGACCGCTACCACTGCGGAGATCTCCCGCAGCGTGAGCGAGGCTGCCGAGGGCTCGGTCAGCATCGCCGACACGATCTCCGGTGTCGCCGAGGCCACCCGCCACGTCACCGCCGGTGCCACCGAGACGCAGCAGACCGCTGCCGACCTGGCCCGCACGGCCGCCGACCTCCAGCAGACGATCTCCGCCTACCGGGTCTGAGGTTTCGCTTCGGCAGAAGGCGGGGTTTCGCCCTTCGGCAGAATGTACGACTGTGACGATGCGCGTGATGGTGGTCGACGATCATCCGATGTGGCGGGACGGGGTGGCCCGGGACCTCACCGAGGCCGGCTACCTCGTCACCGCCACGCTCGGTGAGGGCACCCAGGCTCTGCGGGTCGCCCTCGCCGCACGTCCCGACGTGGTCGTCCTCGACCTCCAGCTGCCCGGCCTGTCCGGGGTCGAGGTGATCCGTGGCCTGCTCGACGTGCTGCCGGCGGTCCGCATCCTGATGCTGTCCGCGAGCGGCGAGCAGCAGGACGTCCTCGACGCGGTCAAGGCGGGCGCCACCGGTTACCTGGTGAAGTCGGCCGGCCGCCAGGAGTTCCTCGACGCGGTCCGGCGCACCGCCGAGGGCGAGACCGTGTTCACCGCCGGGCTGGCCGGGCTGGTGCTGGGTGAGTACCGGCGGCTGGCCACGACCCCGGCGCAGAAACCGCAGCTCACCGCCCGGGAGACCGAGGTGTTGCGGCTGGTCGCCAAGGGCCTGTCGTACCGGCAGGTGGCGGAGCGGCTGGTGGTGTCGCACCGGACCGTGCAGAACCACGTGCAGAACACCCTCGGCAAGCTTCAGCTGCACAATCGGAGCGCGCTCGTCCGCTATGCCATCGAGAACGGGCTCGAATGAGTACTTGTACTCATGCCCACGGCACCGGCTTCCGGGATCTTGTCAGGCATGGATGTCGAGAGTTCCGGGACATCGGCGATGATCGTCGATATGAACAGGCGTTGGGGTACGGCCCTGGCCGGGCTGGGTGGCTGCCTGCTGATCGCGATGCTGGCGTCCAAGCGGGGCGGTCAGTTCTCACCGATGCTCGGCGTGGCAGGTCCGGACGCCTACTACGGGCCGAATCCGATCACTCCGCTGGTCCCGACTGCGGCGACCGTGCTGGCGCTGTGCCTGCTGCGCTGGTGGCCGTACCTGCTGCCGGCCGCCGGGCTGCTGAGCGTGCCGCTGATGTGGCCGCAGCTGCTGCCGGACAGATACCCGATCGAGGTGTTCCACGGGCTCAACGCGGCATTTCCGGTGCTCGTAGTGGCTGTCCTGGGTGCCGCGCAAAGCCTGTTGAGCAGCGGGTCCCCGGGTCTTGGCGCAGCCGTGGCCGGCCTGGCCGCCGGGTCCGTCCTGTTCGGCCACTCGCTGCCCGGCATGGCCTGGGAGGGCCTGGAACCGGATCTGTCCGTCTGGCACGGCGTGCTCCTGGTGACCGGTCTGACCGCGATCGCCCCGGCGGCCTGGCACCGGCGGCGAGGCGACCGCGACGCCACCGGAGTGCCGGAGGGCAGGGCCTGGAGCGGGCGGAGGTTGCGGCTGGTCGTCACCGGCGGGCTGGCGGCCCTGATCGTGCTGCCGATCGCGATGATCTCGGCCGAACGGCTCGGCGCTCTGCTGGACGTGAGCTGGACGACGCTGTCGCGGTACCCGTACACGAAAAGCGCCATCCTCGGCGCGCTGACCCTGGCCGCGGTGCTCACCGTGACCGCTTTCGCCGGCCTGTGGTCGCTGGCCGCCGCACTGACCGCCGCCACCGCGCAGATCGCGGTCTCGGCACCGCTGTTCATCGCGTTCACCGCGATGAACAGCACGGGACCGATGCGCTGGTTCGGCGCGGCGGCCGGGGTGGCGATCGGTGCGGCCTGCGCCGCGAGCCGGTGGCGGATCCCGGCGGCGGCGACCCTCGCGGTGAGCACGGCGACCTCGCTGTTCATCGCGTACGCCGCGACGAGCGGCCACCCGGAGAAGCTGGCGGACCAGCACCGCGTCGTGCCGGCGCTGGTGATGCTGGTGCTGGCCACGGCGGCGGCGACCGCTGTGGTCGGAGCCGCCGCGCCGGTGCTCGCCCCGCGCGGTGCGGTCCCGGTGGTGCTGGGCCCGATCGCCGGAGTCCTGGCGGTGGCCGGCGCCCAGACGGTGCCGGTGATCTACCTGGGCGGCGGGCAGGCGCTGGACTCGCCCCTCAGCTCCCGGCTCCACTTCGACACCGCTGCCGTGCTGCTGCTGGCGGTGGCCGCGGCGATCGGTGGCCTGGGCGTCGCGCACTACCTGTCGGAGCGCTGGGCGGAACGCAAACGGGCCGAGCTGATCCGGCAGGAGGCGGCGGCCGCGGAACGTGACCGGCTGGCCCGCCCGATCCACGACGGGGTGCTGCAGGTGCTGGCCCTGGTCCAGCGGGAGGGCTCGGAGCTGGGCGGATCCGGCGCCCGACTGGCGGCGCTGGCGGGTGAGCAGGAGACGGCGTTGCGCAACCTGCTCTGCGGCACCACGCCTGGCGAACGGGGCGAGGTGGACCTGAGGTCCGCACTTTCCGCGCTGTCGTCGCCGGTCCTCGAGGTCTCGTCGCCGGCCACCCCGGTGGCGCTGCCGGCGGAGCGGGCGGCCGAGCTGATCGCGGCGGTCCGGGCCGCGCTGGACAACGTCCGCGAACATGCCGGTCCCGCTGCGCGGACCTGGATCCTTCTTGAGGACGAAGACGATGGGGTACGGGTGACCGTGCGCGACGATGGCGCCGGTTTCGAGCCGCGGCGCCTGGCGGAGGCCGCCTCGGCCGGCCGGCTGGGGGTGGCGCAGTCGATGCGCGGCCGGATCGGCGATCTCGGCGGCACCACGACCATCCACAGCCGGCCCGGCGACGGCACCGAGGTCGAGTTCTGGGTACCGCGCCGCTGATTCAAGCCCGCCGGCGCCGGATCCGGGCGCCTGGATCCCGGCGCGGCGTGGCCGGCGTGCTGCCTTTGTCGGTCAGGTTCGCCGGCGCCTGGTGGCCAGCACGATGCCGGCGCCGGTCAGCAGGAGCAGCAGACCGGTGAGGCCCACCAGCGGGGTGGCGGGGCCGGTGATCGGCAGGGTGGGTGTCTCCGCCTCCGGCGTGGTGGTCGCGCTGGGTGACGGGCTGGCCGACGGGCTGCTGCTTGCCTTGGCCGCGAACTCCAGCGGGATCTCCAGGGTGTCGTTGGCCTTGTTCTTGTCGCCGGCGTACTCGTAGAACGAGACGGAGACGCTCTGCGTGAGGTCCAGCACGGTGTCGTCGGTGCTGGTGGGGAGGTTGTGCACGAGGCGGACCTCTTCACCGGGCTGCAACTCGGTGCTCACGTCGCAGATCATCATGCCCGGGTCGCCGAAACACTCGCCCTTTTCGGCGCCCTCGACCGTCCCGCCGCTGTACCAGTGGCTGTCGAAACCCTCGTGCAGCGCGAAATGCCGCACCACGCCGGGACCGTGGTTCGTCACGATCAACGTGTACTTGACCGGCTGGCCGAGGGTGATCTTGCCGGTCGGCGGGATGGCGGTGAGGCCCAGGTCGGCGAGGTGCACCACCCCGGTTTCGAAGGTCGAGGTGTTGTCGATCGGGGTGGCCTCGGTGCCGTCGGACGAGGCGACTGCGGTGAAGCGCAACCGCTCACCGAGCGCGAGGTCCGCGGCGAACCGCACGGTCACGTACCAGACGAACGCGTCGAAGTTGTCCTCCTTCTTCACCGCGACGCAGGTGACCGTGGAGGCGGCGGCCGTGCACGGGCCGCCCGCATCGGGCTTGGCCGACTCGAAGGTGACCCCGTCGGGCAGCGTCAGCACCGCACGGACACTGCTCAGGTCGGCGGGTGCCTCGGTGAGGCCGGCGGTGAGCCGGTATTCGGCGGTCTCGCCGACCAGGACCTCGCCCGGCCCGCCCAGGTTCATCGACAGATCGACGGTGGGCTCCGCCGCCCGGGCGGGCGTGGGAAGCCCGAGGGTGGCGACAAAGATGGCCATCAATACGGCGGCGGCGCCCCGTTTTCTCATGGTCGCGCAATTTACCAGCGGTGTTGCTGCCGTCAATGCCCTGTTCACTCACTGCGGAACGACCGATTGTGCCCCCGTTCGGGCCGGTCCTGCCGCTGCGCCTCGAGCGCGGCCGGCGGCTACCCGTGCGGGCCTGGCGCTGCCGCGTGCGCGGTGCAACTAAGCTCTCCGTGATCGTCGCCAAAGGGCGACACGGGTGATGGCGAGATGCATGGCGAACTGGTTCAAATCCCTGCTCAATCGTGACGTTCCGGCACCGGCCGCCGACGGCAGCTGGACGCCGGGCACCGTGATGAGCATCGTCGCCCACCCTGACGACGATCTCTACTTCCTCAATCCGGGCATCAGCGTCGCGATCACCGCCTCCGTGCCGGTGGTCAGCATCGTGATCACCGCCGCCGAGGGCGACGGGCGCAACGTCGACGTCAACGATCCGGACCGGGACGCGACGCCTGTCGATCACGCGGGATATGCGACGGCGCGGCGGGTTGGACTGCGCCGGGCGTACGCGAAAATGGCCGGTCTCGGTGTCGACGCCATCTGGCGTCGCAAGCTGGTGAAACTCCGCACCGGGTTCGTCGTCGAGCGTGATCAGCTCGAGGAGCGGCCGGACGTGGTCCTCTACTTCTTCAACATCGGGCATCGCGACGGTGTGAACACGACGATCCCGCTGCTGCTGGACGGGTCGCTCGAAGCGGGGCCGACACTGCCGTCGGTCGACCTGCCGGCCGACGTGCAGTCGGTGAGCCGCGAGACGCTTCTCGGATCGCTGGTGGAGCTGATCGAGAAGCACCGGCCGACAGTGATCCGTACGCTCGACCCGGACCCGGAACACGATTGGGGCATCGCCGACCGGCACGTGGTCTCCGATCACCACGAGCACACCGCCACGGCCCGGTTCACCATCGAGGCGGTCAGCCTGATCAGCAAGCGGTGGAAGGTCCCGCCGCTGATGGAGTACTACCGCGCGTACGCGAACCGGTACTGGCCGATGAACCTCAGCCCCCGGGTCTATCGGGAGAAGGCCGGCTACCTCAGCGTCTACGCCGGCGCGGACGGTGGTGTCGGCGACAACCAGCTCGGCACCGACCCGTACCGCAGCACCCACATGTACTCCTCGGCACAGCGCTACGTCGCGACGCCGAGCTGGCTCGTTCCGCTGCCCGGCGGCGAGCTCGCCGCGTTCGCGGTGCTCGGTGACCGCCTGGCGATGTGGCGCGAACAGGGGCCGGACAAGTGGCAGGGTCCGATTCTGATCGGCGAGCCCGGCGTGATGCCGACGCTGGCGGTCGCCGTGGCGCCCAGCGGTGCGGTACACGTGACGGCACTGCGCCGGATCGACACCGGCGAGCGGGTCGAGATCGAGGCCGGCTACCTGACTGTCGACGGCGGCACGCCGTCCGAGTGGGTCTCGCTGGGCAACCCCGACGCCGGGGACCCGGACCGGCGGCGGCAGCGGGAGATGGGTGTCCCGGCCGCCACTGTGGACGGCCAGGGCGACCTGTGGGTCTTCGTGCGTGACTTCACCGGCGGGCTGAGCTGCCGCCGGCAGTCGGGCGGTGAGTGGCAACCGTGGGAGCCGCTGGGACGCGGCCCGCTGCAGGACGTGCCGGTCGCGATGACCACCGGGGACGGGCTGGTGCGGGTCTTCGTCGCGGCGAAACTGACTGTCGCGCACTGGCGGCAGGAGAAGCTCGGTGGGCCGCTCGAGCCGCACCACACGCTGAAGACCGGCCGGGTGGCGAGCGGCGGGCTCAACGTCGCGCGTACCGCCGGGGACCGGGCGTGCCTGCTCTACCGGCAGGGGAGTCCGGCACGCAACCGGGAGAACCCGGATCCGGCGAGTGCCATCCGGGCGTACCGGGAGCATGAGGTGGGCGGTGCGTGGCCCGGTGGCGGCGCCGACTTCGGTGGCCCGGACGGGCTGGGGCCCATCGCCGCACTGGACCGGCTCGACGCCGGAGCCGGCGATCTGGTGATGGCGCAGCGCAACCGGTTCTGGACGGTGAGCGTGGCGGTGCCGCCGCTCAAGGAGGGCCGGTCACGGTGGCGTCAGCTGCCGGGGATGATCAGTGGCGCGCCGGCCCTCGCGGTCGACGCCGAGGGCCGTGGTGTGCTCGCTGTGCTGGGGATGGACGGGCGCCTGCACGTCAGCCGGCAGGAGGAGCCGGGCCCGGAGAACCGGTTCGGCGCCTGGGTCACCGTCTGAGGGCCCGCCGGTGCGGACGGGCCCGCGTGCTGGTCAGGCTGGGCGGTCGGTGATGACCAGTGCCAGGCCGCTCGGGGTCGAGAGGTACGGGCGGACGCGCACTTCCGAGTCCGGAGTCTCCTCGTACAGCTCGATCGGTGGGCGGTCGTCGACGAGGACCGACGGGTAGACGTACACGCGCTTGCGCTCGATGACGTCGTCCATGAGGCGCGCGATCGGGATCAGCGGGCCGTACGGGCCCCGGGAGACCGAGGCGTCCCAGTCCTCGTACCGCAGGACACGCAGCGCGGCGAACGGCTCCACCGGCACGTCGAAGCTGAACCCGCCGTTGCCGGTGGCCGTGCCGGGCACGACGAACGTGTTCGGGTGCTCACCGCGCCGGGACAGCGTGAGGATCGGCTGCGTACCGTCGAAGTCCCCGGCGACCAGCCGTCCCTGGACGGTGATCGTCTCCTCGCCGAACCAGACGTCGCCGGCCTCGGCGTGCTCGTCGCGCTGCCAGGTGGCGACCGCGAGGAACCCGTCAGCGGTCTTGTAGGGCACGTTGCGGACGAACGGCGCCGTCTCGCGGCCGCCGATCAGGTCCCGGACGTCGAGCAGGCCGGCCCGCAGCCGGTACAGGCCCTCGCGGCGGTCGGCCACGAAGAGATCCCAGCGGCCCTCGGCGAACGTCGCCTCGTCGAACGGGAACGACGCGCTCCAGCCGGTCTCATGGTCGCCGGCGAGCGGGATCCTGACCGCCTTGCGGACACCCTCGATGCGGCGCGGCCGGCAGACCAGGTGGGTCATGCCACGCGGCAGGCGGGCGCCGGGCACCTCGACGACCACCCGGCCGTCCTCGGTGCGGCAGGTGGCCACCGGGGGCGGCTCCGTTCCGCGGCGGATCTTCAGGCCGGGCAGCACCCGGAACAGGGCCCGGCCACCGGAGCGCAGCTTGCGCGCCGGGCCGGTCAGGCTCCTGACCGGCCCGGTGAGGTGCGAGACGAAGAGCCGCTCGTAGTCGCCGGCGATCGCCACCGGGTCGTACCGCCCGGAGTTGACGTGCGCGGTGGCGCCCATCCTGGCCCGCAGGTCGTCATCGTTCATCAGGCGCAGCAGGCCCGCGGCGATGGCGTCGACGTCGCCGGTCGGCACCAGCAGGCCGTCCTCGCCGTCCCGGATGATCTCGGCGGGGCCGACCGGGCAGTCGGTGCTGACCACCGGAAGCCCGCAGCGCATGGCCTCCACGATGGTCATTCCGAACGATTCCTTGTCCGAGGTGACCGCGGCGATCGAACCCTTGACCCACTCCGCGTCCAGCGGGGTGTAACTGCCCATCCGGAAGACGTGGTTGTGCATGCCCATGTCGGCGATCAGGGTGCCGAGCGGCCGGGACTGGCCGCCGCTGCCGTAGATCCGCAGGGTCCAGTCGGGGCGCTCGGTGACGACCTTGGCGAAGGCGCGCACCAGCAGGTCGTACCGCTTGATCTCGTCGAGCCGGCCCGCCGCCACCACGATCTTGCTGGTGCCGGAGGCCGGGGCGACCGCGGGCTCCGGAACGCTGTTCGGGATGGCGTGCACCGGCGGTGCGCCGTCGCCGAGCACCTCGCGGACCGCGGCGGCGTCGGCCTCGGTGACCGTGGTGACCGCGGCGAGCTGCGGGTACCAGTGGCGCATCTGCTCGTGCACCGACTCCGGGATCAGCGCCTGCGTCATGTGCTCCTGCGCGATGCGAACACTGCCCGGGCGGCCGAGCCGGGCCACCGCCAGGTTCAGCGCGGAGCGGGTGCCGACCACGACGTCGTACGGCGTACGCCGGAGGTAGTTGGTGATCCGCTCGTCGGTGAGCCGGCTGTAGAAGCGGTAGAACTCCTCCTCCGGCGGGACCAGATCGGACATCTGGCTGACCCGCGGGTCCCTGGTGTCCGCCGCACGCGACCGCAGGTCGACGAGCCCGATCACCGGCACCCGGTCGGGGATGTCGAGCATCGGCCGTTCGAGCCGCCGCAGGATCGAGACGATCTCGACGTGGTGCCGCTTGGAGAGTTCCGTCGCCAGGTTGATGACCGTGCGGTTGGTGCCGCCGACCCCGTAGACGTTGTGGACGAGGAAGGAGATCCGCACCTCAGCCCCGCTTCTCGTACGGGCTGGGGATCGGGAAGTAGCTCTCCAGGAACGGGCGCAGGATGGTGTCCTGCGATGCGAGCTGGTCCTGGGTGGAGTAGGCGTCGTTGAGGCAGAACGCGTCCCAGTCGCGGCGGACCAGAGCCCGGGCGAGCCGGGCGGCCAGGTCCGGCACGGCGAGCTGGATGTAGCCGTACTTGACCGAGCCGGGCATCGCGCGCCCGCTCAGGTACGCGTAGTAGTGGTACAGGTTGGACAGCGGAGACAGGTCGTGGGTGCTGCGGAACCGCGACGCCATCGTGGTCGAGTACTCGTCCGGGAACTCGTTCTCGATCTCGGTCAGCACGCTGCGGCGCAACGCGTACGGCACGTGCTGGAACACCTGCGACGTGGTCGGGCCGAACTTGCGCTCCAGCAGCCGGCGGTTGTTCTTGTGCGCGGCGTCGACCGGGGTGTCCTCGGCCGTGATCGGGCCGACCGGGACCCGGCCCGCCGACAGGAAGAACTTCGACAGCCCGTTGGCGAGGAAGAACGCCTGCGGCGCGAGCGGGCGGCCGATGAACATGTCGTCGTTGAAGTAGAGGAAGTGCTCGGCCATGCCGTCGATGCGGTGCAGCTGGCTCTCGATGGCGTGCGAGTTGAAGACCGGCAGCACGCTGGGGTCGCTGAAGATCTCCTTGTGGCTGACCACCTGGATGTTCGGCCGGGACAGGTCGAGCCACGCCGGGGTCTGATCGTCGGTGACGATGTAGATGTTGCGGACCCACGGCGCGTTGGCGTGCAGCGACCGTAGCGAGTACCGCAGCTCGTCGCGGCTCAGGAACCGGGCGTCGCTCGCCGACTCCTCGTGGTAGACGTCGCCGGTCACCGTGGCGCGCTTGCGCTGCCACTCCGGGTCGGTGCCGTCCACCCAGGTGTAGACCACGTCGATCGGGAACCCGATGTCCTCGGGCAGCGCCGCTGTCATCTCGCGGCGAGTACGGACCCGGGGAAGGGCGTACACCGTGCCGCCGAGGCGGGTGAACTGCTCGGTCGGCGCCAGGACCGGCTCGTCGGCGTGCGGGAGCATCCTGGTCATCCGGTTGGGCCGCGGCGCCCAGATGCGCGCGCCGTCCCGGCCGGTGTTCCAGAACTCGATGTCACAGCCGTACTCACGGCCGTGGACGATGGACTGGGTGGGATCGGTGCGGAACCAGACCAGGCGCAGTACCTTGACGTCGGCGAGCTTGCTCCACGTCTCGGCGGTGGACTCGGACAGCAGGTCGCGGACGGCGGGCTTGGGCAGCACCGTCGCCACGTAGGCGGCGGTCCGGCCGGCGAGCTCGGCCAGCGCGGCGAGCGCCTTCTTGCGGTAGTCCCCGCGCACGCCGATGACCGGTGACCGGTCGTCCAGGCCACGGACAGTGAAGTACTCCACGCCGGCCGCCGTGAGCGCCTCCTCCACGGCGGCCTGGTTCAGCCGCCGCACCTCGAGCGGCGTGAGGCCCGGATGCACGTGGACGGTGCGCGGGAGCAGCTGGACGGGAAGCTCCACCCGCTCGACGGTGATCTGGTCAGGCATGGTGGTCACCCGTCATGGCCTCGGAACGTGAGAACGGCTGCCGGGGGATCGGCACCGTGGCCCCCATGGCGATCCGGCCCAGCGTCGTGGCGCTGTACTGGGCGCGCTCGGCGGCGACCGGGTCGGGCAACTCGTACGGCGAGCGGAAGGGGAAGTACTGCGGGAGGAAGTCGGCCATCATGGCCGCCTGCTCGCTGAGAGCCACCGCGGCGGAGTCGGTGTCGTTGAGGCAGAACACGTCGCTGTGCCGGCGGGCCAGCAGGAACGCCAGCTGCACCGGGGTGGAGGGGTGAGCGAGGTCGGCGTACGTGTACTTGATGGTGCCGGGCACCGCGCGCTTGGTCAGGAACGCCCAGTAGTGCTGCAGCGACGACGGGATCGACAGGTCGCCGGGGTGACGGAACGGGTGCTCGGCGGTCGCGCGGACCTGGTCCGGCAGCGTCTGCTCGATCTCCTCGAGCACGCTCTTCTGCAGCGGGTACGGCACGTGCTGCATCTTCTGCGTGATGCTGCGGCCGAACCGCTCGGCGACGTGCTGCCGGTTGTTCTTGCCCGCCGCGGTGACCGGCGCGTCGAAGATGGTCGCCGGGCCGGCCTCGAGCTGTGCCTTGGACTGGAAGAACTTGGCGATGCCGTTGGCGTGGAAGAACGCCGTCGGCGCCACCGGGCGGCCGAGGAACATGTCGTCGTTGAAGTAGATGAAGTGCTCGGCCAGGCCCGGGAGCATGTGCAGGCGCGACTCGATCGCGTGCGAGTTGAAGGTCGGGAGCACCCCGGTGCCGCTGAACAGCTCGCGGTGGCTGACGACGGTGAGCCCCGGGTGCGATCCGTCCAGCCACGGCGGCAACTGGTCGTCGGTGATCAGGAAGATCCGGCGGACCCAGGGCGCGTAAGCGGCGATCGAGCGCAGCGAGTACTTCAGCTCGTCGCGGCTGATGAAGCGGGACGCGTTGGTGGCGATCGTGTTGATCTGCTGCTTGCCGAACGCGGTGA
Source organism: Actinoplanes sp. GCM10030250 (assembly GCF_042666575.1). Taxonomy (NCBI): domain Bacteria; kingdom Bacillati; phylum Actinomycetota; class Actinomycetes; order Micromonosporales; family Micromonosporaceae; genus Actinoplanes; species Actinoplanes sp. GCM10030250. The sequence goes on along the minus strand of NZ_JBHTDO010000012.1, from coordinate 170,065 downwards.
GTGAGGAGTTCTTGCGCTCCAGCCAGTCCGGGTCGTTGCCGTCCACCCAGGTGTAGACGATGTCGATCGGGAAGCGGATGTCCTCGGCCGGCACCGCGGCGAACTCGGACCGGGTGCGGTACCGCGGGCGCTCGTCTGCGGGCGGCATCACCGGGTTCAGCGCGACCGGGGGCACGTTCTCATAGGCCGCCTCGGTCGGCAGGGTGCTCGCCACCCAGTTGCGGCGCGGGCCGGCGATGGAGTCGGGTGCGCCGTCGACACCCTTCACCGTGTGCCAGAACTCGATCTCGCAGGCCGACCCGCTACCCAGGACGGTGGTCGCATAGGGGCTGGTGACGGGGAAGTAGACCTGAACCGCGTTCTTGCCGCGGCCGGCCCGGAACCCTTCGTCGGTCACGGTGCCGGTCCGGATCTCGGCATCCCGCAGAGCCTGGTCGGCGCGCAGGGCGGTGAGGGTCCGCTCCCGGTCCCGTTTGTGCACCGCCACGGAGCTGTGCAGGGTGCTGATCGGGCGGAGGCAGAAGTATTCGATTCCGGCGCGGTCCAGGGCTTCCGTCACGCCGTCCAGGTTGAGCTGCCAGGCGGCGGCCGGTGTCATGTCGGGCATCACCCGGGCCTGCACGGTCTGGCCCGCGTCGCGGGCCTTGACCAGCGCGCCAGGAGCGGCCGGGGTGGGCAGTCGCCGCTGGCGGGTCAGCCGCCGCACGAGCCAGAGCTGGCGGTGCGGCGGGAGCAGCTCGACGAGCCGCAGGCGGTAGTCCTTGGGCAGCAGGCGGTAGAAGCGGAGGGCAATCATGCCGCACCCGCCTGTGGCAGCGTCGCGCCGAACGTCGCGAATCGCCGGCCGCTGCGGCCGGCGAGATTCTTGATCTGCACCTGTGGTCCCCCGTGGCTCCACTGAACGATGGGGACCGGAGCCCCACCGCAGCGGAGTCAGGGTAGACAACAGGTCAACGTGAAACAAATATACGTCTGGTAACAGTCCTTACTGTTTCGGTGAGACGGCGGAGTTTCCGCTGGTCCGGGCGCGGGTCCCGGACCAGCGGAAGATGTGTCGAATCAGAGTCCGTAGCGGCTCTTCAGATGACGCCAGAAGTCCCGCAGCATCCATTTGTCGAACTCTGTGATCTGCGTCGCACTGCCGGCCTTCATGACGAAACCCTTGCCAGGGGTGGGATCCCAGTCGTAGAAGTCGTCCAGCCCGTACGTGTGGCCGATCTCGTGCAGCAGGATGTGGACGTTCTCCGTGCCCAGGTTGCTCATGAAGTACTCCGAGCCGATCCGCTGTCCCCAGTCGCCACCGGCGCCGCCCTGGAAGCCGGCGGTGAGCCAGAGCGAGTGGTCGTAGTGGTGCGAATCGCCGCCGGGGCAGCCCGAGTAGTTGCCGTCCTGGTGGAAGAAGCGGCCGCAGGGCTCGCCGCACTGTGGTGCGTTCTCCCGGATGTTGTTCACGTAGACGTCGACCGAGGTGTCGGTCCACTCCAGCTGGGCACGGTCGCGCACCGCCCAGCCGACCACCTTGACCGGTACCTGACGGTACGGCCAGTTGTTCCAGCCCTGCCCGTTGTCGAGCATCTGGTCCATCCACTTCTGGTACTGCTTCTGCAGTGTGGCGTGGACGGCGTCACGCTGGGCCGCGGTCACGTGCGCGGTGGAGTCCCAACGCACGCAGTAGTTGATGGAGCCGCGGCCGGCCATCAGCTGATCCCAGCCGTAGTTCTTGAACCCGTACAGGTTGCTGTAGGTCTCCTCCTGGTGCGCCCAGACCTTGTCCAAGGGGGCGGCCAGGTCGGACGGCGGCATCCACGGGTCGGTGCTCGCGCTGGGAGTCGGGCTCGTGCTGGGGCTGGTGCTGGGGCTCGGGCTCGCGCTCGGGCTCGCGCTCGGGCTGGTGCTCGGGCTCGGGCTGGTGCTCGGGGATGCTGACGGGCTCGCGACCGCGCCGGTGCACCTGGTGCCGTTCAGTGCGAAAGAGGCCGGGCTGGGGTTGGTCCCGCTCCAGGTGCCGGTGAAGCCCGCGTTCACCGAGGCGCCGGGTGCCACGGACCCGTTCCAGGCCGCGTTCGTCACGGTGACAGCGGTGCCTGACTGGGTCCAGGTGGCGCTCCAGCCCTGGCTGACCTTCTGGTTCGCGTCGGGGAACACGAACGTCAGGGTCCAGCCGTCGAGCCGGTCACCGAGGTTGGTCACGGTGACCGAACCCTGGAACCCGCTGGTCCACTGGCTGGTCACCGCATAGTCGACACGGCAGCCGGTCGCCGCGTACGCGGACTGCAGGACGGCCACGGTGGAGAACGCGGCCATCAGGCAGGCCCCGATCCACACCAAACGACGTTTCATGGGGAACTCTCCGGGGATGGGGGAAGGCTTGTCTCCCGGAAGTGGACGCCGGCGCCGAAAAGGTTGCCCGGTTGCCGCCGGTTAATTGAGTTTCCCGTGCCGGATGCACAAAAAGGACAGTACAAAAACGAACAATAATGGGCCGGTGGCCACCGGCTGAATGCCTTTTCGTTACCTGAAAGAGAATCGATCGTCATGGGGTGTGCTTACGCTCCGGCGGATCAACTTCGTCCGGAGGACACTCTTAGATGCCTCAAAACATACCAAGTGCGGACGTTGCTGCGCGCCGTTCGCACCGCCGGCGTTCACCATGGACTCCGCCGTTCTCCCGGCCCGCACTTCGTGCCGTTGGCGCCGCCGTTCTGGCCACCGCACTCGGCCTCAGCTTCACCGGCCCGGTTTCCGCCGCGGAAGTCGCCGACACGCCGTTTATCAGTGAGATCCACTACGACAACGCCGGCACCGACAGCGGTGAGGCGATCGAGATTCAGGCTCCGGCCGGATTCGATCTGACCGGCTGGCGGGTCGTCCTTTACAACGGCAACGGCGGCGCGTCGTACGGAACGCTCACGGTGACCGGCCCGGTGCCGGACGCCGGTGTGGTGGTCGTACCGGCGAGCGGTCTGCAGAACGGTGCGCCCGACGGTGTGGCGCTGGTCAGGCCCGACGACACGGTGGCCGAGTTCCTCAGCTACGAGGGTGCCTTCGCCGCGACCGGCGGACCGGCCTCGGGCCGGACGAGCGTCGACATCGGAGTGTCCCAGCCGGACAGCACACCGGCCGGTCAGTCGCTGCAGAAGGTCGGCGGCACCTGGACCGGACCGGTCACCAGCAGCTTCGGCACCGTCAACAAGGCCGAGCCGGAGGAGCCCGAGGAGCCGGAGGAGCCCGGCGCGGGCTGCACCACGGACCTCACCCACACGATCGCCCAGGTGCAGGGCACCGGAGCGGCGACCGGCCTGGCCGGCTCCACGGTCACCGTCGAGGGTGTCGTCACGGCGGACCACCGCACCGGTGGCTACAACGGCGTCTACCTCCAGACCGCGGGTAGCGGCGGGGACCGCCCGGTCGCCGCGGGCACCGCGTCGGACGGCATCTTCGTCTACCTGACCGCGAACACCGCGAACCACCCGTCGGTGACCGTCGGAGACGTGATCCGGGTGACCGGTACGGTCAGCGAGTTCAACGCGCTGACCCAGATCACCATCGGCGCCAAGACCGACGTCCAGCTCTGCGCGAGCGACAAGCCGCTGCCCGCACCGGTTCCGCTGGCCCTGCCGCTCACCGACGAGGCACGCGAGTCGGCCGAGGGCATGCTCGTCGCCCCCGTCGGTGCGTACACGATCTCGGACGTCTACAACACGAACCGGTACGGCGAGATCGTCCTCGCCGCCGGTAACGACCCGGCCCGCATCCCCACGGACGTGGCGCGGCCCGGCAGTGACGCGGCCCTGCAGCTCCGGGCCGCCAACAAGAACGGCCGGGTCCTGCTGGACGACGGCAAGACCACCAACCTCGCCTCGGCGGGTATCGCTCCGCCGTACTTCTCCAAGGACGACCCGATCCGGGTCGGCGACACCGTGGAGAAGTTCGGGCCCACAGTGCTCGGCTACGGCTTCAGCGAGTGGCGCCTGCAGCCGGCGAAGCCGGTCGACGCGGACACCGCGGCGGTCTCGCGGACCACGTTCAAGGACACCAACCCGCGTACGCCCGCACCGGTGAACGTCGGCGGCGACATCCGGGTGGCCAGCTTCAACGTGCTGAACTACTTCGTCCACTTCGGTGGCGAGGCGCGCGGCGCGACAGACGCGGCGGCGCTCGCCAAGCAGCAGGAGAAGATCGTCTCGGCGATCACCGCGCTGGACGCCGACGTGGTCGCCCTCATGGAGATCGAGAACTCGGTCCGCTTCGAGGACAACGACCCGCAGCTGGCGCTGAAGACCCTGGTCGGCGCGCTGAACGCGGCCGACGGTGCCGGCACCTGGGACTACGTCCGGTCGCCGGCCGAGCTGCCGGGCGCGGCCCAGCAGGACTTCATCACCAGTGCGATCATCTTCAAGCCGGGCTCGGCCACGCCGAAGGGCCCGTCGAAGGCGATCAACGACGAGACGGTGTGGTCGAACGCCCGCGAGCCGATCGCGCAGACCTTCACCTCGGGTTCGATCGACTTCACCGTGGTGGCCAACCACTTCAAGTCCAAGAGCGCCTCGGTCGCGCCGACCGGCGACAACGTCGACACCGGTGACGGGCAGGGCGCCTACAACGGTGACCGGGTGCGGCAGGCCAACTCGCTGGCGGGCTTCGTCGCGGGTCTCGGCACCGACAAGGTGATCCTGCTCGGCGACTTCAACGCGTACGGCCAGGAGGACCCGCTGAAGGTCCTGTACGACAAGGGCTACACCGACGCGCACACCACGTTCGCGCCGGACAAGTCGTCGTACGTCTTCGGCGGCGAGTCGGGTTCGCTGGACCACGCGCTGGTCACCGGCGAGTTCGCCAAGCGCATCACCGGCGTGGACATCTGGAACATCAACTCGGTCGAGTCGTTCGCCTACGAGTACGACGGCTTCGCGCCGTTCTACGACGGCGGGCCGTACCGGGCCAGCGACCACGACCCGGTTGTCGTCGGCCTGGAGACCGGGCTGGCCGGCCCCGTCGACCTGCAGTTGCTCAGCATCAACGACTTCCACGGCCGGCTCGAGTCGCCGTCCACCGTCAACGGTCAGGCCGTCGGTGGCGCCGCTCAGCTCGTCGGGCTGGTCGACCAGCTGCGCGCCGCGAACCCGAACACCGCGTGGATCTCGGCCGGTGACAACATCGGCGCCTCCACGTTCATCTCCGCGATCGACAACGACAACCCGACGATCGACGTGCTGAACGAGGGCGGCCTCGCCGTCTCCGCGGTCGGCAACCACGAGTTCGACAAGGGTCTCGCCGACCTGCAGGGCCGTGTCGACGAGCGGGCCGACTTCCCGCTGCTCGCGGCGAACGTCTACAAGGACGGCAAGCGGATCCTGCCCGGCTACTCGGTGCAGAACCTGGGCGGTGTCCAGGTCGGCTACATCGGCGTGGTGACCGAGCAGACCGGCTCGCTGGTCAGCCCGGACGGCATCGCCGGCGTGGAGTTCCGCGACCCGGTCGCCGAGGCGAACACGCTCGCGGCGCAGCTCTCCGACGGCAACCAGGCCAACGGTGAGGCCGACGTGCTGGTGCTGCTCGCCCACGAGGGTGCGGCCACCGCGAACATCAGCTCCGCGGCGGCGCTGCAGGCCGACCCGGTGTTCGGTGAGTTCACCAAGGTGAGCGCCGAGATCGACGCCATCTTCAGCGGGCACACCCACCAGCCGTACGCGTTCCAGGTGCCGGTTCCCGGTTCCGAGAAGACCCGTCCGGTGATCCAGGCCGAGGACTACGGCGAAAAGCTCGGCAAGGCGGTTCTGACCTACGACCCCGCCACCGGTGAGGTCACCACGTCCACCGCCGAACTGATCACGGTGACCGGCTTCGGTTCGAACACCGCCGTCGCCGACATCGTGACGGCAGCCAAGGCGAACGCCACCGAGCTGGGCAAGCAGACCCTCGGAAAGATCACCGGGGACATCCTGCGGGCGTACACCAGTGCGGGCGCCGAGGACCGCGGCGCCGAGTCGGTGCTCGGCAACTTCATCGCCGACGTCCAGCTCGACCAGACGAGCGAGCCGGGCCGTGGCGGCGCGCAGATCGCCTTCATGAACCCGGGCGGGCTGCGGGCCGACCTGAAGTACGGCACCGACGGCACTGTCACCTACTCGGCGGCCTTCTCCGTCCAGCCGTTCTCGAACGACGTGGTGACCCAGACGCTCACCGGCGCCGAGATCAAGCAGGTGCTGGAGGAGCAGTGGCAGCCGGACGGGGCGTCCCGGCCGGTGCTGCACCTGGGCTCGTCGAAGGGGCTCACCTACTCCTACGACGCGAGCAAGCCGCGCGGCTCGAAGATCATCGCGTCGTCGCTCAAGCTGAACGGGGTCACCCTCGACCCGCTCGGCACGTACCGGGTCACGTCGAACTCGTTCCTCGCCGCCGGTGGTGACAACTTCGCCACCCTCGGCAAGGGCGACGATCGGTTGACGACCGGCGACAACGACCTCACCATGCTGGTCAACTACTTCGCCGAGCACACGCCGATCACCCCGGACACCACCCCGCGGAGCACTGCCGGTGTCGCGGACACCACCGCGCCGACGGGCGTCTACACCCTGAACGCGGCGGCCCTCTGGTCCGGCCAGTCGGTGACGCTGACGCAGAAGGCCCTGGCCGACGATGTCAGCCCGGCGGCCGGGATCACCCGGGTCGTCAACTGGGGTGACGGCAGCGCGCCGCAGACCCTGGCAGCCGGTGCCACCACCGCGACCCACACGTACGCGAAGGCCGGCGCCCACCAGGTGTCGGTGGCTCTCACCGACGGGGCCGGCAACAGCGGCCAGGCGACCTTCGAGGGCGCGTCCAAGGTGACGGTCTCGGCTCAGCCGGGCCGGTTCAGCCTCGACAGGTCCTCGATCTGGGCCGGTCAGACGGCCACGCTGCGCCTGAGCGGAGTAACCGGTGCCACCAAGATCGTGGTGGCGTGGGGCGACGGCACCAGCACGACGGTGTCGCCGGGAAGCACCTCCGCGGCGCACCGGTTCGCCAAGGCCGGCACGTTCGCGGTCAAGGTCACGCCGTACAACGCTCTCGGCGCCGGCCAGCAGGTGACGGCCGGGAACCTGAAGGTCGTCAAGGACACCTTCAAGCCCGGCGTGAGCCTGAACGTCCCGAAGAGCCCGGCCAAGGCGTCGTCCTGGTCGAAGCTCAGCGGGAAGGTGGCGGACACCGGCCTCGGTGCCGCGCAGGTACGGGTGAAGCTGATCGAGAAGCGGTCCGGCAAGTGGTACTACTACAACGGCCGGAGCTGGGTGAAGGCGAGCTCGCTGACCTCGGCCCAGGCCCGGGCGAAGGTGGTCACCGCGACGCCGAGCGCCAAGGGCACGTGGAGCGTCGGCGTGAAGGGCGTCCGCAAGGGCACCCTGAAGGTCACCTACTGGGCCGTGGACAGGGCGGGTAACACCTCGTCCGTGAAGGTCTACACGGCGAAGATCACCAAGTAACTCCGGAGGGCCCCCACACACCACTCGTGTGGGGGCCTTTCGCTGTCCGAAAACGGTTATTTACCTACTATCGGAAGGTGTTGCTCAAAGCGCCCGAGGTCGCCCCGGACCAGATGACGCAACGCGTGCACAACGGCCTCACCCTGGCCGCGGTCCTCGGGCTGGCGATCAACACGCGCACCCTCTGGGCGGGGATCGCGCTGCCGTACCCCGGCCTCGCCGTCGTGATCACCCTGGGCTACGGCGTGATGCTCGTCGCCGCGGTCATGGCGCTCTGCGCGCGGACCACCGCGGCCCTCGCCCGTCTCGACGTCACCGTCCTCGTCACGGCCGTCGTGCTGCGGACGATCGCCCTCTGGCCGGCGATCAGCGGTGCGAGACCACTCCGGGTCGACGAGGGCATGCTGATGGACCGTGCCACCCGTGCCGTCGCCGCCGGGCAGAACCCGTATGTGATGAGCTGGCCCGACATCGACCCGGAGTCGGTGACCCGGCTGATGGGCGGTGGAGCGGTCGCCGGCTTCGGCTATCCGCCGTTCGGGGTCCAGCTCGGCGCCCTGGCGCAACTGGTCACCGGCACGTTCCCCGGCATCGTCGTCGTCTCGGCGCTGGCCCTGATCGCCACGGCAGTCATCGCCTTCCGCGCCGCCCCGGTTCCCCTCCGGCCCCTTGCCACACTCGGTGTTCTCGGTACGGGACTGCTCACGCCGTACGCCGAAAACGCCTATCCCTCGATGATCGCCCTGCCCCTGCTCTGCCTGGCGGTTTGGCACTGGCCCTCGATCGGCCGCGGCGGCCGGCTCGGCCGGCGCGGCGTCCTGCGCGCGGTGGCGATCGGCCTGGCCGTCAGCACACATCAGCTCGGCTGGTTCCTCAGCCTGTTCCTGCTGGCCGGGCTCGTCCTGGTGCGGCGCGGCGAACTGCCCTGGCGCGGCACCGTCCTGGTCGTAGGCCGTTACGTCGCCGTCGCGGCCGGGGCCGCTCTCGCCGTCAACCTGCCCTACCTGATCCCGGACCCGGCGGCCTGGCTGCACGGTGTCGCGGAGCCGGTGACCCAGCACGCGGTGCCGCACGGCCAGGGCATCATGGCCGTTTCCTATCACCTGATCGCCGGCAGCGGAGCGCTCGACTTCTACAGTCACGCCGCCGTCGCCATGCTGCTCGGCCTGCTCGGGCTCTACGTCGTGAACGTCACGCGTCTCGGTCCGGCCGCCGTGGTGCTGCCCTGGCTGGTGTTCTGGGTGGCGATGCGATCACAGGACGGCTACTGGGTGCTGACGATGCCGCTCTGGATCGTCGGGCTCTGCACCACGAATCGCAGGGACTTCGCCAAGGCGTACCGGATCCCCTGGCGCATCGAGAGGATGGCGTTCTTCGTCCCCGCGGCGGTCTGTCTGATCGTGGCCATGGCGACGCCGCAGCCGCTGAGCATGCTGGTGTTCACCGAGGTTGTGCCCGGCCAGGAGGTGAGGACGCTGACCGTCGCGGTGACCAACCGGTCGCCGCGGGTCCTGGCGCCGCACTTCACGGTCACCACGGGTGCCTATCTGGGGCAGTTCTGGCCCGTCGTGACCGGCCCGGCGACGCTCGCACCGGGCCGGTCGGCGACCTACACGCTGGTGCCACCGCCCAATCGGCAGGGCGAACCGGTGTGGAAGCCGGCGGTGGAGCAGCCCGCGCTGCTGAGGGCCGTTACGGACGGGCCGCAGACCCTCAGCAGCGTCGAGTTAGGCGGCGGCTAGCTCCCGCTCCGGTTCGACATCGTGGGGAACGGCCAGCTGCCTGGTCAGCCGCGCGCCCTCGACATCGACGTCCGGCAGGAGCCGGTCCAGCCAGCGGGGCAGCCACCAGGCGGACCGGCCGAGCAGCGACAGCACCGCCGGCACGATGGTCATCCGGACCAGGAACGCGTCCACCGCGACGCCGAACGCCAGGGCGAAACCGAGCGACTTGATGATGGTGTCGTCGGCCAGGATGAAACCGGCGAAGACGCTCATCATGATCAGGGCGGCGGCGGTGACGACCCGCGCGCCGTACTTCATGCCGCTGAGGACGGCAGCGTTCGGGGTGGCGCCGTGCACGTACTCCTCACGGGTGCGGGTGACCAGGAAGACCTCGTAGTCCATGGCCAGTCCGAACAGGATGCCGATCAGGAAGATCGGCATGACGCTGACGATCGGCCCGGTCGACTCCAGGCCGATCAGGCCGGCGAGGTGGCCGTTCTGGAAGACGGCGACCAGGGCGCCGAAGGACGCGGCGATGCTGAGCAGGAAGCCGACGGTTGCCTTGATCGGCACGAGGATGCTGCGGAACACGAGCATCAGCAGGATGAACGCGAGGCCGACGACGATCGCCAGGTACGGGATGAGGGCGTTGGTGAGCTTCTCGGAGATGTCGATGTTGACGGCGGTCGTGCCGGTCACCGCGAGGCCGGGGAGTTCCGCGTCGCGGATCGCGTGGACCAGGTCCTTGGTCGCCTCGCTCGTCGGTGCGGAGGCGGGGATGACGGTCAGCATCGCTGTGTCGCCCGCGGGGTTGACCGTGGGCGGGGTGACCAGGACCACGTCGTCCAGATCGGTGATGATGCGCTGGGCCTGCTCGGCGGCGGCCTTGGCAGTGTTCGACGCGGACGACACCACGATCACCAGCGGGCCGTTGAAGCCCTCGCCGAAGCCCTCGGCGAGCTGGTCGTACGCCTTGCGCTGGGTCGAGCCGACCGCGGCGGTGCTGTCGTCGGGCAGTGCCAGGCGCAGGTCCAGAGCCGGGACGGCCGCGGCCGCGAGCAGGCCCAGCGAGACGATCAGGGCGATCCACCGGTGCCGGAGTACGGCGTGAGCCCAGCGCTCGCCGAACGCCATCTTCCCGGCGGCAGCGGTGGCCTTCCGGCGCCGCCGGGGGAGGATGCGGTGACCCGCGAAGCCGAGAATGGCGGGCACGAGGCTGAGAGTGATCACCACTGCGACGCCGACGGTGGCGGCCGCGGCCAGGCCCATGGCGGTGAGGAACGGGACACCGGTCACCGACAGCGCGGCCAGCGCGATGATCACGGTGAGCCCGGCGAAGACCACCGCGGAACCGGCGGTGCCGACGGCGCGACCGGCGGCCTCGTCGCCGTCGTGCCCCTCGGCCAGCTCGTGCCGGTACCGGGAGACGACGAACAGCGCGTAGTCGATGCCGACCGCCAGGCCGAGCATGGTGGCCAGGGCGGAGGTGGAGGACGACAGGTCGAAGAAGCCGGTGGCGATCTGGATGCCCAGCATCCCGACACCGACGCCGACCAGCGCGGTGAGCAGCGGCAGCCCGGCCGCGACAAGCGAGCCGAACGTCATCAGCAGCACGAACGCGGCGACCACGATGCCGATCGCCTCGGCGGCGTGGCTCTCCTCGGCGGTCCGGGTCACCTCACCGGAGAACTCGACACCCACAGCTGCCGAAGCGCCGGCGTCGAGCAGCGCCTTTCGAGCTTCGGTGGTCACGTCGGTCGCGGGGACCGAGTAGGTGACGGTCGCGTACGCCGTCCGCTGATCCTGCGAAACCGTTTGCGACACGAACGGATCCGACACCGCGGCGACCTGGGGAGCCTTCGCCATGCCGGCGATCGCGGCTTCGACGGCGGCCTTCTGCTCGCCGCCGGTGAGCCTGGTGTCGCCGGTGGCCGTGAAGACGACCTTCGCGGTCGCGTTCGCACCGTCCGAGGAGCCGAATTTCTCCTCGAGCACCTCCAGCGCGCGCGACGACTCCGTGCCGGGGATCGAGAACGCGTTGCTTGTCGGCCCGGACAGCGTGGCCGCCCCGATCCCGAACAGGGCCAGCACGGTGACCCAGACGGCCAGGGTCCACCGGCGCCGCCGGAACGAGAACCGGCCGAGCCGGTAGAGCAGGGTTGCCACGGGTGATTCCTCCAGGACGGGAAACGGTGCCGACCCGGTTGATCGGCCGATCCGTCCCGGAGATGAGTTCTAGGGGGAGCCATCCGCATGGCGGCGCCGTCCCGCAGCGCACCGCATTACATCGCGCCGCATCGCAGCATCGCGGCGCGGAGATGGGTTAGATGCGTGACCGGTTGCGTGCCTTCCACATCCGGAAGCCGGCGGCGGTGGCCGTGACGGCCGCCCAGACGCTGACCACGGTTGCTGGGATTCCCCAGCCGGCCAGCGCGAGCACGACAGCGGCAACGGCTATCACGGCGGCGGTGACGAACAGGGGGAGAGCCGGGCGCCCGGTCGCCGACACGCTGAAGTTTCCGCCGCCCATCCGGGCACAGAAATCGGGATCTTCACGGTGAAGCTGGCGCTCGAGCTGTGCCAGTCGCCGGTTGTCCTCTTTGCTGAGCATGCCGCCACCCTCCGGTCCGCCGCGCCGGTGAAGCATTGATCAAGTGAGAGCGATCTCGATCACAGCCATTGTTACCTGTGAGTTGCATTTGTGATACGCCTGCGTGTGCCGATTTTTCGCCCGGAGCGTCTCCCAGGCCGTCGCCGGCCGGGAAGGGTGTGCGGGGCATCGAGTCCCCCGCAACGGATACAACGGACGAAGCGATACCCGGTTATCGGCGAATGCTCCCCGCAAATCAGAACAATTACGACGCCCTCCCCGGAACAGCCGGAGGCGGCGACAAGAGCAACCGGACGGCTTCTCCTACTCGGCCACCCAGAGCCGGTTCAACTATTCGCGGCCACCCACGGTGATCTTTCGAGCACCTTGCGCGGTGGTCTCGGTGGCCGCCGGCGAGACGAGCCGCTCAACCCCGCATCGGCGTCTGGTGAGGAGATTCATGGTGAGGTCAGGTCGTACAGGGTGGTGTCGTCGACCGTCTTCGCGGTGTAGTTGGCGGCCACCCACTCGCTGATCTGCGAGCTGTAACTACTGCCACCGTTGCCACCGCCCCGGGCGAACCCGCCACCTCCGACGAAGTAGTGGATCTTCCCATCGGCCACGTACTGCTGGAACTGCTCAAGGGTGGGCGACGGGTCGGTGCCGTTGAAGCCGCCGATCGCCATCACCGGCTTCTCGGTCGCCAGCTGGTAACCGGAGGCGCTCTGCGAACCGATCGCGGCGGCCACCCACGTGTACTTGCCGGCGTCCTGTTCGAGCAGCGCCTTCATCTGGTCGCTGACCTCGGCGGCGTTCAGCAAACCACCCATACCGCCACCACCGTCCCGGCCTGCACGACCCGCCGCGCCACCGGGTAAGCCGCCGCCAGGAAGACCGCCCCCGGGGAACCCGCCCGGACCGCCGCCTCCGGGGAACCCGCCCCGACCGCCGCCTCCGGGGAACCCGCCCCGACCGCCGCCCCCACCCCGGCCGAAACCGCCCCCGAACCCATCGGCCACCGACGGCCCAGCGGACGGGATCGACCCACTGTGCGGCTCCGAAGCAGTCTGCCCCGCGTACGCCGAAGGTCCCGCCAGACTCACGCCGAGCGCGACCACCGCAACCACCACCCCCCACCGCCTGGCCAGTCGAACGGTGACCACCAGCGCAACCGCCGCAACCAGCCCGGCCACCAGCACCGGCACGCGCAACCAGGGCAGAAAATCAGCACTGCGCCCCAGCAGCACATACGACCACCAAGCGGTCACCGCCACCGACGCACCCAGCGCAACCACCGCGACGACGCTGGTCCGCCGCTCCCAGAGCAGCGCCGCGCCGATAGCCACCACCGCACCGATCGCCGGCGCCAGAGCAACCGTGTAATACGCGTGGAAGATCCCCTGCATCAGGCTGAAGACCAGCCCGGTGACCAGCAGCCACCCGCCCCAGACGATCAGGCCGGCGCGCTGGAGATCGGTCCGTGCCCGCCGCGCCGTGATCGCCAGCCCCGCCACCAGAAGAATCAGGGCGGCGGGCAGCAGCCAGGAAACCTGTCCACCCTGGCCGCTCTCGAAGAGCCGGGTGACCGATGCTGATCCCCACCGGCCGCCACCGCCGCCACCCCCGACGCTGCCGGCCTCTTCACCGCTGAGCCGGCCGAGGCCGTTGTACCCGAGGGTGAGCTCCAGCAGGCTGTTGTTCTGGGAACCGCCGATGTACGGCCGGGCCGAGGCCGGGATCAGCTCGACGATCACGATGTACCAGCCGGCCGACACCACCAGCGCGACCAGGGCGAGCAGCAGCTGCCAGATGCGTTTGCCCAGCTGGGGCGGGCCGGCGAGCAGGTACGCGAGGCCGAACGCCGGAACCACGAGCAGCGCCTGCAGCATCTTGGCGAGGAAGCCGAACCCGACGAACACCCCGGCCAGCACGATCCACTTGGTGGAGCCGTTCTCCACAGCGCGCATTGTCGCGTAGGCACCCGCCACCATCAGCAGAACCAGCAGCGCGTCGGGATTGTTGAAGCGGAACATCAACACGGCGACCGGGGTCAGCGTGGAGATCGCCCCCGCCAGCAGACCGGCAGCCGGACCCGCCGCGCGGCGCACAGTGGCGTAGAGCAGCCCGGTGGTGGCGACGCCGAGCAGGGCCTGGGGTACCAGGATGCTCCAGGAGCTGAGGCCGAAGACGCGTACCGACAGCGCCATGATCCAGAGCGAGGCGGGCGTCTTGTCCACTGTGATGGCGTTGGCCGCATCGGAGGAGCCGTAGAAGAACGCCTTCCAGCTCTCTGAGCCGGCCTGGACCGCGGCCGAGTAGAACGCGTTCGCCCAGCCGGACTCGCCGAGACCCCCGATGTAGAGGACGGCGGTCGCGGCGAGGAGCGCGAAGAGGGAGGGCCGGATCCAGGGGGCATCCGTGCGGCCGAGAAGGTATCGGGCGGCACCGGTGCGCTCACGCCGAGCGGGCGCCTCCGGAACGTCAGCGGCGGCCGCCTCCGGCAACAGCAAGGTCATGCGGAAACGATCGAACGACGGACTGTCGTTCCCTTGTGGCGTGGCTGAGCGGTCCCTGTGAACTCAGGGACCGCCCGGGAAACGAGGTCAGACCGTGCGGCGCTTCGCGGACGCGGTGGCCAGGCGCTCCAGCACGCTCACGGTGGCGTCCCAGCCCATGCACGCGTCGGTGACCGACTGCCCGTAGACGAGCGAGCCACCGAGGTTCTGCCGTCCCGGCTGCAGGAAGCTCTCCAGCATCACGCCGCTGATCCCGCGCTGCCCGGCCTCCATCTGCTGTGCCACGTCCTCGGCCACGATCGGCTGGCGGTTGTGGTCCTTGTTGCTGTTGCCGTGCGAGCAGTCGATGACCAGGCGCTCGGGTTCGCCGGCCGTACGGAGCAACTCGAGGGACGCGGCAACGTCGGCGGCGCTGTAGTTGGGCCTGCCGCCCCCGCCGCGCAGCACCAGGTGGCAGTCCGGGTTGCCGGTGGTGTGCAGGATCGCCGGGGTGCCGGAGTAGTCGATGCCGGGGAAGACGTGCTGCGCCGCGGCGGCCTGGATCGCGTCGACGGCGGTGGAGACGCTGCCGTCGGGGCGGTTCTTCATGCCGATCGGCATCGACAGTCCGGAGGCGAGCTGGCGGTGCACCTGCGACTCGACCGTACGGGCGCCGATCGCACCCCACGCCACGGTGTCCGCGATGTACTGCGGTGTGATCGGGTCGAGGAACTCCACTGCCACCGGCAGGCCCCGGCCGACCACCTCGAGCAGCAGCTTGCGGGCGATCCGCAGGCCGGCGCCGACGTCACCGGTGCCGTCCAGTGCCGGGTCCATGATCAGGCCCTTCCAGCCCACCGTGGAGCGCGGCTTCTCGAAGTACACCCGCATCACGATCAGCAGGTCCTCGCTGAGCCGCTCGGCCTCCTTCTTGAGCAGGTCGGCGTATTCGCCTGCCGCGGCCGGATCGTGCACCGAACACGGGCCGACCACGGCGATCAGCCGTTGATCTCGGCCGTTCAGCACGTCCTCGACCTGCTTTCGGCCGGCCAGCACGGTGTCGTGGAGGTCGGAGGTGAGCGGCAGCTCGTGGTGCAGCAGCGCCGGGCTCATCAGCGGGACGACCTTCTCGATGCGCTGGTCGCGGACGCGCTGTACCTCGGGGGCAGTCATGGCGATCTCTCTCCTTCGCCGGCACCCGAGGGCGAGAGCCGGCTTGCTCGTGGCAAACAAAAAGGCAGCGACGTCGTCGCTGCCTCGGCCGGCTCTGGCGGGGGTGTCTCAGGTCATGCGGTCATGGCCGAGGCACCGGCGAGAGCCGGCCTCGTAAACCAATAGAAAGACCACATCCGAGTCACGCCAAGGAGCATAGCCCGTTCACCGCGCCGGATGCAGCGCCTCCGGCTGTTGTTCAGCTGTTGGGACGACAGGCGGTGGGCCGAGCGGCAGCATCACCGTGAAGACAGTCTGCCCGGGACGGCTCCGCACGCCGACCTTGCCGCCGTGCGAGGTCACCACCGCGTGCACGATCGAGAGGCCGAGACCGGTGCTGCCGGCGGCACGCGAGCGTGAGCCGTCACCGCGGGTGAACCGCTCGAAGATGCGAGGGGCCAGCTCGGCGTCGATGCCCGGACCGTTGTCGATCACCTGGAGCACGGCTGCGTTCGGTACGGCGCCGACCTTCACGGTCACCGTCGAGCCCTCCGGGGTGTGTGTCCGAGCGTTGGCCAGCAGGTTCGCCAGCACCTGATGGAGCCGGGCGCCGTCGCCGATCACCGAGACCGGCTCCTCCGGCAGGTCGAGCTGCCAGAGGTGGCGTGGTCCAGCGGCGTGCGCGTCGCTCGTCGCGTCAACGGCGAGCATGGTCAGATCGACGGGATCCTGCGCGAGCGGACGGCCGGCGTCCAGGCGGGCGAGCAGCAGCAGGTCCTCGACGAGCGTGGTCATCCGCTTGGCCTCGGACTCGACCCGGGTCAGCACGTGCGCGATCTCGTCCGGGACGGGCTGGCGGCTGCGGCGGCTGAGTTCGGCGTAACCGCGGATCGCGGCGAGCGGCGTGCGCAACTCGTGGCTGGCGTCGGCGACGAACTGGCGCACCTGCATCTCGCTGGCGTGCCGCGCCTCCAGGGCGTTGCCGACGTGGTCGAGCATGCGGTTCAGCGCGGCGCCGACCTGGCCGACCTCGGTGCGCGGGTCGGTGTCCTGGTCGGGGACCCGCTGTGCGAGCTGCACCTCGCCGCGGTCGAGCTTGAGCTCGGAGACGCGGGTCGCGGTGGCTGCCACACGATCAAGGGGCTTGAGGGTACGGCGGACGATGAGCGCACCACCCCAGCCCGCGATCAGCAGCGAACCCGCGATCACGCAGCCGGTGAACGCGGCGACGGTGAGCAGCGTCGAGTTGACGTCTCCGAGCGACAGCCCGGTGTAGAGGGTCACCGTCTGGTCGTCGTACTTCGCCTTGGTCGCGATCACCCGGTATTCGGGGAGGTCACCGCCGAGGTCGATGTCGACCGCCCGGCCGCCCACCGTCGCCTCGCCGGTCAGGACGGCGACCTGTGCGGGGGTCAGTGAGTTGAAGCCGCCCTCCGGGCCGCGCGAGCCGACCTGGAATCGCACCAGGCCACCATCGACCGGGGTTCCGTCCGCGGCGATCCACAGGGTGATCGAATTCTCCGGGGAACCACCGGCGGGCTTCTTCGGCGGCAGCTGGCGGGTGCCCGGATAGATGTTCGAGTCGTCGTTCCTGATGTATCGCAGACGGCCGGAGATGTCGTCCAGTTCTTTGTCGATCTGGCTGTGCAGGGACTTGTAGAGGTAGATCTCCGCGGTACTGCCGACGACCAGCCCCAGCACCGACAGCAGCGCGATCATGATGGCGACCAGCCGGGTGCGCAGCGGCCAGCCCGCCGGGCTGCGCCAGCGGGCGGGGCGGGTGGTGCGGGCCGGGGCAGTGCCGGGCACGTCAGTCAGCCGGCTTGAGCACGTAACCCGCGCCACGCATCGTGTGGATCATCGGCGCCCGGCCGGCGTCGATCTTCTTCCGCAGGTACGAGATGTAGAGCTCCACCACGTTGGCCTGCCCACCGAAGTCGTAGTTCCACACCCGATCCAGGATCTGCGGCTTGCTCAGCACCCGGCGCGGGTTGCGCATCAGGTAGCGCAGCAGCTCGAACTCGGTGGCGGTCAGCGTGATCAGATCGCCGGCCCGGCGCACCTCGTGCGAGTCCTCGTCCAGGGTCAGGTCGCCGACAACGAGCTGGGACTCCGTACGCATAGGAGCGTGACCCATCCGCCGCATCAGACCGCGCAGCCGGGCCACCACCTCCTCCAGGCTGAACGGCTTGGTGACGTAGTCGTCGCCGCCGGCCGTCAGGCCGGTGATCCGGTCCTCGACCGAGTCCTTGGCGGTCAGGAACAGCACCGGGACCTCGGGCGTCTCGCCGCGCAGCCGCCGCAGCACCTCGAGCCCGTCGATGTCGGGCAGCATCATGTCCAGGACGACGGCGTCGGGGCGGAACTCCCGGGCGGTCCGCACGGCCGTCATTCCGTCGCCCGCGCTGCGCACCTCCCAGCCCTCGTAGCGGAGCGCCATCGAGAGCAGCTCGGCCAGGGTCGGCTCGTCGTCCACGACGAGCACCCGGACCGGTGTCCCGTCGGGCCGCCGGAGTTCGGTGCTGGGATCTGCGTTCGCCATCGTCATGCCCCTACTGTGCTGGGCGACGCTCTGCGCCGGCTTTCCGTTTCCTGTGTAGCAGCTGTGTCTGCTGTAGCAACTGTGTCCGCGCACAGCGGCTTCGCGCCGTCATGGTGTTCGGCAGAACGGTTCGCCCTCTTGAGGCAATAACCGCCTTCGCCGGTGCGGCATACCCCTTAAAACCGACAAAACACCCATACTGTACGGGTGAGAAGCGGACGAAAGATGCTGGTGTCCCTGTCCGCGCTCGTCCTCTTCCTGCTCACCGCGGTCCCGGCGGCGTCCGCGGCCACCACCGAGCCGGCGGCGCCGGAGCGGGATTCCGTCAGCGCGACCGAGCTGCCCGGCAGTGGGCCCAGCCCGATGCTGCTCGCCGCTATCGGCGGTTACCTGCTGACCGGTGGCCTGGCGCTGCTGCTCCTGCGGCGCTGAGCGTCCGCACACACTTGATCGGGTGGAACACTCGCTGTTCCCTCGATGTTGTGCGAGCGTTGGGGTCGGCGACGCGAGTGAGGAGCTGCACGTGGATCTTCTCGAGGAATACCGCAGGGCCACCTTCTTCTTCGAGTCCGGCGACCCGCTCGGTGCCGCTCGCCTGCTCGAACCGATAGTCGAGGCCGAGCCGCACAACACCGCCGTCCGTCAGCTGCTGGCCCGGGCCTATTTCAACTCGGCACAACTGGGCGGCGCGGAAACTCAGCTCCGGGTGCTGATCGAGCATGATCCCTCGGACCACTACGCGCACCACGTGCTCGGCCGGACCCTGGAGCGGGCCGGCCGATTTCGTGAGGCCCTGCCGCACCTGCGCCTGGCCGCCGCGATGAAGACGCAGCCCGATTATCAGGAAGCCGTCCGCCGGGTCGAGACCTGGCTCGGCAAGAACACCGCAGCGTAGGGTTCTCGATCGTGAAGCTGAAGCTGGACCTGCACGACATCTTCAACAAGGGTACCGAGATCGACCGTGCCCTGCGCGGGATCATCGACGAGGCCATCGAGAAGAAGGCCACGCTCGTCGAGATCATCCCGGGCAAGGGCAGCGGCGCCCTGAAGAAGAAGGTGCTCCGCTTCCTCGACCAGAAAGAGATCAAGCAGCTCTATCACCGGGTCGAGAAGGACGGCGACAACTGGGGCCGGCTGTTCATCCACTTCCGGTTCAACACATCCACCGGCCGGGGCCGCGGCCGCGGTCGATAACGGTCACCGCAGAACGCGATACCAGAGGCCGTTGGCCAGTGGGGACTCGCTGCTGCTGAGGCGTTCGAGGGCGACGTCGGTGCCGCCGGGGTGCTCGAAGAGGCGGGTGCCGTCACCGAGCAGTACCGGTGCCACGAAGACCAGGATCTCGTCGAGCAGCCCAGCGGCCACCAGCTGCCGGGCCACCTCGGCACCGAGCACGTTGACGTACCGGCCGCCCGCCGCCTCGCGGGCCGCGGCGACCGCCTCGTGCAGGTCGGTGACGAAGGTGACGCCGGGCACCGGCTCGGCCGGCGGGCGGTGGGTGAGCACGAACTGTGGCCCGTGCCAGGCACCCTCCATCGCGCCCTCCCGGTCGGTGCCCGCGTTCGGGTCGTCACCGCCGAACGTCCGCCTGCCGACCAGGAAGGCGCCGACCTGATCGACCAGGTCTTCGGCGGCGGGGTTGGGCCCGAGCCGCGGTGCCAGCCACGACATGTCCCCACCGGGACCGGCGATGAAGCCGTCGAGCGACATGGTCACGGAGTACAGAACTCTGCTCGTCACAGCGTGTAAGTCTTCGCTACGGCGACCATCTCGCTGCTGTGGGACCCCAGAACGCCCACCCCCGCGGGACGGGCCTGGAAACCGGGGAGCCGGGTGACGTCGTCGCTGGCGTCCATCGCGCGCAGCCGTACCGGATCGGTGCCGCGCAGGGTCAGCTCCACCTCGACCCCGTCCTTCGGTGGAGCGTGGAAGACGAACCCGAAGCCCCACCCGCCGCCGGCCTCGCCGGTCGGCGCGATCGGCCGTCCGCCGACGGTGGCGGCGGTGATCCACGTCCCGGCGGCCACGTGCAGCGTGACGAACCGGACTGTGCGCTGCGGGGCCAGCCGCAGACGCAGGGTCCGGCCGTCACCGGTACGGGTGTCCGTGACCAGGGTGAGGTTCGGTGCGGGCAGTGTCGCGGCCGGTGCGGGGCCGCTGCGCAGTTCCTCGGCGCCGAAGGCCGGCAACGAGTCAGTGGTTGTCACGGGGTCGCCGGCCACGTACTGCGCGGTCCACACCTGCGGATCGGCCTCCTCGCTGAGCCAGCGGGCGGTGCCGGTGTCGGCGTCCATCGCGTACATCAGGTGGGTGAGCGACGGGTGCTCGGCGTCGAATCTGTCGACGGCGAGGCCGGTCACGGTGCACGCCAGCACGGCGACCGCAGCGGTCAGCGTGGGCAGGGCGCCGTGCCGGCGGGCGCGGATAGCCTCCATGCCGCGGGCGCCACCCGTCGCCGGATGGATCAGGTCGACGACCGGTAGCAGGGCGAGGCCGAGCAGCACGGTGAGCAGCGCGCCCACCCCGGCCATCGGCATGCCCAGCGCGGGGAAGAACATCAGCACCGTGGGCAGCAGGATCACCACCGCGACGATGCCACCGGCGGCGATCGCCACGACCGCGAAGAGATCGGGGACGAGGATCGCGACCAGCGCGGTGAGCGCGCCGGCGAGGGCGGGCAGCGTGGTCAGATAGGCGCCGCCCGGGGTGTACGCGGAGAGCGGGATGCCGAGGACGGCGAGCCAGCCGAACCCGGCGACGGCCAGTGCGGCGGGTCCGACGCGGCGGCGCAGCAGGGCGTACCAGGTCAGGATGGTGAGCGCGGCGAGGGCGATCACGGCGAGCCGGTACCAGAGTGGACGGTACGGGTCGATCGGCAGCCCGCCGTACTCCGGCCGGATCAGGATCAGCAGCGACCACAGGCCCTGGGCCAGGAGCGGCGCGACCACGATCGGGATCAGGGTGAGCCCGGCCGCCGCCGCCAGCCGTCGTCCGGTGGCCCGCTTCTGCCGCACCACCAGGAAGCCCAGCAGCCCGACCGCGAGTACGGCCAGCAGAGTCAGCGGCCACACCAGTGAGCCGGGGTAGCGGATCAGCAGGCCCACCACCGGGAAGTAGGTGGCGTCGCCGCCCTCGAGCGCCGTCAGGTCACGCCCGCCCAGTTCCCGGGTGAGGGCCAGGGCGTTGTCACCGTGGTGCTGGAGGCTGTCCCGGTTCATCGACTCGGGGGTGTCGGTCGGCGCGTGGTAGACCGCTGCGCCGTCGATGTATGCCGAGTTCAGCCCCTGGAACCCGGCGTCGAGGAACGGGGTGAAGTCGGTGTCGTTCGGCATCAGCCGGTAGATCTCGACGGCCAGCGACGTGCCGACCGGATACGGCACGTGCCCGTACGCCTCGACGAGCCGCCCGTTGCCCTCCGAGGTCTCGAACATGATCGCTGGCCCGCTGCTGCCCCGCGCCTCCAGGTTGAGCAC
Source organism: Actinoplanes sp. GCM10030250 (assembly GCF_042666575.1). Classification (NCBI taxonomy): domain Bacteria; kingdom Bacillati; phylum Actinomycetota; class Actinomycetes; order Micromonosporales; family Micromonosporaceae; genus Actinoplanes; species Actinoplanes sp. GCM10030250. Next base: position 148,626 of record NZ_JBHTDO010000012.1, on the reverse strand, counting down.
CACGCCACCGTCCCGGGCGAGCGGGTGCTGGTCGGTGAACGCCTTGGCACCGCAGAGACAGGCCTCCTCGGCGTCGGTGAGCACCAGTACGACGTCGTTGCGCAACGGGCCGCCGGCCTTCAGCGCACGTGCCGTCTCCAGGATCGTGGAGGTGCCCGCGGCGTCGTCGTTGCCGCCCGGCGCGATCTGTGCGGAGTCGTAGTGCGCCACCAGGAAGATCCGGCCGGTGGAGGCGGTGCCGGGGATCAGTGTGACCACGTTGCGTACCCGGGCCAGCCCGGTCCCGCCCGCGCTCGCCGACAGCGTGCCGCCCTGAACGGTGACGGTGTCCTGCACCTCGGGGGTGAGGCCCATACCGCGCAGCGTCGTGAGCAGGTGCTCGCGGACCGTGTCGTTCGCCGCGCTGCCGGCCGGGTGCGGTACGGCGGCGATCGTCTCCACCTGGGTGAAGGCCCGCGCCGCACTGAACTCGTCCGGCGGCGCCGTGGCCGCTCGCTGCGCGGGCGGCGCGATGGCGCGCACCGCGGCGAAGCCGGCCAGGGCGAGCACGGCGAGGACGGCGGCCGCGGCGAGGCCCCGGCGGGCCGGCCTGGTCAGGGCGTAGTCACGCATGAGTGACATCTAAGCGCTCGGCGCGGCGGCCGGGTACCCCGAAGATCCAATGCCGCGTGGCATAGCGTTGTCCGGGTGACTACCCCGCTCGATCCAGCCGCCGTCATCGCGGAGTTCATCGCAGCGGTGTCCCCGTACAACCCGAACCCGGACGCCGCGCCCGTCGCCGTCGTCGGCGTGCGCACCGCGCTCGGCGAGGACGTCTTCACCCTCAGTGATCATGTGATCCGGGCGATGTGCCGTGCGCTCGCCTCCTACCGGGACCCGGAGGACCGCGGCGAGTGCGTCGGATGCGGCGGACGTCACCTCGACGAGAACCTGCACTGCCGGGATTGCGGCAGGTTGCACGGAATCCTCGGTCAGGTGATCGCCGAGCACGCCCGCCGAGTGGCGGCGGACGGCGCCGACCAGCACCCGACGGGCCCGATGTGATCCCAGGTCACGACCTGGTGACCGGAGTTGTGCGGCCGGGCCCGGTGGTACACGATTTGCGGGTCCAATCTGCGTCGAGTGGGGAATCGGAATGACGGAGCGGTCGCTCGCGCCCCGCAGGTACGCGGCGAACCAGCTGGAGAGATTGCGGATCCTGCTCGTCGAGGACGACGAGGGCGACGCCTTCCTGGTTCGTGAACTGCTCAGCGAGGCTGAGGCTCCGTTCGACCTGACGATCGTCACCAGCCTCCGCGAGGCGACGAAGGTGCTTGTCGGCGTCGACTGCGTGCTGCTCGACCTGGGCCTGCCCGACGCGGAAGGCATCGACGGGCTGCGCAAGCTGCTCGCGGTCGCCGGCGGTGCCGCGGTCTGCGTGCTGACCGGGCGCTCCGACGAGCACCTCGGTGTGCAGGCGGTCGCCGAGGGAGCCCAGGACTACTTGGTCAAGGGTCAGGTCGACGGTGTCCTGCTGATCCGTTCCCTGCGTTACGCGGTGGAGCGCAAGCGCGCCGACGAGAACGCCCGCCTGCTCCGCGAGGTGGAGCTGCGCCAGGCCGAGTCGGCTCGCCTGGAGCGTGGTCTGCTCCCGCAGCCGCTGATGCAGACGACCGAGGTCGCGGTGGAGACGTTCTACCGGTCCGGCCGCGCGATGGGTCTGCTCGGTGGTGACTTCTTCGACGTGGTGCAGGTCGGTGACGACCGGTTGCACCTGATCGTCGGTGACGTCTGCGGGCACGGTGTCGACGAGGCCGCGCTGGGTGTGGAGCTCCGGGTGGCCTGGCGTGCCCTGACGCTCGCCGGCGTTCCCGAGGAGCAGGTGCTGCCCTCGCTGGAGCAGGTTCTGATGTCCGAGCGGCGGGCCCGGGAGGTCTTCGCCACGGTCGCCTCGGTGGTCATCGACCTGCCGGGCAACCGCGCGACCGTACGGCTGGCCGGGCACCCGCCGCCCGTGGTGCTCTCCGGCGGCCGGGTCGTCCCGGTGGCCGCGCGTACCGGAATCGTCCTCGGGGTACGTCCTGCTCCCACACCCGCGACGGAGTTGGAGTTCTCCGGCCATGACTGGTCTCTGCTGATGTACACAGACGGACTGATCGAGGGGCACACCGGTGGTGGCCCCGAGCGGCTCGACGTCGAGGGTCTCCGCGAGCTGCTGGACGAACGGGAGGCCCGGGAGATGCCGCTGCCCGCCCTGCCCGCCTGGCTGGTCAGCCGTGCGGACCAGGACAACGGCGGCCCGCTCGCCGACGACGTCGCGATGCTGCTGATCTCGCGTGGCGGTGGCCGGTGAACGTGCTCGACGCGCGTACCTGGACCCTGCGCGGGCGGATCGCCGCGCTCTGCACCGCCGTGGGCCTGATCCTCGGCGCGCTCGGCGTGTTCGCCGCCTTCACCGCGGCCTCCAACAACCGGCACCTCGACGACGTGCTCGATCGGATCGGCCCGATGCGGGTGGCCGGTGAGGCGCTGAACACCGCGCTGGTGAACCAGGAGACCGGCATCCGGGGCTATGCGATCACCGGACAGCTCGACAACCTCAAGCCGTACGAGAACGGGCTCGCCGCCGAGAACGATCAGATGGCGCGCCTGGAGAGCCTGGTCCGGCCCGGCGACGCGGACATCAGGGCGGGCCTCGAGGACGTCCGGGCGCGTTCCGCGGCCTGGCGGGCCTCGGTGGCCGATCCGGTGATCACCGCGGTCCGGTCGCAGGGCACGCAGGCGGCGCAGACGATCGTCGATCAGGCCGACACCCGCCAGTTCGACGAGTTGCGGCAGTCGGTCCAGCGCGTGCAGGGCCACATTCAGGTCATCCGCGCGGAGGCGGCGGACGCGGCCCGGCAGGCCGGTTCCACCATGGTGGCGATCGAGATCGCCGCCGCGGCCATCATCGTGCTGACCGGCGCCTTCCTGCTGTTCCTGCTGGATCGGCTGGTCAGCCGTCCGATCACGGTGCTCGCCAACCAGGTGCGCGAGGTGGCGGCCGGCGACTACGACCGGCACATCGACATCCCGCAGGGCTCACCCGACCTGGTGGCGCTCGCCGCCGACATCGACCGGATGCGCCAGCAGATCGCCAGCGAGCTCTCCGAGGTACGCACCGCCCGCGGCCAGGTCGAGTGGGTGAACCAGCAACTCCAGTCGCAGGCCGAGGAGCTGACCCGGTCCAACCGTGACCTCGAGCAGTTCGCCTACGTCGCCTCGCACGACCTGCAGGAACCGCTGCGCAAGGTGGCCAGCTTCTGCCAGCTCCTCCAGCGGCGGTACGCGGGTCAGCTCGACGACCGCGCCGACCAGTACATCGGTTTCGCTGTCGACGGTGCCCAGCGCATGCAGCGGCTGATCAACGACCTCCTGGCGTTCTCCCGGATCGGCCGCCTGACCAGCGGGTTCAGCGAGGTCGACCTGAACAAGGTGCTCACCGACGTCCAGTCGCAGTTGGAGCCGCGGGCCGGTGAGGGCGCCGAGATCGTCTGGTCCGGACTCCCCATCGTGGAGGGTGAGGAGCCGCTGCTCACCACGCTCTTCGTGAACCTGGTCGGCAACTCACTCAAGTTCCGCCGCCCCGACGTGCTGCCGGTCATCCGGATCACCGCGAAGCGGGACGGCGGCGAGTGGCAGATCAACGTCCGCGACAACGGGATCGGGATCGAGGCCGAGTTCGCCGACAAGGTGTTCGTGATCTTCCAGCGGCTGCACGCGCGCGATGCGTACGAGGGGACCGGCATCGGACTGGCGATCGTCAAGAAGATCGTCGAATACCATGGCGGGCGGGTCTGGCTGGACGTCGATGTCCCGGAAGGTGCGTCGATCTACTTCACGCTGCCGGTGCTGCCCGGTTCGGAGCCCGAAGAGAAGGCCGAAGAGGCCGTGGAAGAGGTGCCGGCATGAGCATGACGCGGGAAAACGGGACACCTATCGAGGTGTTGCTCGTCGAGGACGACCCGGGTGACGTCCTGATGACGCAGGAGGCGTTCGAGGAGCACAAGGTCCGCAACCGGCTGACCGTGGTCTCCGACGGTGCCGAGGCTCTCGCGTACCTGCGCCGGGAGGGTCAGTACTCCGACGCGGTCCGTCCCGACCTGATCCTGCTCGACCTGAACCTGCCGCGGCGTGACGGCCGTGAGGTGCTCGAGGAGATCAAGAAGGACGACGACCTGGGCCGGATCCCGGTTGTCGTGCTCACCACCTCCTCGGCGGACGAGGACATCCTGCGCAGCTACCAGCTGCACGCGAACGCGTACGTGACGAAGCCGGTGGACTTCGAGCGGTTCATCGCGGTGATCCGCCAGATCGACGAGTTCTTCGTCAGCGTCGTGAAGTTGCCGCCGCGTGCTTGATCAGGTCGCCGAGCTGATTCGTGAGGTAGCGCACACCGTCGTCCTGCCGCGCTTCCGGCACCTGGCCGACTCCGAGGTGCAGGAGAAGGCACCCGGTGACCTGGTCACGATCGCCGACCAGGAGTCCGAGCGGGCACTCACCCGCGGGCTCACCGCACTGCTGCCGGGCTCGGTGGTGGTCGGTGAGGAGGCCGTCGCGGCTGATCCCGCGGTGCGCGACCGGGTCGGTGGCGGCGGCGCGGTGTGGATCGTCGACCCGGTCGACGGCACCAACAACTTCGCCGCCGGCAAGACGCCGTTCTGCGTGATGGTCGCCCTGGTCCGTGACGGTGAGCCGGCCGCGGCCTGGATCCTCGACGTGGTCGCGGACCACCTGACGGTGGCCGAGGCGGGCTCGGGGGCCTACCGCGACGGCGTCCGCGTCAAGACCCGGACCGACAACCCCGGTGCCGCCGAGCTGCGGGGCGTCGTCTCGCACAAATACCTCCCCGACGACCTGCGGGATCAGGTCCGTGCGAACGCCGCCGGCCTGGGCGGGCACACCAACGGCAAGCACTGCGCGGGGTACGAGTATCCGGCGATCGCCACCGACGAGCAGCAGTTCGGCATGTTCTGGCGGATCCTGCCGTGGGACCACGTGCCCGGTTCGCTGATCGTCCGGGAGGCCGGTGGGGTGGTGCGTCACCTCGACGGCACGGAGTACCGGCCCACCGACCACCAGCGGGGACTTCTGGTCGCCGCGAACGCCGACATCTGGCAGTCGGTCCACGGGACGCTGTTCCCGGGCGGTGCGCCCGACGTGGAACCGGTTTAGGGTCGCGTCGTGTCGTCGTACCTGGAAATGATCTTTGGTCTGACCGGCCGGACCGCTGTGGTGACCGGCGGCAGTTCCGGGATCGGCCGCGCGATGGCTGTCGCTCTCGGTCGCGCCGGAGCGCGGATTCTGGTGGTGGCCCGGCGCGAGGCGCCGATGGCCGAGGTGGTCACTGAGCTGCGCGAGCACGGCGTTGAAGCGGACGCGATCTCTGCGGATCTCGCCGATCGCGCGTCGGTCAAGGCTGCCATAACCAAGATCATTGAGGGGTACGGTCAACCCGACATTCTGGTCAACTCGGCGGCGGTCAACCTGCGCCCGCATCTCGACGCGCTCACCGACGACGACTGGGACGTGACGCTGGCCGCCAACCTGACCGCGCCGTTCCTGCTCGGGCAGGCGTTCGGCCCGGCCATGGCGCGCAACGGCTGGGGCCGGATCGTCAACGTCGTCTCGCAGCAGGCGTTCCGCGCCTACGGCAACAGCGGTGCCTACGGCGCGGCGAAGGCCGGCCTGGTCGGGCTGACCCGATCGCAGGCCGAGGCCTGGTCGCGGCACGGAGTCACCTGCAACGCGGTGGCGCCCGGCGTGGTGCACACCCCGCTCACCGAGGAGGTCTTCGCCGACCCCTCGAAAGTGTCGGTGCACACCGCCCGGACGATGATCGGCCGCAACGGTTTGCCGAGCGATTTCGCCGGATGTGCCGTTTTCCTGGCGAGTGATGCTGGGCAGGCGGTAACCGGTCAGACACTCTTCGTCGACGGTGGCTACTCGGCCACCTGAGTGATCTCCCTTTCTCCAGGTCCGGCACGGTAAAGTACCGGCGCTTACGACTTGGAGGTATTCGTGGCGGCCACTCTCCCGCGCCGGTTGACTGCCCTGTTGGCTCTGCTGGCCGCTGCTGTGTCGGTGACCCTCGTTGCCAGTGCTTCCCCAGCCGCCGCCGATCCCGAGGGCGGCACCAAGAAGCTGCGCAACGCGCTCGAAACGGCCGCGAAGGGCTACGACCAGGCGAAGACGAAGCTGGCCTCCTCGAAGAAGCGGCAGACGCAGCTGACCGAGAAGCTCAAGCAGTCCGAGGCCAGCGCGAAGGTGCTGACCGGGCAGGTCAACGAGGTGGCGAACCGGCTGTACCAGATGGGCCGGATCAGCACGATGTCGCTGCTGCTCAACAGCGCCTCGCCGGACAACTTCATCGATCGGGTGCAGAGCCTCGACGTGCTCGCCCAGATCGACAGCGGCACCCTGGCCCAGTACCAGGAGGACATCGAGACCTCCAAGAAAGCCAAGATCGCGCTCGACGCCGAGATCATCGAGCAGCGCAAGCAGGTGAACGTGATGGCCCGCAAGAAGCGGGAGGCCGAGCTGGCGCTGGCCGAGGTCGGTGGCGGAGCCGCGGGTGGCTTCGTCTCGGCGAACTCGCCGGCGGCCAAGGCGGCACCGCGCAACTCGGACGGCTCCTGGCCGAAGGAGTCCTGCACGGTCAAGGACCCCACCTCCAGCGGGTGCATCACACCTCGGACGCTGCACGCGTTCCAGGAGGCCAAGGCGGACGGGTTCAAGCGGTACACGGTGTGCTTCAGCCAGCGGTCGTCCGGCGAGCATCCGAAGGGCCGGGCCTGCGACTTCTCGGCGGCCTCGGGGACCTTCAAGAACGAGGCGGCGAGTGGCGGCGACAAGTCGTACGGTGACAGCCTCGCCGCCTACTTCGTGAAGAACGCCGACGAGCTGGGCGTCATGTATGTGATCTGGTTCCGGCAGATCTGGCAGCCGAGCACCGGCTGGCGGGCGTACAGCGTCAGCGGCGGGCCGGCCGCGGTGCACACCAACCACGTGCACCTCTCGATGCTCTGAACCCTCTCGTCTCCCACAGGTGGCGTGGGGTTTAGCGTTCCCACCATGGACGACCACAGGTGGATGGGCCGCGCCGTCGAGCTCACGCACCGCTGTCCCCGCTCGGAGACGGCGTTCGCCGTCGGCGCGGTGATCGTCGACGCGGACGGGCACGAGATCGCCTCCGGCTGGTCGCGTGACGCGGATCCGTACGTGCACGCTGAGGAGTCGGCCCTGATCCGGGCGGCCGGTGATCGGCGGCTGCGGCGGGCGACGCTCTACAGCACCCTGGAGCCGTGCTCGAAGCGGAGCAGCCGGCCGCACGCCACCTGCGTGAGCCTGATCATCGCGGCCGGGATCCCCCGGGTGGTGATCGCCTGGCGGGAACCGGACATCTTCGTCACCTGCGAGGGAATCGCGCTGCTGACCGCGGCCGGGGCCGAGGTGGTCGAGTTGCCGGAGTTCGCTGAAGCGGCGCAGTCGGCGAACGCTCACCTGCGTACCTGAGCTTTTCGGCCCGCCGGTAACATCCGGCGATGGACAGTCCGCCACGCGCTTTGCCCTCGGCCCTCGCCACCGCCCTGGCCTTCGGGTCCAGCGGGGCCGTCCTGGTCCTGGAGATCGTGGCGTTGCGTCTCGTCGGCCCGTACGTCGGTGTCACCCTCCAGGTGAGCAGCTCGGTGATCGGGGTGGCGCTGGCGGCCATCGCGTACGGCGCGTGGATCGGCGGGCGCCTCGCCGACCGGTTCGACCCGCGGTCCCTGCTCGCCCCCGCGCTGATCCTCGGCGCCATCGGCACGGCGGTGACCCTCCCGCTGGTCCGCTGGGGCGGTGAACTGCTCCGTGGCGGCGCCGCTCCGGCAGTGCTGCTGCTCGCGGCACTGGCGATCTTCCTGCCCGCCCTGGTGCTCTCCACGATCCCGCCGATGGTGGTGAAACTGCAGCTCGGCGACCTGAAGAAGGCCGGCTCCGTGGTGGGGCGGCTGTCCAGCATCGGCACCCTCGGCGCCATCACGGCGACCCTGGTCACCGGCTTCGTCTTCGTCGCGGCGATGCCGAGCAGCGTGATCGTGCTGAGCCTGGCGGTGCTGCTGGCGGCGGGCGGGCTGCTGCTCGGCTGGTGGACCCGGCGGGACCTGCCCGGATCGCCGAAGATGCGGGCGGCGCTCGTCGCGGTGGGGCTGGCCGGGGCGGGGCTCGGCGCGAGCTCGCCGACACCGTGTGACGTGGAGACGGCGTACCACTGCGCTCGGGTGGATGCCGACTCCGGTCGCCCTGGTGGGCGGACCCTGATGCTCAATTCGGCGCGGCACTCGTACGTCGACCTGAACGATCCGCTGTACCTGGAGTTCGAGTACGTCCAGTGGATCGGCGCGGTCACCAACGTGTTCAAGCCGCCCGCCGCGCCGATCGACGCGTTGCACCTGGGCGGCGGCGGGTTCACCGTGCCGAACTACGTGAAGGCGACCCGGCCCGGCAGCGACCAGCTGGTCCTCGAACTGGACGGCGGTCTGGTGGATCTCGACCGGAAGTCGCTGGGCCTGCGTACCGGATCTGATCTTCGGGTCGAGGTGGGTGATGCCCGGGTCGGCCTGGCCAGGCAGCAGGACCAGAGCTACGACCTGGTGGTGGGTGACGCGTTCGGGCACCTCGTGGTGCCGTGGCACCTGGCCACCCGGGAGATGGCGGCGGACGTGGCGCGGGTGCTGCGCGCCGACGGCGTGTACGCCCAGAACGTGATCGACTACCCGCCGGACCGGTTCATCCGGGCCGAACTGGCCACGGTGGCCGCGGCGTTTCCGCATGTCGCCCTGATCGCCCCACCGGATGCCATCGCGGGCAAGACCGGGTCGAACTTCGTGATCCTCGCGTCGAAGAGCCCCCTGCCGGTGGACGCCGTGCGAGAGGTGCTCGCTTCGGTGCCGAAGCCGGTCACCCTGCTGGCGGACGACGAACTGACCGGTTTCGTGGGGGACGCCCGGGTGCTGACCGACGACTACGCGCCTGTGGATCAGCTGCTCGCCGGCTGACAGCAGGTTTAACGCACGGGTTTCCCGGTGCGGCACCGGACGGCGGGCCTCTCGGCGAGAATCGGCGCATGGGGAGTACGGAGCGAAACAATCACGATGGGTCGCTCCGTCTCGCCGGGCGGTACCGCCTGATCGAAAAGCTGGGCGCCGGCGGCATGTCGGTGGTCTGGCGCGGCTACGACGAGACGCTCGGCCGCGACGTGGCGGTCAAGGTGCTCTCGCCGCGGCTGGCAGAGGACCGTACCTTCCGGGACCGCCTCCGGCAGGAGGCCTTGGCCGCCGCGCGGCTCTGCCACCCGCACATCACCGGCATCTTCGACTTCGGCGAAGCCCCCATCTCGGACCGGCTGACCGTCCCCTACGTGGTGATGGAGCTCAACGACGGCGAGTCCGTCGGCGCCCGGATCGGCAGGCAGGGCTCCCTGGCGTGGCGTGAGGCCGTGATGGCCGCCGCCGAGGTCGCGTCCGCGCTGGCCACCGCACATGCCCGGGGCGTCGTCCACCGCGACGTCACCCCCGCGAACGTGATGCTCACCGGCGCCGGCGCGAAGGTCGTCGACTTCGGCATCTCCGCCGTCATCGGCCAGCGCGACGCGGCCCCCGACGGCAGCCTCCTGGGCACCCCCGCCTACCTGGCCCCCGAACGCCTCGGCGGCGCCTCCGTCTCGCCCGCCACCGACGTCTACGCCCTGGGCCTCCTGCTCTACCGCGCCCTCACCGGCCGGCTGCCCTGGCCCGCCGAGAACACCGCCGAAGCGCTCCGAGCCCACCTGTACGCCGACCCCGAACCCATCACCGACCTGCCGGGACTGCCGGCCGGCGTCGCCGACCTGTGCCTGCGCTGCCTGGCCAAGAGTCCCGCCGACCGACCCGGCGCCGCCGAGGTGGCCCGCGCCCTCGCCGCAACGGTCGGCCTGCGGGCGATCATCCCGCCGCTGCGGGAGGGGGAGCGGGGTGCGATCCCGGCGGCCCGGGCGGTGGTGCCAGTGGCCGGAATCGTTCAGCCGCGGCGGGGCCTGCTCCGGGTGTGGCGGCGTCGCTCGCCGGTCGGCGCGCCTCTGCTGCTCACCTCACTCCCTCAGCCCTCAACGCGCTCGCCGGCTTCGCACCGTGCCTGGCTCGCGGCGTACCGGCTTCGCGCCGGGTTGAAGATCGGCTCGGCGTTGCGGATGGGACCGGTGCGGCCCCTGGGCGGCGGTCTGTTCGTCGGCGGGCGCCCGTCCGCCGGCCGGGACATCGGCGACCAGGGCATCGTCGCCCGCCGGGACCGGATGCCCGCCATCGCCGCCTTCGCCACGGTGATCCTGCTGGCGGCCACCCTGTTCAGCTGGTCGGCCCGGCGCGAGGCCGAGGACGCCGACGGCACGCACACCACCGCTGCTGGCGCCGGCAGCGCGGCGGTCGGCGCGCCGGCGGCCGGGGGAGTCAAACGCGCCCGGTGCTCGATCCGCTACGAGGTGCAGCGCGATTCCGGCACGGAGTTCGAGGCCAAACTGACCGTGTACGCCACCGGCGCACAACACCCCGCCTGGCGTGTCGAGTTCAGCTTCCCCGGCACCCAGCGCCTCGTCCCACTGTCGAAGACGGTCAGCCAGCAGGGCCGTCGCGTCGTGGTCACCGGCAAGGGACGGTCCGAGGCGGTCACGCTGCGCGGTGGTTACCGGGAACGGAACCCGTTGCCGCTCACCTTCGTCCTGAACGGGCAGAACTGCCGGGCGGAGGTCCTCGGCAGCACCAACCCCGGAGCCGTCGAGAACAACTCGGTGCGGGCGGCGGTCGAGGAGCCCGCACGCAACGGGGGCACCCTGAACAAGCGCAAGCGCACTCAGCCCCGCCGAGAGGTCACACCCCGCAAACACGTGGAGCCGGCTCCTTCCGGCCGCTCCGCTGTACCGGCTCCCAAGCACAGCACCGGTTTCTCCCTGGCTCTCTGATTCCTCGTGGCTCTCTGATTCCTCTCGGCTCCCTGATCCGATCACTGCCTGATCCGATCACTGCCTGATCCGATCACTGCCTGATCCGATCACTGCCTGATCCGATCGCTGTCGGCTCTCTGGTCCGGTCGCTCCGCCGATAGTGTCGAGCCATGACGAGACTCGCAGTGGTCACCGGCGGCGGTACCGGGATCGGCAAGGCGACGGCGGGCATGCTCGCCGGCGAGGGCTACGATGTGATCATCGTCGGCCGCCGCCCCGAAGTCCTCGCCGACGCGGTCAAGTGGATCGGACCGCAAGCCTCAGCGGTGACCGCCGACGTGTCCGACCCTGCCCAGATCCCCACAGTCGTCGACGCCGTCTCCGACCGCCCGGTCGACGTCCTGGTCAACAACGCCGGCGCATACATCCCCGGCAACGAGGACACCCTCGACGGCGTAGCCGCCCGCTGGCGCGCCAACCTCGACTCCAACGTGCTCACCGCCGTCCTGATGACCACCGCCCTCCTGCCCAAGCTCCGCCGCCCCGGCGGCAGAATCATCCTGACCAGCTCGATAGCCGCCCAGCGCGGAGGCGGCGGCCCGTACTCCGCCGCCAAGGCCGCCCTGCACGGCTACGCCCTCGACCTGGCCACCCGCCTCGGCACCGAAGGCATCACCGCCAACGTGATCGCCCCCGGCTACGTAACCGACAGCGAGTTCTTCCTGGGCCGCATGACCCCCGAAGGCCACCAGTCCCGCGTCGACGCGACGCTGCTCAAACGCCCCGGCACCCCCGACGACATCGCCGAAACCGTCCGCTGGCTCGCAGGCCCCGGCGGCACCTTCGTAACCGGCCAAATCATCAACGTCAACGGCGGCTCCGTCCTCGGCCGCTGACCCCACCGTTTCTGGCCCACCACCGTTTCGGGCCCCACCACCGTTTCGGGCCCACCACCGTTTCTGGCCCCACCACCGTTGCTGACCCCACCGTTTCTGACCCCACCCACCGTTTCGGCTGGCGGTCAGCTCGCGGCGCCGCCCGTGAACCGGCCCTCACCCGGCCGGTTGGCCCGGAACCTCAGCCCCGACCACCGCTCGTCGATCGCCACCTGCCCGCACGGCCGCATGTCGAAGTCGGCGACGATCGGCCAGAGGGTGTCCCGGTTGATGTCGGCCCTGTTCCCCTTCGGATAGGCGATCCAGAACGCACCAGGCTTGTCCAGATCGGCGCGGTGCTCGGCCAACTGCTTCCGGGCACCCTCCTCATCCTCGACGAACAACACCGCGGTACTCGCCGTAGCCAAAGTCCCGGTCTCCCGCACCCCGTCCGGCATCGGCGTGAGCAGCGGCAGACGAGCCGGCTCATTGAGCCAAACAGTCGAGTTCGGCTTGATCAGAAGCTTCTCTGCGATCGTTTTGGTCATGTCTAAGAGCCTTACACCCTCCAGCCGCTCTTCTGTCGCATTCCCCTAAGCAGCCGCCACACCATCCGCCGCCGTCCTGAGCCCCGGCCGTCCCCGGGCTCACGGTCCTGGCCTCGCCGCGCCGTCCCGGGCAGTCGTTGTCCTCCGGCCGTCGCCGGCCACCGGGACTGGTGGTGGTCGAGCCACCTGCTGTCCTGGGCGGGCACTACGCCGAGCGAACACTCGCCTCGCCGCAGGCCCTTCACAGATTCCCGCCCTCTGGTTCCGAGCCCGCAGCCGAGACCTGAAGACGGCCACCCCGGTGACTCCGCTCATCTCCACACACCACCCATCAACCGATCTCGATCGGACGCGGACCGTCAGGCGCTCGTCCGTCCCAGCAGCATTGCGGGTTCGTCGCGCCGGTGCGCAAATTCGTTCCCGAAGCTGTGGATAACTCCGAGCTGTGGATAACTCGGGCCGACCCGCCGCGGGCTGATAGACATGCCGGGTGACTGAGACGACGCGGATGGTGGCCGATGCGGCCGAGCGGGCGGTCGTGCGTGAGCGGGCCGAGGAGGTGCTCCGCAGGCTCGCCGGCGAGCATGCGGTGCTCCGTGAGGATCAATGGCGCGCGATCGAGGCGCTGACTGTCGACCGGCGGCGGGTGCTCTGTGTGCAGCGCACCGGGTGGGGCAAGTCGGCGGTCTACTTCGTAGCCACGTCGCTGCTGCGGAGCGGTGTCACCGCCGCACCCGGTGATCCGCCGACGGGTCCGACCGTCATCGTGTCCCCGCTGCTCGCGCTGATGCGCAACCAGGTCGACGCGGCCGCCCGGGCGGGCATCCGGGCACGCACCATCAACTCGGCCAACCTCGACGAGTGGTCTCTCGTCGAGCAGGAGATCCGGGCCGGCGAGGTCGACGTGCTGCTGATCAGCCCGGAGCGGCTCAACAACCCCGACTTCCGCGACAATGTGCTGCCGGGCCTCGCGTCCAGCACCGGCCTGCTCGTGGTCGACGAGGCGCACTGCGTCTCCGACTGGGGCCACGACTTCCGGCCCGACTACCGGCGGCTGCGCACCTTCCTGAGCGGGCTGCCCTCCCGGACCCCGGTGCTCGCCACTACGGCCACCGCGAACTCCCGGGTCACCGCCGACGTCGCCGAGCAGCTCGGTGACGCGCTGGTGCTGCGTGGCCCGCTCGACCGTGACTCGCTCCGGCTCGCCGTGCTCCGCCTGGACGACCCGGCGCACCGCCTGGCCTGGCTCGCCGACCACCTGGAGCGGCTGCCCGGCTCCGGCATCGTCTACACGCTCACCGTCGCCGCCGCGACCGAGACCGCGGATTTCCTGCGCTCACGCGGCTTCCCCGTGGCGTCATACACGGGACAGGTCGAGGACGCCGACCGCCGCGCCGCCGAGCAGGACCTGCTGGACAACAAGATCAAGGCACTGGTGGCCACCTCGGCGCTCGGCATGGGCTTCGACAAACCCGACCTGGGTTTTGTCGTCCACCTCGGCGCGCCCAACTCGCCGATCGCCTACTACCAGCAGGTGGGCCGAGCCGGCCGAGCCGTCGAGCACGCCGAGGTCGTGCTCCTGCCCGGCCCCGAGGACGCCGCGATCTGGCGCTATTTCGCCTCGCTTGCCTTCCCACCCGAAGACCAGGTCCGCGCGGTGCTCTCCCAGCTGGCCCCGGACCGCCCACTCTCCACCCAGGCCCTGGAACCCCTCGTCGACCTGCGCCGCAACCGTCTGGAGCTGATGCTCAAGGTCCTCGACGTCGACGGCGCGGTGCGGCGCACCAGGGGCGGCTGGCTGGCCACCGGCGAACAGTGGACCTACGACACTGCCAGACTGCGGCGCGTCGCCGAGGCGCGGGAGACCGAGCAGCAGACCATGATCGAGTACGCGACGACCACCGCCTGCCGCATGGAATTCCTCCGCCGTTGCCTCGACGATCCCGAAGCCGCCCCGTGCGGTCGTTGTGACAACTGCGCCGGCCCGCTGTTCGACACCGAGCTGTCCTCCGCCTCGCTGGCCGCCGCCAACGCCTTCCTGGGCCGCCCCGGTGTCGAGATCGCGCCCAAGAAGATGTGGCCCACCGGCCTCGCCGCCGTCGGCATCAGTCTCAAAGGCAAGATCGGTCCCGGGGAGCAGATCGAACCCGGCCGGGCAGTCGGCCGGCTCTCCGACCTAGGCTGGGGCAACCGGCTACGCAGCGTGGTCTCGCCCGACTCGGCCGACGCTCCGATCCCCGCCGAACTGGCCGCCGCCGTAGTCGAAGTCCTCAAAGCCTGGGCCCACGGCGACGACGCTTGGCGAGAGCGCCCGGCCGCCGTCGTGGCCGTCTCCTCCCACCGTCATCCACAACTTGTCCACAGCCTCGCCGAACACATTGCTACTGTCGGCCGCCTGCCTCTCCTCGGCTCCCTGCACTCCAACCACGTGGGCGAAACCGGTCACCGCGGCAACAGCGGCCAGCGCGTCCGAGCCCTCCACGAAGCCTTCACCGTCCCACTCGCCATCGCCGACGAGCTGACCCGCCTCTCCGGCCCCGTCCTCCTGGTCGACGACCTCGTCGACTCAGGCTGGACCATGTCCCTGGCCGGCCGCACCCTCCGCCGCGCCGGCGCACCCGCCGTCCTCCCCCTGGCCCTGGCCGTAGCCGGCTGAGCCCAACAGCGCCTGTGCGGTAATCCACGGCGGCCAGGACCACACCTAACGTCCGCATAGCGCCGCTTTCCGGCGCGACGCAGGCCGTCCGGGCGGCGCGGGCGGCGCGGCGGCGGGCGGTGCCACGCTCCGGGCGGCGAGGGCGGCGAGGGCGGCGAGGGCGGCGAGGGCGGCGAGGGCGGCGCGGGCGGCGCGGGCGGCGCGGGCGGCGCGGGCGGCGCGGGCGGCGCGGGCGGCGAGGGCGGCGCGGTGGCGGGCGGTGCCACGCGCCGGGCCGTTGGGTGGCGCGACACACGCGGCCGGCGGACACACGGGCGGCCGGCGGCGACCACGGTGGCCGCTGCGAGGGTCAGGTGATGCCGAGGACGGCGTTTCGGGTGGGGCGGCGGTCGATCTCCATGAAGCGGTGGGCGCCCTCCAACTCCGCGAAGCCGGACTTGCGGTAGACCTCCTGGGCGTCCTTCGTGGCGAGGAGGAAGCGCTGGATGCCGCGGGCCGACTGGGTTTCCAGGATGGTGTCGATCAGCCAGGTTCCGAGGCCGTGACCGCGGTGGGCGGAGTCGACGAACACGTCGCAGATCCAGGCGAAGGTGGCGCCGTCGGTGACTACGCGGGCGAAGGCGACCTGTTGGCCGCCGGTGAGTACGGCGTAGGGCACGGAACCCTCGATCGAACGGGCGACGAGGTCGCGGGGGCGGCCGGCGGCCCAGTACGACTCCTCGGACAGCCAGCGGTGCACCCGGTCCAGGTCTACGCGGGCCGGGTCGTCGGTCAGGACGTACTCGCCGCGTTCGAGGTATGTCACGTTCGGAACTCCTTCAGGTGTGCAGGCAGGGGACCGCACGGGCAGGCGTGCGGCCAGGGGACCGCACGGGCAGGCGTGCGGCCAGGGACCGCATGGGCAGGCGTGCGGCCAGGGACCGCATGGGCAGGCGTGCGGGTAGGGGAAACCGCACGGGCGAGGCGGTCGGCCACATGCGGACAGCATCGTCGCCGCGGTTCATGGTGTGCGAGCGGATGGCGGGCGAGGTGAGGTAGAGCACCGGATGGTGCGGGCGGGACAGTGCAATCGGTGTACCAACTGGTCGGCGGTGAGCCAACGCAGTTCCGAACCAGTGAGAGAGGGCACGCTCAAAGAGGGAGTGACATCACGGAGACCGGATACCGGCAGGGGGTATGCTGGGGCTCGAGTCGGACAGGTGACCAAGCCGGTCCGTGAGATGAGCAAGGCAAGCCGCCGGAAGGGTTGAACATGGCTGTGACCAGCACCTATACCGTGAAGGGCATGACCTGCTCGCACTGCGTCCAGTCGGTGACCAGCGAGATCTCCGCGCTGCCCGGCGTCGCCGAGGTGCAGGTCGACCTGGCTTCCGGCGGTGTGACGGTGACCAGCGAAGCACCACTCACGGATGACGCGGTGCGCGGAGCAGTCGACGAGGCCGGCTACGAGCTCGTTGATGCCTGATCAAGCCGAGGAGACGACCTCGGGCCGCGCCGAGGAGACGACCTCGGCCCGCGCCGAGGAGCAACAAGAGCAAGAGGCAGCGCAGGCTGAGGACTTCCGGCCACCGGAGAACGCCGGATTCCGGCTGGCCGCCATCGGCGCGCTGCTGATCGTCGTCCTCTTCGCCGGGTACGGCCTCGGCCGGCTGAACAACGGCACCCCCGCCCCGGCAAACCCGGCAGCCGGCGCCGCGAATCCCGCAACCGGTGCCGCGAATCCCGCGACGGGCGCCGCGAATCCCGCGACGGGCGCCGCGAATCCAGCAGCGGGCACACCGCCAGGCGCCGCACCCGAGGCCACCACCGTTGACGAGAGCCAGCCGCACACCCACGGCACAACCGCTCCGATCGCCGGCGGTGGCACCGGTGCGGCCGTCGGCGGTCTCTCGCTCAGTTCCAGCGGGCTGACCCTGACGCCGGTGTCCACGACCTTCCGGGCCGGCCGTTCCCAGCGGCTCGAGTTCATGATCCACGGGCCCGGTGGCGCGCCGATCACGACCTACAGCGTGGTGCACGACAAGCCGCTGCACCTGATCGTGATCCGCCGTGATCTCACCGGCTTTCAGCACCTGCACCCGGAGATGGCTCCGGACGGAACCTGGGGCATCGATCTGACCCTCGCCGAGCCGGGCAGCTACCGCATGATCGCCGACTTCACCGCGCTTGTCGGCGGCAGCCAGGTGGTGACCACGCTGGGTAGCGACCTGACGGTCGCCGGCGGCTATGAGCCGGTCACCCTTCCTGATCCGGTGCGGGCTGCGACCGTTTCTGATTACACCGTGGGGTACGAGGGAACGCCCGGCACCGAGTCGACCCAGCCCTTGCTCATGACCGTCAAGGACGGCTCCGGCAAGCCTGTCACGGTCGAGCCGTACCTCGGTGCGTTCGGGCATCTGGTCGTGCTGCGCCAGGGTGACGTCGGCTACGTCCACGTGCACCCGGAGAACCAGTTGGTCGACGGCAAGGTCAAGTTCTGGCTGACCGCTCCCAGCCCGGGCACCTACCGGATGTTCTTCGACTTCCAGGTCGCCGGGAAGGTCTCCACGGCGGCCTGGACCGTCGTGGTCAGCTGACGGCCCCAGGAGGACCGGTCAGCTGACGGGCCTCCGGAGGACCGGTCAGCTGATCGGCTCCAGGAGGACCGAGAGCGCGGGCGTCACGCCCCACTGACCGGTGAGCGTGTCGTACTCGGCGCGCTGGGCGTCGGTCGGGGCGGCGCCGGTGCGGCGGGCGCGCAGCAGCAGGTTGCGGGGTGTGTGCGCGGAGTCGATGAACTCGACGACGTCCACCCGGTATCCGTGCAGCCGGAGCAGCGCTGCCCGCAGCGAGTCGGTCAGCACGTCGGCGAAGCGTTCCCGCAGGATGGCGTGCCGGGTGACTTCCTCGTACGGCGTCGGGGTCGCCCCGCCCTTGAGCTGGGCGGCGATGTCGTGGTGGCAGCACGGCGCCGCCAGCACCCAGCGCGCCTCCCACTCCACCGCGCGGGCGAGCGCCTGGTCGGTGGCGGTGTCGCAGGCGTGCAGCGCGAGCACCAGGTCCGGCGCGAACGGCAGGTCCACCGCCTCGATGGTTCCGGCCACGAACGTCACGTCGCCGGAGCAGTCCAGCTCTTCGGCGACTGCGGTGTTGCGTACCCTCTGATCCTCGCGGACATCGACCCCCACGACCTGGACCTGCGCGCCACGCGCAGCCAGATAGCGGTAGGCCGCGAAGGTGAGGTACGCGTTGCCGCACCCCAGATCGACGACGCGCAGCGGCGACGGCAGATCCTCGGGCAGAGTCGCCGCCAGCGCCCGCAGGAACGCGTCGATCTGGCGCCGCTTCGCCGCGTTGCCGCCGATCACGGAGAAGAGCGGGTCACCGGGATCGAGCAGCCACTGCTTGGCGCGGTCGTGCTCGGCGGAGGCCGGCGCGGCGACGGCGCCACCACGATGCACCTGCGCGTCGCCCTTCTTGGTCACCCGGACCTGGACGGTCGCCGACTCGGTCTCCACGTGCCAGTTGCCGAACGGCTCGGCGAGCAGCTCGTCCACAGCGGCCGCCGCCTCGGCTCCGGGAGCGACGTTGCGGGTGTAGGGCCGGGCGCCGTCATCGGTGACGATCTGCAACTTCGGTCCGTGCTTGAGAGTGACCGGTCGCACCTGGGCTCGGGTCACCGACGGTACGTGCCCACGGCGGCGGCCGGCCGCGACGGCCCGGGTGAGGCCGGGCGCGAGCAGCAGCTCCCGCACCTCGGCGAGTGCTTGGTCGAGCGGTTCTGGCATGACATCCATTCTGCCCGGAGGCGGAGGGCGGCCACCGGCGGCGGCCACCGGCGGCGGCCATGCTGACTCGCCGCTGGACGTGAAACGCACGGGACCTGAATCGGTCCCGTGCGTCAGAGAAACCAGAGAGATCTGAGAAAGGCCGGTCAGCCCTCGGAGCCGCCTGCCACCTCGGCCTCGGGACGGCGGCGGCGACGGCGCCGGGTAGCGCCACCGTCCGGGTCGCCTGCCGAGCCGCCTGCCGAGTCGCCTGCCGGGTCGCCTGCCGGTTCGGTGGCAGCCGGGGAGGCCGCGGGGGCATCCGGCGAAGCGGCCGGAGCCTCACCGTCGGAGAACGTCACGCTGGCCGTGGCCGGACGGCGACGGCGGGTGCGGGCCCGCGGAGCTGCCGGTTCCTGATCGGACGGGGTGTCCGAAATCGGGGCCGGTGCTTCGGTCGTACCCAAGGAGGGGTTGTCTGTTTCAGTGACCCTGCGCCGGCGACGCTGGCGCGGGGACCGCTCGCCGGCGTCGCCATCCGGTGTGGGGGAGGGAGGCGCGGAGGACGACGGCGCGGAGGACGAGGGCGATCCCGAGTACCCACTGCTGCCGGACGCCGGGCCACCGCGGGCACGACCCCGCGTGCGCCCGCCGCCGCCACTGCTGCCACCACGGCCCGGACGGCGTCCGCCGCCCAGGTCCTCCTCGATCTCGGCCGACAGGCCCACACGACTGCGCTCAGCGGTCGGAAGCGTGCCCGAGATGTCGGTCGGGATGTCGAGGTCGACGTAGAGCGCGGCGCTGGTGTGGTACGTCTCGGGAGGCTCCGGCATGGTCAGGCCGAGCGACTTGTCGATCAGCACCCAGCGCGGCATGTCCTCCCAGTCCACGAACGTGACCGCGACACCCGTCGCACCCGCCCGGCCGGTCCTGCCGATCCGGTGCGTGTACGTCTCGGGGTCCTCGGGACAGTCGTAGTTGATCACGTGGGTGACGCCGGAGACATCGAGCCCGCGGGCCGCGACGTCGGTGGCGACCAGCACGTCGATCTTGCCGGAGCGGAACGCGCGCAGCGCACGCTCCCGGGCACCCTGGCCCAGGTCACCGTGGACGGCGGCGACCGCGAAACCGCGGAAGTCGAGATCCTCGGAGACCCGGTCGGCGGCCCGCTTGGTCCGCGTGAAGATCATCGTGAGGCCACGCTCGCGGGCCTGCAGGATCCGGGCCACCATCTCCACCTTGTTCATCGGGTGGGTGCGGTAGACGACCTGCTTGGTCAGCGGCGAGGCGGCGCTCTCGGTGGTGTGCCCGGCGTGGATCGTGACCGGGTTGTGCAGGAACCGGCGGGACAGGGCCACGATCGGGTCCGGCATGGTGGCCGAGAAGAGCATGGTCTGGCGCTTCTCCGGGAGCATCGCCAGGATCTTCTCGACGTCCTCCAGGAAGCCGAGGTCCAGCATCCGGTCGGCCTCGTCGAGGACCAGGGCGCGGATCGAACCGAGCTTCAGCTGCTTCTGCTTGGCCAGGTCGAGCAGGCGGCCGGGGGTGCCGACCAGGATCTCGACGCCCTTCTTGAGGGTCTCGACCTGCGGCTCGTACGCCACGCCGCCGTAGATCGGCAGGACCCGGATGCCCCGGGTGCTGCCCGCGGCGGCGAGGTCGCGGGCCACCTGGAGGCCCAGCTCACGGGTGGGAACGACGATCAGGGCCTGAGCCTGGCCGTCGGCGCCCTCGGACGGCGCGGTGATGCGCTCGAGCAGCGGCAGGCCGAAACCGAGGGTCTTGCCGGTGCCGGTCGGCGCCTGGCCGATCAGGTCGGTGCCCCGCAGGGCGATCGGCAACGCGTACTCCTGGATGGCGAACGCGTGAGTGATGCCGGCCTTGGCCAGGGCCTCGACCGTCTCGGCGCGCACGCCCAGCGCGGCGAAGGTGGGGCTGTCCGGGCGGACCGGCGCGCGGGTGGTGACGGGTACTAGAGCTTGCTCATTGTCGGTCATGAAGTTTTACGGGTGCCCTCTCGTGGTGCGCCCGTCGAAGTGCTGGGGCGCGGTCTGTGTAGGCGCGGGCCACACGCTCGAAAAAGCGGGCCGCACGCGCGGGTCGCCGATCCCTGGCCGTTGACCAAGCCCTGTTTGCACAAGAAGCCCTGTTTGAAACAGGCCCTGGTCGTTGAACAAGCCGGTCGATGTACGGCGACGCACGCCAGTCTACCCGACCGGAGCCGGGCGCACCCGAGAGAGAGTTACGGGAGGGCAACCCTGGGACCAGGGCGCCCTCCCGGTACTCAGCGAGTCGTGAAGCCGAACGGGCGGTGCGACGCCTCGGCGATCTCCACGTAGGCCACCTTGGCGATCGGGATGATCACCTTGCGGCCCTTTTCGTCCGTGAGCGAGAGGACGCTGTCCTTGGCCATCGCCTCGGACACCGCCTGCTCGACCTCCGCCGGGGTCTGCGCGCTCT
Source organism: Actinoplanes sp. GCM10030250 (assembly GCF_042666575.1). Taxonomy (NCBI): domain Bacteria; kingdom Bacillati; phylum Actinomycetota; class Actinomycetes; order Micromonosporales; family Micromonosporaceae; genus Actinoplanes; species Actinoplanes sp. GCM10030250. The sequence goes on along the minus strand of NZ_JBHTDO010000012.1, from coordinate 127,369 downwards.
CCAGCACCAGCTCACGCGGCGAATGTTGCACGCCGATCTTGACCTCCACGGAGCCCTCCTCTGTCAACCGTCTTCCGCCCGAAAGGCTATCCGATTTCCGGTGGCGTTCCTGCTGTTGAACCGCCCTGCAGCGGGAAGCTGGCGATCCCGCGCCAGATCAGTGCAGCTACGAGCGCTTCGGCTTCAGCTTTAGGCGTACGCCTGCCGTTGGCCAACCAGAACTGAGCGGCCTGTCCGGCTGCCCCGGCGAGGCCGGAGGCGAGCAGTTCGGCCTGGTCCGGTCGAAGGCCGGTGTCCGAGATGATGGTGTCCGTCACAGCGGCGATGCAGCCCTGCTCGACGCGTTCGACCCGCTGGCGCACCTGCGGGTCGTTGCGCAGGTCCGACTCGAAGACCAGCCGGAACGCCTCGCTCTCGTGATCCATGAAGTCGAAGTACGCGCGAACTGCGCCCTTCACACGCTCCTTGTTGTCGGGAGTCGCCAGCATCGCTCCACGCACCTTGGCGATTATCGCGTCGCAGTGCGTGTCGAGCAGTGCCAGGTAGAGCTCCAGCTTGCCGGGGAAGTGCTGGTAGAGCACGGGCTTCGAGACACCCGCCCGCTCCGCGATGTCATCCATAGCGGCGGCGTGATAGCCGTGCGCGACGAAGATCTGCTGCGCGGCGGCAAGCAGCTGCTTACGGCGCGCCGAACGTGGCAGGCGGGTGGGTCGTGCGGTCTGTGCCCCGCCGGACGCAGCGGTCATTTCTGTGAACCTCCAGGGGGTCGGTCCCCGCGGTTTGGCGGCGCGGATTGCCCGGATCGGCGCATGTCGCGGTCGTGCGGGCAATTGTCGCGACGCTGCAACTTATCGCCACTGCAACCACACGGTAGCCTCAGCGGGGGCGAGCGAGGAGCACGCGGTGGATGAATCAGGGCATTCCGGAGAGGCCGGAGCCGCAGCGAGTGGCAATGGCGCCGACTCGCGTGACCGCAACCGAGTGAACGGGTGGGCCAACAGCGACAGTCCATGGTCCAACGCGGGGGCGGCATTGGATAAGGCTGAATTGGACAAGGAAGCGGACATACCGTCATGGCGTCGTCCGGCAGAGGGACGGTCCTTCGGACGTCCCCAGTTTCCTCCCGCGCAGCCTCCGGCCCCACCCGGCTATCCGGAAAATTCCGCGGAGATTCCCCCGTCCGAGAACACCGGACCGGTCTCACCGTGGACCGGCAGTGAGCGGAGCAGGCTTGCCGACATCCTCGGTCACCGTCGTCCCGGCGCGCCTCCGGCAGCCCGGCCGGTCGGCGAGTTCGGCGGTCCCGCTCCCAGCAGTCCGGCACCGAGCAGTGCCCCGCCGTACCCGTACGAGGGTGATCTGGATGACACCTACCGGGACACGCCGGGCGGTCCGCAGCGCGCGTCGGTGCCGATGACACGCCCCGAGTGGACGCCTACGGGGGAGCCGGAGACCCCTCAGTCGCCGGCGGGAACTGAGCTGCCCCGTGCTGAGCCCCACCGGGTTGAGCCGGCCCGGGTTGAGAGGTCGCGGCACGCGCTGGTGACCGACACGCTCGCGCAGGGGCTTCCGCAGGTGGAGAACGCTCCTGCGGGGGACAGGCGAACGGCGGACAGCGGAGCGGTGGTGGCTCGCCCGTCGTACGATTCGGGTGGGTTCAACCGCCGATCCTTCGAGCAGGTGCCGCCCGACCATGCGTACCCGGGTTCTTCCGGTTTCGGGGAAACCGAGAGGTTCGGTCATCCCGAAAGGTTCGGTGAGCCGGAAAGCTTTGGTGATCCGGAGACCAGTGGGGCGCTTCCGCAGCGCGTCCCGGCCCAGCCGGACGTGCCCACAGTTCCGGAGCCGCCCTCCGTGGAGCCATCGGCCGAGGCGCCCGCACTGGCGCGCATCGCGACGCATCTGCGCCGCGGTGACGTGGTGCCCGCGCAGGAGCGCCAGGAGGGCTTCGACGTCCAGGACATCCTCGCCGCGGTCCGCGAGGTGGACGGGGTCCGGGACGCTTCGCTGCGAGCCACTCCGGCGGGCGCGCACAGCCTCCGGCTGGACCTGGCCGACGGTGCCGACCCGGCCGAGGTGAGCCGTCAGGTGGCCCGCCTGCTTCAGGATCGGATGGGGCTGGACGCCGCGATGCCCGGTGATGGTCCGGCGCCGCCGTTCGTGCCTGGTCAGGCCACTCGTGCGGGGCGGGCCGCGGTGCCCGCCGCTCCGGCATCCGCGCCGCCGGCTCCCGTTTCGGCCGCTCCGGCGGTCGTCCCGGCGCCGGCTCCGGTCTCGGCCCCGCCACGGATCGTGCCTCCCGCGCCGGCGCCGGTCTCGGCCGCGCCGCTACCAGCCGCGTCTCATACAGCCGCGCCCCTCACGCCGCTTACGGCTCGGCCGCGAGAATCGGCTCAGCCACGGGAAGTGACCCAGCCGCGGGAAATCGCCCGGCCACGGGAAACGGCCCGCCTTCGGGAAACGGATACCGCCCAGCCTCGGGAGATGCGGGCCGCCCTCGTACCCGCCGACTCCTCCAAGCCCCGCCCGCTCGACCCCGGCGACAACCCCGGCCCCCGCGTCGTCATCGAGAACGTGCGTGTCAACACCTTCGGCGCGGACGCCACCGTCGAGGTGCATCTGCGCGCCGGCGGCCGTACCACCTCCGGAGTCGCCACCGGCCCTGCCGTCGACGGCTACCTGCTGCGCCTCTGCGCCACGGCCACCGCCGGCGCGGTCGACGAGCTGCTCTCCACCTCACAGCACGAGGAGGGCCCGGCCCGCTGCTTCGTCGAACACGCCGCGTCGGTCTCCTTCGGCCCGATGCAGGTCGCGGTCGTCGTGCTGCTGCTCTCCTGCGGCGGCGGCTGGGTCGAGCAGCTGGCCGGTTCGGCAGTGGTCACCGGTGACGATCGGCACGCCATGGTTCGCGCCACATTGGCGGCGGTCAACCGCCGCCTCGAGGCACTCTTGGCTTGATGAGAGGCGCGATTCTTGCCGGTGACAGTGCGCTGCTGCCGGAGGGTGAGATCCCGTCGCCGTGGCCCGCACGCAGGGTCACCGTGGACGGTGCGATGCTGCATGTCCGTGACACCCCGGCACTGTCTCCGGACGCCGAGCCCGCCGTGTACGTACACGGCCTGGGTGGTTCCTCCCAGAATTTCACCGACCTGGCCGGCCTGCTCGCCGACCGCCTCGACGGTCAAGCCCTCGACCTGCCCGGCTTCGGCTACAGCGACCCCAGCCCGCGCTACTCCATCCCCGCGTTCGCGGCCACCGTCATCAACTACCTGGACCATGCCGGCCGCGGCCCGGTCCACCTGATCGGCAACTCGCTCGGCGGCTCCATCTCGGTGCGCGTCGCGGCCCTGCGCCCCGACCTCGTCCGTACCCTCACCCTGATCTCACCGGCCATGCCGTTCCTGAACCCGCGCCGCACCGCACAGGGCCCGGTTCTCCCCCTGCTCGCCCTCCCCGGCGCCGAACGCCTGATGGCCTGGGCCCTGACCCGCCTCACCGCCGAACAGATGGCCGAACAGGTCCTGGCCGCCTGCTTCGGCGACACCTCCAAGGTCCACCCGCAGCGCCGTGCCGAGGCGATGGAGGAGATCCAACTCCGCTACACGGTCGCGCACTACCCCAAGGCCTACCTCGGCACGCTGCGCGGCCTCGTCAGCAGCTTCCTGCGCGCCTATCTGCCCGGCGTCAACTCGCAGTGGCGCCTGGCCGCCCGGGTGGAGGCACCCACGCTGGTCATCGGCGGCCTCAACGACAAGCTGGTCGATCCCCGCGTACCGGTCCAGGTCGCCAAGGCGATCCCCGACAGCCGCCTGCTGATCCTGCCGGGCGTCGGCCACGTCGCCCAGATGGAGGTACCGAGGCTGGTCGCCCGCGCGATCGTCGGCCTCCTGGAGGACGTCCGCTCGCCTGCCCCCGGCTAGGCCGTCTCTGCCGGGGCCTGGGCGGCTTCCTCACCCTTTTCAAAGCAGGGGTACGCCTGAAGCGCGCCGTTCTTCAACCCTGTGCCCAGGCGCACCCGTTGGGGTTGCGTGTGCGCTGGCAGGGCCTATGACGGGCCTATGACGTGGGTGAACGCGCACGCATGGTCAACGTGTGCGCCCATACCCCTCATCTTGTGGAGTTGACCACGTCCGACGGGGTGGGCGGGCCGGGCGGAATGTGAAACCCTTGGCATCCGATGATCTCGCCCGATGCGTCCGACCTCGTGCCGGAGTCCCCGTTGCGAGGCGATCGGTGGCGCCAGTCCTGGCTCGTCGTCTTCGCCGCGACGTTGGTGCTGTTCACCGTCGTTTCGATCGGGCACCAGTTCACCGCTGACCCGGCTCCAGCAGGAGACCCCGCCGCCGCGAGCTCACCAGCCGCGCTCGACTCAGCCGCGTCCGACTCAGCCGCGTCCGCAGTCCCGTCGGACCCGGTCCCGTCGGACCCGGTCCCGTCCGGTCCAGTCGCTGCCTCTCCAAGCGCGCCGCCTGCTTCCCCGAGCGCCTCCACTGCGGTCCTTGCCGAGATCCCAGCGTTGGCGGGCGTCCGAACGCCGGGCTCCGGTGCGCCCATTCTCGAGTCGGGGGCGTTGCCGGGTGCGCCGGTGGCTGTCGCGGAACCGTTTCCCGCTGCCGGTGTGCTGCGCCTGCCGGGGGCGGTGCCCACGCGTGGTTCGGGGCGGTTCGACTACGCGACGGGGCGTGGACCGGTGGTCGGCGCCAAGGGGCCGTTGCGGCGTTACCGGGTGGCGGTGGAGAAGGGCAGCAACGAGGATGTCCGGGCGTTCGCTGAGCAGGTCAAGGCGACCCTCGGTGACGGCCGGAGCTGGGCCGGTACCGGCAGGCAGCGGCTTCAGATGGTCGGCGGCTCGGAGCGGGCTGACTTCACCGTCCTGCTGGCCACCCGGGACACCGCGGGGCGGATGTGCGCCCAGGGTGGCACGAACATCCGGATCGGCGGCGTGCCTTACACGTCGTGTCGCACGAGCGGCAAAGCGATCATCAATCTGGACCGCTGGCGCGGCTCGGCCAAGCCCTATTTGCAGGCTCGGGTGGGGCTCGCCACCTACCGCCAGTACGTGGTGAACCACGAGGTCGGACACGAACTCGGCCAACGGCACCAGGGCTGCCCGAAGGCGGGCGGACCCGCGCCGGTCATGGTGCAGCAGACGATCACGTTGCGCGGATGCAAGCCGTACGCCTGGCCCCGCCGCAACAACCGAGACTTCTCCGGACCGATGCGCTGAGGTCTGTTTCGGATGATTTGGTACGGAAATCCGAAAGTCCTGTGACAGGCGATCACTCATGGCAGGCTGGCGCTTGCTATGGCAAACGCGACAAATACTCCTGCTGAGCCGGGCGCTTCCGGCATTGACCGGAGCGCCCTGGCCGAGCGTTCACGAGTCGAGGCCGCCCTGATGGCGGGCCTGCCGACAGAGCCCCACCCGGCCACCGCCGATCCTGACGCCAACGATCACGGCTCCAACGATCACGGCGCCGGTGAGCCGGTCGGACGGCACCGGGCGGTAGCGGCCACCGCGACCAAGTCCATGATCACGGTCGCCGCAGAGCCGACCAAGTCTTCCGGCACGACGGCCAAGCCCTCCGCGGCAACAGCCAAGCCCTCAGCGGTCAAGCCACCCGCGGTCAAGTCCACGTCGAGTCGATCGACGTCCACCCGATCGACGGCCCGCAAGACCGCCACCGCTCCCGCCGAACCGTCACCCGATGCTCCTCCCGCCTCCACCACGAAGCGGACCAGGGCAAAGGCTCCGGAGACGGACACAGCCGCACCCGCCAAGCCGACCAGGCGTCGTGCCACCACGGCCGCCGCAAAGGCCGAGCCGGAAGCCTCGCCCACAACCGCGCCCACAGCCGAGCCCGCAACTGAGCCGGCGAAACCGGCCCGCCGCACCGCCAGGGCCACCAAGAGCACGGTCGCCCCGGCCAAGGCGGCAAAAAGCACCACCCGTCCCACCAAGACCACCGCCACCCGGAAGACAACCGAAGAGCCCGAGGCCGTCGAACCGCGCCCAGCTCGCCGGCCCGCCGCCCGCGCCGCCGCCCCGGCAAAGCCTCGCCCAATCGCTCCCGCCGAACCCCAGGCCGACCCTCAACCCGAGCCACCGGCCCCGGCACCCACCGGCGAACTGGTCGCCCGCGGCATCGTCGAACTCGCCGCCGAACGGCTCGCAGCCTCCACGCCCCGCACCCCCGAGCCCGTCGACGAGCAGCCCGCCCTCACGGTCTCGCGCGCCCTGACACTCCCAGCCCGCCGCCCGAGCCGCTTCCGCCCCACCGAGCCGCCAAGGCTCACCGAGCCGTCAGGGCCCATCGAGCCGTCAGGGCCCATCGAGCCGTCAAGGCCCACCGAGTCGTCAAGGCCCACAGAGGCGGCGTGGCCCGCGGAGACCTACCCGGAGCCGTTCAGCTGGGCGACCCCGAACCCCGCCGAGACGGCCCCCGAGGAGGCGACTCCCGAGGAGGCGGCGGCCGAGGACCGCACCGGCACCGGCTACCCGCACGTCGCGAACCGCCCGCCCATCGGCCTCCCGGCGAGCCTCCGCCTGCCCGCGGAACTACCCGACAACCTCTGGCCGCCACCGGGCCTGCTCGAACGCAACACCACCGAGAACCTCTACGTCCCCGCTCGAGCACTCCCCAACAGCACACAAGCCCCGGCCGCACTCCCTCCCGCGCACGAGGAGGAAACCGAGGAGATCCCGGCCGACGGGGTCTACGTGCCGCCACCCCCGGCCGAGAAGAAGGCTGAGCAAAAGCGGGACACGACCGAAACCGATCACGAAGAGCCCGACTCTGCCTTCCTACCGAGCGTGCTTTCCCGGGGCGACGAGGATTACGTGCCGGCGCACTCGCGTACCGACTCGGGGGCCCGGCATGCGGCGCCTCCCGCGATGTCGGTGCGGACGATCAGGCGACGGCGGCGAGCGCTGCTTCTCGCGTACATGATGCTTGTGGTCTTGATCTTGGTGATCGGACATCAGCTTCGCGACGATGAGCGACCCGTCGCACCGGGCCGGGAGGCTGCGCAGCGTGCGGCCGAACCGGCGGGTGTCGGCTCGGCGGAGAACGTGCCGGCGGCGAACGTGCCGGCGGCTACGCCGAAGGCCCAGGCGGGCCAGACGCAGGCGGCGGAGGAACCGGTCGCGAAGACCGAGGCCAAGGCAGGAGAGTTCGGGTACGCGAAGAAGCGCGGCCCGATGCTCGGATCGTCAGGGCGGCTGCACCGTTTCAAAGTGGCTGTCGAAAAGACTGTCGGCGGTCCGGCGCCGGCTGATTTCGCCGAGCGGATCGACAGCACGCTCGGTGACGAGCGGAGCTGGACCAACAACGGCAGGCTGCGGCTGCGACGGGTGCCGAACGACGCGGACAACGCCGATTTCACCATCTATCTGGCGTCGCCGCGTACGTCGGAGCGGATGTGCGCGACCGGTGGCCTGGAGACCGCTGCCTTCACGTCGTGCCGGGTGCCGGGCAAGGTGATCATCAACTCGGAGCGGTGGGAGGAGGGGGTTCCGGACTATGTGGGGCACCTCGACGAGTACCGCCGGTACGCCATCAACCACGAGGTCGGCCACGAACTGGGGCACGGTCACGAAGCGTGCCCGGGTGACGGTGCGAAGGCGCCGGTGATGATGCCGCAGACCTACGGTCTCAAGGGTTGCACTCGCAACGCATGGCCCTATCTGGACGGCAAACGGTACGCCGGCGAGCCGACCGCCTGAATATTCCGCGATCCCGCATGGCGGGCCGTGTTCGACGTCATGGGCATTCGTGCGCCGGACGAGCGACAATGGCGGCGATCCTTACCACCTAACCCGGGGAGTGAACTGTGGCTCTGCCCCCGCTCGTCGAGCCGGCTGCCGAGCTGAGCGTCGATGAGATCCGCCGCTATTCGCGTCACCTGATCATCCCCGACGTCGGGATGGACGGGCAGAAGCGGCTGAAGAACGCCAAGGTCCTCGCGGTCGGCGCGGGTGGCCTCGGCTCGCCGACGTTGCTCTACCTGGCTGCGGCCGGCGTGGGCACGCTCGGCATCATCGACTTCGATACGGTCGACGAGTCCAACCTTCAGCGTCAGATCATTCACGGCGTCTCCGACATCGGCACGCCCAAGGCGGAGTCGGCGGCGCGCAGCATCGCCGAGGTCAACCCGCTGGTGAACGTGGTCATCCACAACACCGCGCTGGACCGTGACAACGTCAAAGAGATCTTCAGCCAGTACGACCTGATCGTCGACGGCACCGACAACTTCGCGACCCGCTACATGGTCAACGACGCCGCGGTGCTGCTCGGCAAGCCGTATGTCTGGGGTTCCATCTACCGCTTCGACGGTCAGGCGTCGGTGTTCTGGGAGGAGCACGGTCCCTGCTACCGCTGCCTCTACCCGGAGCCCCCGCCGCCCGGCATGGTCCCGAGCTGCGCCGAGGGCGGCGTCCTCGGTGTGCTCTGCGCGTCGATCGGCTCGATCCAGGTCAACGAGGCCATCAAGCTGATCACCGGTATCGGTGACCCGCTCGTCGGGCGCCTGATGGTCTACGACGCCTTGGAGATGGAGTACCGCAAGATCAAGGTCCGGAAGGACCCGGACTGCGTGCTCTGCGGGGAGAACCCCACGCTGACCGACCTGATGGAGGACTACGACGACTTCTGCGGCGCGGTCTCGGTCGAGGCGCAGGAGGCGACGGCCAACGCGACGATCACGGCCCGCGAGCTCAAGGACTGGCAGGACTCCGGCAAGGACATCTTCCTCGTCGACGTCCGCGAGCCCGCCGAGTGGGAGATCAACCGGATTCCCGGTGCGACGCTGATCCCGAAGGGCGACATCCTTTCGGGTGCCGCGCTCGCTCGGTTCCCGCAGGACCGGCAGATCGTGCTGCACTGCAAGTCGGGTGTGCGCTCGGCTGAGGCTCTCGCCGCGCTCAAGGCGGCCGGCTTCAAGGACGCCGTGCACGTCCAGGGCGGCATCGTGTCCTGGGTCAGCACTGTCGACCCGTCGCTTCCGTCGTACTGAGCTGTCGCTTTCGTTCGTTCCGGGCTGGTCGTTTCGTCATGATGACCTGCCGCCTCGTCCGTGATGGCCTGTCATTCTCCTGGTGCTGATTTGTAGTGGCAGGTTCACGCTGAGGAGTCACCCGGGTGACTCCTCAGCGTGAGAATGGCGCAGCGGAAAAGCAGAGTGCGAGGTAGCGTCACCATCGTGGTCGATATAGACGCCGCGATCGGGTACGTGGTCGCCCATGGTGACCCGGTCGAGCGGGCGAGGTTGTCCCACCTCCGGACGGGACAACCCGCGCCGGAGGAAGTCGTGGACCGCATCGCCTCCGGGCAGATGCCGGAGGGCGGCTGGGCCGCCTCGACAGAGGGCTCCGTCCCATCCGTCGACGCCACCTGCTTCCGCCTCGCCGAGCTCGACGACCTCGGCGGCCTGCGCGGTCCCGTCGTCGAGCGGGCCCTCCAGTGGCTCGCCACCGCCCAGCGCGGCGACGGCACCTGGCAGGAGAACGAGACACTCGCCGACCAGGCCCCACCGTGGGCGATGCCCGGTGATCCCGAGGCCACCCTCTACCTGACCTCGGTGGCCGGTTTCTGGCTGACCACCGCCGCCGTGGAGGCCGACCCCTACCAGTCGCGGTCCCTCTTCGGCGAGGTGCTGACGTCCGCCGCCGGGTGGGTCGCCTCCCAACTGCGCCCCGACGGCACCTGGCCGTCGTTCCTGGCGGCCGGCTGGCACGCTGCCGTCCTGCTGCACCAGCAGCAGTACTTCTACGAGTCGGCCCGGGTGCAGCTGGTGCTGGGGGAGCGGCTGTCGGAGATGTCCCCGGCGGATGTGGCTTCGATGGCCGCGGTGCTGCGCCGGGTGAATCTCGGTGACGACTGGCTGCTGCAGAACGCGCGGAAGCGGCTCTCGGAGACGCAGCGCCGCGATGGCGGCTGGGACAGCAACGAGGGGCCGTTGTTCGACGTGAACACCACTTTGACGGCGTTGCGCGCCTGCCGCTCTTAGCCCGTCATCTCTCCCGCTTTCCCGCACCCGCTTCCCGCGCCCTCTTCCTTCTGCGCTCTCCGAAGCAACGCTGACGCCCAGCTGGCTGAGTCGGCTGGGCGTGGGTGCTGTCTGCGGGCGGTTGGGGCAGCACTGGCAGCCAGCCGGGTTGAGCGGGCTGGTTGTGGGTGCTGTCTGCGGGCGGTTGGGGCAGCACTGGCAGCCAGCCGGGTTGAGTGGGCTGGTTGTGGGTGCTGTCTGCGGGGCGTTGAGGCGGCACTGGCAGCCAGCTGGGGTGGAGGAGTAGGGGCGGCGGGACCGCCGCCGCCCCGGGAGAGGTCAGCGGGTGTGGCCGTTGCCTGTCACCACGTACTTGGTGGAGGTGAGCTCGGGCAGGCCCATCGGGCCGCGGGCGTGCAGTTTCTGCGTGCTGATGCCGATCTCCGCACCGAAGCCGAACTCGCCACCGTCGGTGAACCGGGTCGATGCGTTGATCATGACGGCGGCGGCGTCGACGCCGGCGGTGAAGCGGCGGGTCGCGGTGGTGGACTCGCTGACGATCGCCTCGGTGTGGCCGGTTCCGTAGTGGCGGATGTGGTCGAGCGCGTCCTCCAAGGAGTCGACGACTGCTACCGCGATGTCGGCGGACAGGTACTCCGTACCCCAGTCCTGTTCGGTGGCCGGGACCACCGCGTTGCTGTAACCGGCCACCCGGGCGTCGCCGTGGACCGTGACGCCGGCCGCCTCGAACTCCTCCAGCACGAGCGGCAGGAACGAGTCGGCGATCTCGGCGTGCACCAGCAGCGACTCCGCGGTGTTGCAGGTGGAGAGGCGCTGTGTCTTCGAGTTGACCGTGACGCCGAGGGCCTTCTCCAGGTCGGCGGCCGCGTCGACGTACACGTGGCAGTTGCCCACGCCGGTCTCGATCACCGGCACCGTCGACTGCTCGACCACCGTCTTGATCAACGAGGCGCCGCCGCGCGGGATCAGCACGTCGACCAGGCCGCGGGCCCGCATCAGCTCCTTGACCGAGTCGCGGGTGGTGGCGTCCAGCAGCTGGACGGTGTTCGCCGGGAGGCCGGCGTCGGCGACGGCCTTGCGCAGCACGGAGACGATCGCCGCGTTCGAGGAGAACGCCGAGCCGGAGCCGCGCAGCAGTGCCGCGTTGCCGGACTTGAGGCAGATGCCGGCGGCATCGGCGGTCACGTTGGGCCGGCCCTCGTAGATCATGCCGACCACGCCGAACGGGACACGGACCTGTCGCAGCTCGAGCCCGTTCGCCAGGGTGGAGCCGCGGACCACGTCGCCGATCGGGTCGGGCAGGGCGGCGAGCTGGCGCAGGCCGTCGGCCATCGCGGCGACCCGCTCGGGGGTCAGCGTCAGCCGGTCGATCATCGCTTCGGAGAGCCCGCCCTCACGGCCGTTGCGGATGTCCACCTCGTTCGCCGCGACGATGTCGTCGGTGCGCTCCACCAGCCGGTCGGCCATGAGCAGCAGGGCCCTGTCCTTTTCGGCCCGGGTGGCTCCGGCCAGGTCGATGGCGGCGACCCGGGCCGCGGCCGCCTGCTCCAGCACGCTCATGGCAAACCTCTCCGAAGACGAAATAGACGAATCACAGCAGCACGAGGTCGTCACGGTGAACGACCTCTCGTTCATAGCCTGGACCGAGCGCGGCGGCCAACTCCGGTGTGGACCGGCCGAGGAGCGCGGGCAGTTCCACAGCGTCGTAGTTCACCAGCCCACGGGCCACCGGCGTCCCGGAGCCGGCGTCGACCAGGTCGACCGGATCACCGGCCGCGAAGGAACCGTCGACAGCGGTGATACCGGCCGGGAGCAGGGACTTGCGGCGGGCCACCACTGCCGCGACCGCTCCGGCGTCCAGGTGCAGCCGGCCGCGCGGTGCGGTGGCGTGGGCCAGCCAGAAGAGCCGGGCGGCCGGTCGCTGCGCGGCTGCCTCGAACAGGGTGCCGACCTCCTCGCCGGCGAGCGCCTGACCGGCCAGCGGCGCGGCGGTGAGCACGACCGGGATACCGAACCCGGTGGCGATCCGGGCCGCCTCGACCTTGGTGACCATGCCGCCGGTGCCGACGCCGGATTTGCCCGCCGAGCCGATCCTGATGCCGGCCAGGTCGGTGTCGTCGCGGACCAGCGGGATGCGGCGGGAAGCGGGGTCGGACGGACTGCCGGTGTAGAGAGCGTCCACATCGGAGAGCAGCACCAGCAGGTCGGCCTGGGCCAGTGCGGCGACCAGCGCGGCGAGCCGGTCGTTGTCGCCGAACCGGATCTCTTCGGTGGCCACCGTGTCGTTCTCGTTGACGATCGGCACCGCGCCCAGGTCGAGAAGTTTGCGCAGTGTCCGGTACGCGTTGCGGTAGTGCGCGCGCCGGGTCACGTCGTCGACGGTGAGCAGCACCTGGCCCACGGTGAGGCCGTGCCTGGCGAAACCGGCCGCATAACGCCCGATCAGCAGGCCCTGACCGACCGAGGCGGCCGCCTGCTGGGTGGCGAGATCACGCGGCCGGCGGCGCAACTGCAGCGGGGCCAGCCCGGCGGCGATCGCGCCGCTGGAGACGAGGACAACCTCGCGCCCCTCGGCGGACAGCCCGCCCAGAACGTCGACGAGGGCGTCGACCCGTTGCTCGTCAATGCCGCCCGACGCGGTGGTCAGCGAGGAGGACCCCACCTTCACCACGATCCGGCGCGCACCGGTCACCACATCTCGCACCAGGCCCATTGTGCTCGGCAGGCCCCTGTCGATCCTTGCCAGATCCCATATCGTGGCGGGTGATGACACCGCAGGAGTACGTCGAAGAGGTTCTGGCGCTGGTCGAGAGCATCCCCGAGGGCCGGGTCATGTCCTACGGCGCGATCGCCGACGCCCTGGCCGAGCGCTCCGGCCGCAACTCTCCGCGACAGATCGGCCGGATCATGGCCCTGCACGGCGGAGGGGTGCCGTGGCATCGGGTGTGCAACGGGGGCGGGCGGCTCCCACCCGGTCACGAGCAGGAGGCCAGGGCCCGGCTGCTGAGCGAGGGGGTGCCGATGCGGGGCGAGCGGGTGCTCATCGGCGAGGCCGGGTGGATGCCCCGATGAAGGCCGGCGGATGCCCGATAAGGGCAGGATGGATGCCTCGATGAAGCACGGTGAGCCGAGTCGCACGGCCTACAGCGCGGCGCGTTACCGGGCCGCCCATCAGGTGCTTGATGGCGGTGCGATCTTCGAGGACGCTCTTGCCGTACCCATCCTCGGTGAAGCGCGAGATGATCTCCTGGCGGACGCACCGCGGCGCGGCATGCGGCTGTTCGTCGCCGCGCGGCATCGCTTCGCGGAGGACGCGATCGCTGCGGCGGCCGGGCGTGGTGTGCGGCATGTGGTGGTGGTCGGTGCGGGCCTGGACACGTACGCCTACCGCAACCCCCTTCACCTACGCGTGACCGAGGTTGATCATCCGGACACGCAGGCGTGGAAAAGGGGGCGGCTCGCCGAGGCGGGCATCGAGATTCCGGACGGTGTTGAGCACGCGGGTGTCGACCTGGAGAAGGAGCCGCTGCGGCTGGACCTCGACGGGCCGGCGTTCTTCCTCTGGCTGGGCGTGGTGCCCTATCTGACCGCTGAGGGATTCGGCGAGACGCTCGACTACATCGCTGCTGGTGCGGGGAACGAGGTGGCGCTCGACTACGCGCAGCCGCTGGAGCGGATGACTGCCGAGCGCCGGGCGCAGCTGGAGGCCCGGGCGGAGCGGGTGGCGCGGCTCGGTGAGCCGTGGCTGACGTATTTCGAGCCCTCGGAGATCGCCACCGAGCTGGGCCGACGCGGCTTCGGCGAGATCGAGGACCTCGGCCCCGCCGCGATGGGCGCCCGTTTTTTCAACCGCCCCGACGTCCCCTTGGACACCCCCGGCGGTCACGTCCTCCACGCCCGCCAGCTCTAGCCTCTCGTGGATCTTGGACATCTGAGCCGCCTATAGCCGGTCCAGCTGTCCAAGATCGCGGGGGACCCGGGAGCGGGAGCGAGAGGACGTCAGGCGGTGAGTCCCGCCTGGGCGGCCGCCCCGCGCATCTGGAACTCGAAGAACCCGCGCCGATCCTCGTCGACGGAGTTGTTCAACTGGCCGAACAACTCCGCGCTGATAGCACCGCACAATTGGAAGAACCCGCTGATCGCGTCAGCGATGGCCCGCGCCGGCAGATCCGGGTAGTAGTTGGCCGCCACCACCCCCAACTCCTCCGCATAGCGCCCAGCAGGAAGCTCCCGCGACGGCACCTCCCCGGCCCGATACGCGGTAGCCAACGTCTCCCCGAGCAGCAACAGCACCCGACTGGCCGGAACGATCGTGTCCTGCGGTGCCTGATATCCCGGCACCGGGCTCCCGTAGATCAGCGCCCACTCGTGCGGGTTGGCCAGTGCCCAGTCCCGGGCCGCATGTCCGGCCGCCAGCCACTTCTCCAGCGCACCCTCAACACTCGCGGCCGCCTCTTCCGCGGCGGCACCCACCGCGTCGTACGCGTCGATGATCAGCGCGGTGAGCAGCTCGTCGCGGCTGGCGAAGTAGCGGTAGACGGCGGACGAGGCCATGCCGAGGTCCCGGGCGACCGCCCGCAGGGACAGGTTCGCCCCGTCGGTGGCCAGGTGGCGCCGGGCCACCGCCTTGATCTCGTCGGTCATCTCGGCCCGCACCCGGGCTCGTAGGTTGGCGGCGCTCATCAGGCCAGTGTGCCACAACGAGAGCACTGCTCTTGCGCGACGGCCAAGCAAGTGAGACTGTTGTTCTCGACAGAGAGCAGTGCTCGCAAAGGAGAACGCCATGCAGGTTGTTGTCGGTTCCGGTCCGATCGGCTCCACCGTCGCCCGTCTGCTCGCCGAGCGCGGCGAGACCGTCCGGATCGTCACGCGCAGCGGCAGCGGCCCCGAGCATCAGCTGATCGAGCGGGTCACCGCCGACGCCGCTGACGCGCGCCGCCTCACCGAGCTCGCCAAGGGTGCTGAGGTGCTCTACAACTGCGCCAACCCGAAGTACACCGAGTGGGCCGCCAAGTGGTTCCCGATGAACAACGCGATGATCGCCGCAGCCAAGGCGAACGACGCGGTGTACGCGATCACCGGCAACCTCTACGGATACGGTCGGCAGCCCGGCGGCCGGATGACCGAGAGCTCCCCGCTCGCCGCGACCGGGCGCAAGGGCCGGATCCGCATCAAGATGTGGCAGGACGCCCTGGACAGCGGTGTCCGCACCTTCGAGGCCCGCGCCTCGGACTACCTGGGTGCCGGTGCGGCCGGGATCTTCTCGGCGGTCCTGCTCCCGGCCATCCGCGCCGGCCGTACGGCGTGGGCCCCGGCCGACGTCGACGTGCCGCACACCTTCACCTACACCGGTGACATGGCCCGCACACTCGTCGAACTGGCAGGCGACGACCGGTCGTACGGTAAAGCCTGGCACGTCCCCTCGCCCGCCCCGATCTCCATCCGCGAGCTCGCGGGTCGCTATGCCACGATGACCGGCCAGCCGCCGCTGAAGATCCGCAAGCTCCCGCGCTTCGTGATGCGCACCGCGGGCCTGGCCGTCCCGATCGCCCGAGAGCTGGCCGAAATGGATTACCAGTTCTACTTCCCGTTCGTCCTGGACAGCTCCCTCACCGAGCGCACCTTCGGCCTGACCGCCACCGGCCTCGAGGTGGGCCTCCGCGAAACGGCCGCGGACGCCGACGCCATCGCGGCCCGAAAGATGGCCTGAACGGCCCGAATCTCAGAGGAGCAGGCCGACACCACCCCGCCGGGGATCGCCCGCCGCACCGGCCTGCCCCACCGCCGTCACCCCGCCGAAGTAGTGGTTGACCTCCGGCCACTCGACCACCTGCCAGCCGGCTTCCGCCAACGCGGCCAAGTCCGCGGGCGGGCAGCCGGCTTCGGCGTGCACGGTGTCCTCGACGACGTGGAACCGGGGACGGGCGATCGCCTCCGGCACGCTCAGATCGTCGACCAGGACGCCGAGCAGCGTGTCCACCAGCGCGGTACGGATACGGGACGCACCCGCGGAGCCCGCCGCCACGGTCAGCCCGCCGTCCGGGCCGATCACCACGAGCGGGCACATGTACGACGACATCCGCCGCCCCGGCAGCAGATCGTCGGTGAGCAGCTCACCCTCGCCCAGCATCGAGTTCAGGTTGATGCCCAGGCCGGGCAGCCAGACCCCGGCACCCAGCCCCAGCGTCGTGGTGATCACACAGGCGTTGCCCTCCGGGTCGACCACCGACACGTTCGTGGTGTCGCCGAGCCGCTGAACACCCTTGTTGCGCAACGCCGAGGCGACCCCGACGGCCCGGGCCGGCCTCGACAGGTCAGCCGGAAGGGCCCCGATGGTGTCCACCGTCCGGTTCAGATCATGGCGGGCGTGCACCCGGTAGCCGGCGAGCATCGCGTGGTCGACGGGCGTCTCGGCGACCCGGTATTCGGCGAGGTCCTTCAGGCCGAGCGCTCCGCCGGCCGCGCGCACGGTGTCGACGAGCACCGAGGCGTACTCGCCGGTGTAGAAGACGTCGGGCCCGTCGGCGGCCATCGCGTCCATGGCTTTCGCGAGCCCGGGTAGGAGGAGCAGTTCGTCGCCCTGGAGCAGCTGTCCGCCGGGGGCGTAGAGGGCCGCACCCTCCCCGTACGTCAGGGCCGGCGCGCAGGCCTCGAGCGTGCGAGCGTGTGCGGCCGGGAGCAGCACCCCGGTCCGCGCCAGCCCGGCGGCCGGCGCGACCACCTCCGCCCACGGCAGCCGTCCCCAGCGTTTGTGCACCTCACCGAGGCCGGCGGGCACACCGGGAACCGCTACGCTGGCGCCGCCGATCGAGTACACCTGTGGCAGCCCGCCGAAGAAGACCTCGACCGCGACCATCGGCTCGGCCTTGCGGTCACCGTCCAGCCCTGGGACGGCCACGAAGAAGTCGAGACAGGTGACCTTGCCGGTGCCCGCCTCGAAGAAGGTGGCGAACCCGCCACCGCCGAGTCCGGTGTAGACGGTCTCGGCGACGCAACAGGCCAGGACCGCACCCACCGCAGCGTCGGCCGCGGACCCTCCGGCCTGCAGGATCCGCACACCGGTGCGGGCGGTGGCCGGGTGGCTGGCGGCGACGCCGGCCGCGACGCTTTTCATGCGGCGAGCGTAGGCGGAGCGACGCGATCATGGTTACGATGCGCGTCCATGACGACGGCCGGTCCCTCTCCCGTGGTACCTCAGACGAGTGTGCTGCCTCGCGGTGTTTTGGCTGGATATTCGCTGGGCTCCCTGGTCACCGGCGCCTTCGGCACGGTGCCCGGTTTGCTTCTTCTGCCGTATCTGACCGACACGCTCGGCGTGGCGGCCGGCGTGGCGGGTCTGCTGGTCCTGCTGCCGAAGGCATGGGACGTCCTGGTCAACCCGGTGGCCGGCCGGATCTCCGACCGCAGCGGGTCGCGCCGGCCGTTTCTGCTCATCGCCGGGCTCGTGCTTGGTGTGCTGTTCGCGGCGATCTTCCTGGCCCCGTTCCCGGGCGGGGCGGCCTCCGGTGCCTACGTCGCGGTGGCCTTCCTCGCCGCGGCGACCGCCTTCGCGTTCTTCCAGGTCCCCTACGTCGCGATGCCCGCCGAACTCACCGACGGCTATGCCGAGCGCACCCGGCTGATGACCTGGCGGGTCGCGGTCCTGGCCCTCGCGATCCTGGTCTCCGGCGCCGTCGCGCCCCTGGTGGTCGAGCTCACCGGCGGCGGCCGCGAGGGCCACCGGTGGTCCGGCGCCTTCGTGGGCACGCTCATCGTCTTCGGCACGCTTGCCACCTTCTTCGGTACGCGGAAAGCGCACTCCCGCACGGCCGGTGAAGCCGAGCCGAGCCTTCGTGCGCAGCTGCGGGTGGCGGCCGGCAACGCCCCGTTCCGTGCCCTGCTGATCTGCTGGATCGTCCAGGCGGCGGGCATCGGCACCATGCTCGCCGGAGTGCAGTACTTCGCCGACCACGTCCTGGAGCAGAAGTCCGGCGCGACGTTCCTGTTCGCCGCCTTCGTCGGGCCGGCCCTGCTGGTCATGCCGCTGTGGACCGCGGTCGGCAAGCGGTACGGCAAACTGCGCTCCCTGATCACCGGCTCGCTCATCTTCGCCGCCGGAGCGCTGATCCTGCTCGGCTCCCGGGCCCTGCCCGCCGTGGCCGTCTACCTGCTGGTCGCCCTGATCGGCGTCGGTTACGCCGGCCAGCAGGTCTTCGCGCTGGCCATGCTGCCGGACTGCATCGCGTACGACACCGAGCGCACCGGCCGCCGCCAGGCCGGCGTCTTCACCGGCCTGTGGACCGCCGGCGAGACCCTCGGGCTGGCACTGGGCCCCGGCATCTACGCCCTGCTGCTGCAGATCTTCGGCTACACGTCCTCCGCCACCGGCGAGGCGGCCGGCCAGACCGATTCCGCCCGCCTCGGTGTGCTGCTCGGCTTCACCGTCGTGCCCGCACTGCTTGTCGGAGTCGCCGTGTTGCTACTGCGCGGCTACGACGAGCGGATAACGTCACGGGCATGATCGATGCGCTGCCGGAGAAGGGTGTGGCGGGCGAGCAGGTCCTCGCCGAGCTGCGAGAACTGCGAGGGGGAGACCTGCCGACACACGGCGGGCGTCTTTTCGCGTACGTCTACGATCCGGCTGTCGACGGGCTGGACGAGTTGGCCCGCGCCGCGTACGCCGTCTCCGCCCAGGTCAACGGCCTGGACCCGACCGCCTTCCCGTCCCTGCTCGCGATGGAGAACGCGCTCGTCGGCGCGGCCGCACGGCTGCTCGGCGGAGACCGGGAGACGGTCGGCAGCGTCACCAGCGGCGGCACCGAGTCGCTGATCCTGGCGGTGAAGGCGGCCCGCGACGCGAACCCGCGGATCACGAACCCCCGCCTGGTCGTCCCGTCCACCGCACACGCGGCGTTCGCCAAGGCGGCTCATTACCTGCGGGTCGAGCTCGACGTCGTACCGGTGCACGATCTGTTGGCGGACCCGCCGGCGATGGCCGCGGCAATCGGCCCGGACACCGTGCTCGTCGCGGCCTCCGCACCGAGTTACGCACACGGTGTTGTCGATCCCGTCCCGGAGATCGCGGCGATCGCCGCCGAGCGCGGCGTCCGATTCCACGTCGACGCCTGCTTCGGCGGCTGGGTGCTGCCCTATCTGCGACGGCTCGGGGTGGACCTGCCCGCTTTTGATCTGTCCGTGCCCGGTGTCACCAGCATCTCGGTCGACCTGCACAAATACGCCTATGCCCCCAAAGGGGTCTCGGTGCTGCTGCACCGCAACGAGGAACTGCGCCTGCCGCAGTACTTCGCCTACGCCGGCTGGCCCGGCTACACGATGATCAACCCGGTGATCTCGTCCACCCGCTCGGGCGGCCCGATCGCCGCCGCGGTGGCCACGCTCCGCTCCATCGGCGACGCCGGCTACCTGGACCTGGCAGCGAAAACCCGCGAGGCGGTGTCCATCCTCGCCGACGCGGTGACAGCCACCGACGGGGTACGCCTGTACGCCCCCGCCGAGACCAGCGTGGTCTGCCTGGCATCCGACGGTGTCGACCTGTTCGTGCTCGCCGACGAGCTGGCCGCCCGCGGCTGGCACACCCAGCCCCAGATGGCATACGCCGACTTGCCCCCGACCATCCACCTCACGGTGACCGCTTCCGTTCGCGCAACAGCACCCCAGTTCGCCGCCGACCTCACCGCGGCCGCCGAGGCGGCCCGCGCCCGCGGCCCGATCGAGCTGCCACCCCTCCCACCGCTGACGCCGGAAATGATCACGCCCGCCCTGATCGCGGAATTGGCCGAAGGGCTGGGCCTCGGCGGCGGCGACTTCAGCCAGATGGCCGCAGTGAACTCCCTGCTGAACGCGGCTCCGCCCGCCCTCCGCGAAGCGTTGCTCACCGGCTTCCTCAGCCTCCTGCAGCGACCAGTGACGCAATGACGCAATCATTGCGTCATTGCGTCACCGAGGGGCCGCGCCCCGAGCGGGTGCTTGAGGTGGCGCGCACGCGGATGACGCTGACCGAGCCTTATCCGGATGGGTTAGGTTGACCGGATGGCCCTACCTGGAGTGCTCGGTGAACCCATCCGGTTCGTGCTGAACTGGGGGCGCCGCTATTCCCTGTGGGTGTTCAACTTCGGTCTGGCCTGCTGCGCGATCGAGTTCATCGCGTCGAGCATGAGCCGGCACGACTTCATGCGCCTCGGTGTCATCCCGTTCGCGCACGGGCCGCGGCAGGCCGACCTGATGGTCGTCTCCGGCACCGTGACCGACAAGATGGCGCCGGCCATCAAGCGGCTCTACGACCAGATGCCCGAGCCGAAATACGTGATCTCGTTCGGCTCCTGCTCGAACTGCGGCGGCCCCTACTGGGACTCCTACTCGGTCACCAAGGGCGTCGACCAGATCATCCCGGTCGACGTCTACGTGCCCGGTTGCCCGCCCCGGCCCGAGGCGCTGCTGCACGGCATCCTGCGCCTGCAGGAGAAGATCGCCGCCGAGGGCTCCGGTCTGGGTGGCGTGCACCGCCCCGACGCGCTCTCCCTCACCGCCCCGATCGTCAAGCCGCCGGCCTGAGCGGATCGCCGACCCCCACGATGTTGGACATCTAAGCCGGTCCTGGGCGGTTCGGTTGTCCAAGATCGCCAGGAGCCGCGGCGGTGAGGATCTCGCGGGCGCCCTGGCGGAGCAGGTTCGCCGCGACCGAGGTTCCGAGGACGAGCGGGTCGTTCGCCCACTCGTGCGCGTCCAGCACGGTCTTGCCGTCCAGGCTGATCACCCGGGCGCGCAGGCTGATCCGGCCGTCCGGTTCGGTGCGGGCGTAACCGGCGATCGGCGACTGGCAGTTGCCCTGGAGGATGTGCAGCATCGTGCGCTCGGCCTCGGTCTCGCGCGCGGTTCGCCGGTCGTCCAGCGCCTCCGCGATCTCCAGGGCCGCGCCGTCGTCCTGCCGGCATTGCAGGACCAGTGTGCCGGAGCCGACCGCGGGCACGAACGTGTCGACGCCGATCGGCTGGGTGATGCGTTCGGGCTGGTTGATGCGGTGCAGGCCGGAGACGGCGAGGAGCAGTGCGTCGTACTCGCCGGCGTCGAGTTTGGCGAGGCGGGAATTGGCATTCCCGCGGATCGGCACGGGGGTCAGGTGCGGCCAGTGCAGGGCCAGCTGGGCGATGCGGCGTACGGCCGACGTGCCGATCCGCGCACCGGACGGTAGTTCGTCGATCCGCTTCCCGGACGGGTGCACCAGGCAGTCCCGTACGTCGTCGCGCTCGAGATAGCCCGCGAAGATCGTGCCCGCCGGGGCCGGCCGGTCGCCGGGGACGTCCTTGACGCAGTGCACTGCCAGGTCGGCCCGGCCGTCCAGCAGCGACTGGTCCACCTCCTTGGTGAAGGCGCCCTTGCCGCCCAGCTCGGACAGCGAGCCCTGCCACCGGTCGCCGCTGGTGGTCAGCGGCACGACCTCGACGGTGATCTCCGGCCGCCGGGAGGCGAGCATCTGCCGGACGCGTTCGACTTGGGCGAGCGCCATCGGGGAGGAACGTGTTCCGATACGCAGCACGCGGGAAGCGGACATAGCGGGAAGCGTAGCCGCTACGCCCCGTTTGCTGAGTAGCCTCACCCGCATGGGCTCTCAGTCTCGTGCTGACTTCATCATCGACGTCCTGACCCGCGAGTTCGGCGAGTTGATGGCGCTCGACCCGGCCGCTTTCCGCAGGAAGTTCCGGAAGATGGCGGCGTCGCCGTTCGCCTTCTACCGCGGCAGCGCCTCGTTGTTCTACGCCGACCTGACAGCGGATCACCGCGACGACAGCTATCTGGACGAGCGCACCAGCCGGGTGTGGATCCACGGTGACCTGCACGCGGAGAACTTCGGCACCTACATGAACTCGTCGGGCCACCTGGTCTTCAACGTCAACGACTTCGACGAGGCGTATGTCGGCCCGTTCAGCTGGGACCTGAAGCGGTTCTCGGCGAGCCTGGCCCTGATCGGCTACGCGAAGGCGCTCTCCGACGACGACATCACCGCGCTGGTCACGCGGTTCGCCGGCTCCTATCTCACCGAGCTGCGGGCGATCGCGCACGGCGGTGACGACGCGATCGGCTCGATCACCCTGGCGAACGCGGACGGCGTGCTGCGCCGGGTGCTTCAGGAGGCGCGGCTCAACACCCGGGTCGACCTGCTGGCCGGGCAGACCGTGATCGACGAATACGAGCGGCGGTTCTCCCTCGGCGAGGGTGTCTTCGACGTCGACGAGGCGGCCGCCGCGAAGGTGCGGGAGGCGTTCGACAGTTACCTGGGCACGCTGCCGGAGTCGACCCGCCCGATCTCGATGCGGATCAAGGACATCAAGCTGCGTAAGGGCGTCGGCATCGGTTCGGCCGGGCTGCCGTCGTACAACCTGCTGCTGGAGGGGCACACCGAGGCCCTCGAGAACGACGTGATCATCTACATGAAGCAGGCGCAGGTGCCGGCGGTGGCTCGCTGGATCGACGACGAGAGGGTCAAGGGCTATTTCAAGCACCAGGGCCACCGTACGGCCGAATCGCAGCGCGCCCTGCAGGCTCACGCCGACCCGTGGCTGGGCTTCACCGAGCTCGACAGCGTCGGTCAGCTGGTCGCCGAGGTCTCGCCGTACGCCGCGGACCTCGACTGGGCAGACGTGAACGAGCCGGAGGAGCTGAGCGGTGTGGTCGCCGACCTGGGCCGCGCGGTGGCCCGGATGCACTCGGTGGCCGACGACGAGTCCAGTCACGACCTCGTCGACTTCTCCACCGAGGAGGCGATCGTCGCGGTGGTCGACAAGGACGAGGCCGGTTTCGTCCGGCACCTGGTTGACTTCGCTCACCGGTACGGTGACCAGGCCCGCGAGGACCACCAGGACTTCGTCGACGTCTTCCGCAACGGCCGCCTCCCCGGCCTGTGAGGTCAGTACCCTTCGAGGCTCCCTATGCCGGCCGAGCAGTCCAGCCGAATGCGGCGCGGCCGGGGCCGGCAACGTGCGGCTCGATCCGTACCATCACGGTCCCGCTCGGTCCCGGCACCACGATCGGGACCGAGATGACCAGGGTGCTGGTGGTCTCGCACGGCACGTCCTGCACCACCACCATCGGGACCTGGCCGACCGCCCCGGTGCTTGTCGTGACGCTCATCCCGCCCGATCCGTAGCAGGTCAGCCGAATGTCGTAGGTGCCGCCGGGCAGCACCCGGCCCGCCTCATGCGGCACGGAGCCGAAGGCGGTGACGATCTCGCCGGGTTCCGGATGCTCCGGATCGTCGATCTTGAGGGACTCGGCCACCCGGGCCTTCAGCGTCTCAGCCGTATAGACGGGAGCGGTCTGGAAGGGACCCTCAGCAGGCGACGCCACCGGCACCGAATCGTGGCCCGGCTGGATCGCCGCGGCCAGTCCGGCGACAGCCAGCACGGCGAGGGCCGCCGCCCCCGACAGGGCCGCCCGCCGGCGCTGGGCGGCACGCCGCAGCGGCGCGGTCCCCGGCGGCCGGACGGTGGGAAGGGTCTCGGCCCGCAAGCCGGTGAAAAGGTCCTCGATCCGGTCGGTCACTGCGCACCTCCCGCGCTCTCGGTCAGGTCGAACTCGGCGGCCAGTGCGGCACGCCCCCGGTGCAGCCAGGACTTCACCGTGCCCGCGGCGACGCCCTCCCGCTGGGCGATCTCGCCGACGCTCATGTCGGCCAGGTAGTGCAGCACCAGCGCCCGCCGGTGTGCGTGCGGCAGGTCACCGAGCGCGGCGATCAGGGCGACCCGCTCCGGGCCGGGGCCGTCGGCGTGCGGCTCGGCGATCCGCTGCCGGCGCAGGAAGCTCAGCGCGGTACGCGCCTTCCGCCACCGGCTGACCGCCAGGTTCCAGGCCACCCGGCGGATCCAGGCGACCGGATCGTCGTACCCGGCGACCTGGTTCCACCGGACGAGGGCGCGGTAGAACGCCTCCTGGACCACGTCCTGGGCGTCCTGCCGGTCCCCGAAGTACGCGTAGAGCTGCACGGTGAGATCGGCGTAGTGCGCGGCGTACACCTCGTCGAAGGAGGGCCGGTCGTGGCGCACGTCGATCCGTATCTCCGTTCCGGTCCTGGTCGTCGCTGTCACGGCGACTACACGCGATCGTCCGGCGGCCGGTTGCACCCCGGCCGCCGAATTTCTCGGACCTCACCGGATGATCAGTGACCAGCCGGTTTCCGCGATCTCGCCGGGCGGCGCTTCGTAGCGCGACCAGAACGACACATCCTTGCCGAGCGCACCGTCGATCCGGAAGTCCCGCCGGGCCGGCGGCCAGGCGCATTCGACCGCGTGTTCGGCCAGCACCCTGCCGTCACGCCGGATCTGGAGGGTGTAGGTGCCGGTGCCGCCACAGGCCAGCGCGAGCGTGTACCGCTCGTCGGGGAACTCGGCGTGCTGGGATTCCTCGCCGAACGTCTTACCGGGCTCCGTCTCCGGAGTGCTGCCGCCGGCCCGGGAAGGAGTGCCGTCCTCCATGCCGAGCACCGTGCGTACGCCGGCCAGCGGGTCGTTGGGAGCCATCGGTGCCCCGTTCCGCTCGGTGACCCGATAGGCGAAGCCGGCCCGCCCTGCGGCGGCCCCCACGTCCGCCAGGCTGAAGGTGATCTCTTCCAACACTCCGGCGTTGAGTTCCCAGCTGACCGGGACCGGCTTCGGCTCGCACCGCACCGGGATCCGCGTCAGCTCGCGGTCCTTGAACCGGTTCAGCTTGTCGTTGAGCATGTCTCCGGTGACGACCAGGGTGATGGTGCCGGTCCCGGCGCAGGCGGCGTCGAGCTTCAACCGCGGCAGGAACATCCGCTCGGTCCGCTCGTAACCGGCGACGACCGGCGACGACACGTCCATCCCGGCGGCGTTCGTGTCTTTCGATGTCAGTGTCCGTAAGGCGGTGGCGGCCAGCCCTTCCGCGCTGTCCGGAGCCAGGGTGCTCGCTGCCGGGACCACCAGAGCCGGGCCGGTGCCGGACTGGCCGGCGAGAGCGAGTCCTCCGCCGATGACGACGAGCACGGCGCAGGCCGAGGCCACGGCCGTGGTGGTGCGGCGACGGCGCACGGTCCGCCGGGCAGCCGTGGCGCCGGGCGGGCGGATCTCGCGTACGGCCTGCGCGCGCAGGTCCGCGAAGAGCTCGTCCAGGGTGTCGTTCACTGCGGGCCTCCGTTCAGTTCGGTCGCGAGGGACGTACGGGCCCGGGTCAGCCAGGAGCGGACGGTCCCCTCCGGGACCCGCTCCCGCCCGGCGATCTCGGACACCGGCAGGTCGGCCAGGTAGTGGAGCACGACCGCCCGGCGCTGGGCCGCCGGAAGCTTGCCGAGCGCTGCGAGCAGGGCGACCCGCTCCGGACCCGGGCCGTCGATCCGCGGCTCGTCGGTCCGCTGCCGCCGCAGGAAGTTCATCGCGGTCCGGGCCCGGCGCCAGCGGCTGACCGCCAGGTTCCAGGCGACCCGGCGGATCCAGGCGACCGGATCGTCATAGCCGGCGATGCCGTCCCAGCGGGCCAGCGCGCGGCAGAACGCCTCCTGGGCGACGTCCTGCGCCTCCTGCCGGTCCCCGAAGTACGCGTAGAGCTGCACCGCGAGGTCGGTGTAGCTCGCCGCGTACACCTCGTCGAAGCTCGGCGGATGCTCCCGTGGCGTGATGGGTGTCTCCCGATCGGTTATGGCGCTCACAGCAACTACACGCGCGACCCCGGCGGAACGCTGCGACATCCGGACAGCTTCTTGCACGGGGCCGGAACGCCGCGATGCCAGGACGGGTTCGTGTGAGGCCCGGCGCGGGGTCGCGAACGGGCCCCGGATCATAGGATGTCCTCCATGACGCCCGAAGAGGTCGGTGACCGGCTGGTCGCCCTGCTGGCGACGGACGATCCCGGTCTGGGCGCCGTCACCGCCGAGGTCTCGGGCGGCGGCCCCGGCCATGCCCGTGCCGTGGTCGACGTGCCGGTCGGCCGCTGGTGGTTCGCCGCCGAGGCGGCCCGGGACGCCGGCGCGGTGGGCTGCGACTTCTTCGACTGGCTCTCCGCGGTGGACGAGTTGGACGGCGGCTTCTCGGTGGTCGCCCATCTTTGGTCGACCCGGCGGCGGCACGGCCTGCTGCTGCGCACCCGGGTGTCCCGCGAGGACCCGCTCGTGGAGTCCCTGGTGGATCTCTATCCGGGCGCCGACTGGCACGAGCGGGAGACGCACGAGATGTTCGGCATCGTGTTCGCCCGCCATCCCGGCCTGCGCCCGCTGCTGCTGCCGCCGGAGTTCGAGGGGCATCCGCTGCGCAAGGAGTTCGTGCTGGCGTCCCGGGTGGCCAAGCCGTGGCCGGGCGCGAAGGAGCCGGGTGAGTCGGAGGGCGGCGCGGCCAAGCGTGCCCCGATGCGCCCGCCCGGCGTGCCCGACCCGAACGAGTGGGGCCCGCTCAAGGGCAAGGTCCCACCCCCGGAAACCCCGGCCCGCGCAGCCCGCGCCGAGCGCCCGGCCCCGGGTGAGCGCCCGGCCCGCGCCGAGCGCCCGGCCCCGGCTGATCGCCCGGCCCGAACACCGCGAGCCACCCCGGGCGCGCCGGGCGATCCGAAAGCGGAAGCACCGGCCACGCCCGAGCAGCCGCCCACCGACGGGGAGACAGCCTGATGCCGCTCTGGCTGGACCTCCTGATCCGGGTCGCCGCGGTGATGGGCGGCTTCCTCGTCCTGCCGCTGGTCGTGGGCCAGGCCGAGCACAAGGTGATGGCACACATGCAGGGCCGGGTCGGCCCGATGTACGCCGGCGCCTTCCACGGCTGGGCGCAGCTCATCGCCGACGGTGTGAAGTTCGTCCAGAAGGAGGACATCACTCCACGGGACGCGGATCGCACCGTCTTCCGGCTGGCGCCGATCGTCGCCCTCTTCCCGTACCTGATCGTCATCCTGACCATCCCCCTCGGACCCGGCGGCCTGGTCGCACAGAGCTTGGACATCGGCCTCTTCCTGGTCCTGGCCGTCCTCGGCATCGGTGTGGTCGCCGTGCTGATGTCCGCCTGGGCCTCGGCCAGCAAATACAGCCTGCTCGGCGGCGTGCGCGGCGCCGCCCAGCTGCTCGGTTACGAGCTTCCGCTGGTGCTGGCCGCCGCGAGCGTCGCGATGGCCGCCGGAACGCTCAGCCTGCCCGGCATCGTCGAGGCGTGGCAGCCGTGGTGGCTGATCTGGCAGGGCCCGGCCGCCCTCGTCTTCTTCATCGCTGGTCTCGCCGAGATCCGCCGCCCGCCGTTCGACATGCCGATCGCCGACTCCGAGCTGGTCTTCGGCTACATGACCGAGTACACGGGCCTGCGCTTCGCCTTCTTCCTGCTGGCGGAGTACGTCGGCATCGTCGTGATCGCCGCCCTGACCACGGTCCTGTTCCTGGGCGGCTGGCACGGCCCGTTCGCTGATCAGCTGGGCTGGCTCTGGACGCTGCTGAAGATCTTCGCGCTGTCCTTCGTGATCATCTGGCTGCGGGTCAGCTACCCCCGTCTGCGCGAGGATCAGCTGCAGCGTCTCTGCTGGCTGATCCTCGTTCCGGTCGCGCTGGCCCAGCTGGTGCTCACCGCCGCGGTCAAAACTCTGCTGTGAGGCGGCGGGCCGAGGTCGCGCCGGATGGGCGAAGCGGGCAGGATGTGAACCTGTGACTGAGAACGACGACCGCATCGCGCCCGGCAAGGGCCTGCTCGACGGTCTCGCCGTCACGTTCAAGACGATGACGCGGCGGTCCACCACCCAGCAGTACCCGGACGTCGAACCGGATCTCCCACCACGCTCGCGCGGTGTGATCGCGCTGCTCGAGGAGAACTGCACGGTCTGCATGCTGTGCGCCCGCGAGTGTCCCGACTGGTGCATCTACATCGACTCGCACAAGGAGGAGGTCGTCGTCCCGGGCGCCGCGCGCGCCCGTCAGCGCAACGTCCTCGACCGTTTCGACATCGATTTCTCCCTCTGCATGTACTGCGGGATCTGCATCGAGGTCTGCCCGTTCGGCGCGCTGCACTGGACGCCCGAATTCGAATACGCCGAGACCGACGTCCTCTCGCTGCTGCACGACAAGACCCGGCTGGGCGATTGGATGCGCACCGTGCCTCCGCCGCCGGCCCACGACGTGCTTGGCGAGCCTTCCAAGGAGGAGGCCACGGCGGCGCGCAAGGCAGCGGGCCCGGGCGCGGCCACTGCCGCCAAGACCGCAAGACCAGCAGCGGTACGCCCAAAGCCCGCCCAAAGTCCGCCGGCTCAAACTCCGCCCGCTCAAACTCCGCCCGCGCAGACTCCGCCCGCGCAGACTCCGCCGGCTCAGACTCCGCCCGCCGAGTCCCCGCAGGCCGAGGGTCCGCCCGCGCAGCCGGAGCCGGAGCAGTGACGGTCGCGGACGTGCTGCTGCTGGCTCTCGGCGCGGTGGCGGTCGGCTCCGGCGCGCTCGTCGTCACCAGCTCCCACCTGGTCCGCTCCGGCCTCTACCTGGTGGTCAGCCTCGGCGCGATCGCCGGCCTCTACCTGGTCCTCGGTGCCGAGCTGGTCGCCTGGGTGCAGGTCCTCGTCTATGTCGGCGCCGTCGTCGTGCTGTTGCTCTTCGCGGTGATGCTGACCCGGGCACCGATCGGCCCCTCCACCGACCTGGACCGCCCAGCCCTGCCCGCCGCCGTGATCGGCGCGGGTGTCGGCCTCGGCCTGACCGCCCTGTTCGCCGACGCCTTCCGCTGGACGCGCCTGCCCGACCCCGAGCCCGGCACCGCCGAGCGGCTCGGTGAACAGATCTTCGGCGCCTGGGTGCTGCCCTTCGAGGTGCTCTCGATCCTGCTGCTCTCCGCGCTGGTCGGTGCCATCATCCTGTCCCGCCCCGACCTGGGTGCCCGGCCGGCCCCAGCGGAAGAGACCCGGGACGAGATCGGGGACGATCCCGCGGACGCCGCCGAGGGAAACACCGAGCAGGACGAGGTGCCGGCCTGATGCACGTCGTCATCCCGTACGTGGTGGGTGCGCTGCTGTTCGCCCTGGGTGTCTACGGCGTCCTGCGGCGGCGCAACGCGATCCTGGTCCTGATGGCCGTCGAGCTGATGCTCAACGCGGTCAACCTGATCCTGATCACCGCTGACGTGTCGCTGCGGGCAGCCCTCACCGGGGTCACCTCTCACCCCGGTACCGGGGGCGTCTTCGCGCTCTTCGTGATCGTGCTGGCCGCCGCCGAGGTGGGTGTCGGGCTGGCCATCGTGCTGCAGTTCTACCGGGTGCGCCGGATCGTCGCGATCGACGAGGTACACCTGGCCGACACCGGCGAGATGCCCTTTGCCCACACCGGCGAGGTGCCCCTGGCCGAAACCGGGGTGCGCGAATGAGCGGTGTCGGAGTCGTGGGGGCGCTGCTTCCCTGCGTACCGCTGCTTCTTGGTCTTGCCGGTCTGCTGCTGCCGCCAGGCGACGGTGCCGGTCCACGACGCAGAGTGGCCGCCGGTCTCGGCATCTTCGGTGCTGCCTTCGCCCTGATCGACACGATCGTGCTGCTCACGCTCGTGAACGACAGGGGGAGTGCGCTCGAAGCGAGCGCACCGTGGGTGAGCATCGGGCCGATCGATCTGACGCTCACCTTCTCCGCGGGCACGGCTGCCCTCTACGTCGCGCTGGCAGTGACCGTCGTCGCTCTATGCGTGCAGGTCTACTCGGTCACCTACCTCCACGATGATCCGCGCTATGCGCCCTATGCCGCCCAGGTCAGCCTCTTCACCGGCGCGATGCTGCTGGTGGTGGTCTCCGGCGACCTGATCGGGCTGCTGATCGGCTGGGAGGTGATGGGTGCCTGCTCCTACCTGCTGATCGGCCATGATCGGCGACTGCCGGAGGCGCCGGCCGCCGCGGTGAAGGCCTTCCTGGTCACCCGGGTGGGTGACGTCGGCTTCCTGCTGGGCATCGCGCTGCTGATCGTGGACGCCGGCACGTCGCGGATCTCCGAGGTCCTGGCCCACTCCTACGACTCCGGCACGCTGACCGCGGCGTTGTTGCTGCTCCTGGCCGGCGTGGCCGGTAAGAGCGCGCAGTTCCCGCTGCACACCTGGCTGCCGGACGCGATGGCCGGCCCGACGCCGATCTCGGCCCTGATCCACGCGGCGACGATGGTCGCGGCCGGTGTCTATGTCGTGTTCCGCACCTACCCGCTCTTCGAGAAGTCCCCGGCCGCGCTCGCCGTCCTCGGTGTGATGGCCGCGATCACGATCCTGATCGGCGCCTTCTCCGCGACCGCCCAGGACGACCTCAAACGGGTGCTGGCCTGGTCAACGGTCTCGCAGATCGGCTACATGACCGGTGCGCTCGCCGTCGGTGCGCCCGCCGCGGCGCTGTTCCACCTGCTCACCCACGCCGCGTTCAAGGCGCTGCTGTTCCTGGCCGCCGGTGCGGTGATCCACGCGGTCGGCACCAACTCCCTGTCCCGGATGGGTGGCCTGCGCGAGCACATGCCCGTCACGTTCTGGTCGTTCATGATCGGCCTCGGTGCGCTCGCCGGGCTGCCGCCGCTCTCCGGCTTCTGGTCGAAGGAGAACGTGCTGACCGCCGCCGCGCACGCCACCGAGGGCGGGGAGACCGTACCGGCCTGGGCCGGGTGGGTGGTCTGGCTGGCCGCGCTGCTCGCGGTCGGCGTCACCGCGTGGTACGCGACACGCCTGCTCCTGCGCACGTTCTTCGGGGTCTCCCGCGCACCCGGACCGGACGGCCCGGACTGGGAGGTCGGCTTCGACGACGCCCGCTACCGGCGGCCGGCCGCACCGCACGACCCGCCGGTCCCGATGCTGATGCCGCTGCTGCTGCTGGCGGTGCCGTCCGCGCTGCTCGGCCTCGCCGCCTTCGCGCCCGGCTTCCGGACCGCCCTGGAACTCGAGGACCCGCACCTGGGTGTCGCCGTCGCGCTGCCGATGCTGCTGCTCGTCGCAGGCGCCGGCACGGCGTGGTGGCTCTGGCGGGCGGTGCCCGGTGTCGATCCCGCGGCGGCGCTGGGCCGGGCCCGGCCGTTCCTGGCCGCCGGCTTCCGCCTCGACGACGTGCAGCACCGGCTCGTGGTGGTGCCGGTGCGCGCGCTGGCGAAGTGGATCACCGTCGCGGACGAGCGGGTGGTGGACGGCGCGGTGCGAGGCACCGGGACGGCGACCACGTTCGTCGGCGGGCTGCTCAACGCCGGGCACCGGGTGGCGCTGCCGGTCGCGGCGGTCCTGGTCTGTTCCGGTGCGCTGCTCCTCGGTGTCGTCGCATGGCTGGGGGCACTGGCATGAGCTATACGACCACTGCGGGCGATCTTCCGGCGTTCTTGCTCGTGGCTCTGCTGCTTGTTCCGGCAGTGGGTGCGGCGGTCGTGGCGCTGATGCCGGCTCGTGAGGACCGGCGGGCACGGGTGATCGCCACGATCTTCGCGGCGGTCACCTTCCTGATCACGCTGGCTCTGCCGCTGACCACGGTGGCGGCGCCGGGCGGCTTCGGCTGGTTCGCGTACAGCGTGGGGGACGGTCCGCCGGGGATCACTCCCTGGGCGAACGTGAGCGTGCCGTGGGTCCCGGCGCTGGGGCTGGAGTTCCACCTCGGTGTGGACGGGATCTCGTACCCGTTGATCGTCCTGACCGGGTTGCTGACGGTGCTCTGTTGTGCGTACACGATCAAGAAAGTCCCGCAGGGTGGCTCCGGTCGTGGCCTGGCCGCGCTGCTCCTGGTTCTCGAGGTCGGCGTGCTGGGCACCTTCCTCGCCCTGGACCTGATCCTCTTCTTCGTCATGTTCGAAGTGGTCCTCCTCCCGATGTACGCGGTGATCGCGGGCTGGGGCGGACCGGAGCGACGGGCGGCCGCCCGCAAGTTCGTCCTCTACACGCTCGCCGGCTCGGTGCTGCTGCTGCTCGGCGTGGTCACCGTGGTCGCCGAGGCGGGCACCGGCGACCTGATGGTCCTCACCGGCGCCGATCCGCTCGGCCGCACCACCCAGACGGTCGCGTTCACGCTGCTGCTGCTGGCCTTCGCGGTGAAGGCCCCGCTCTGGCCGCTGCACACCTGGCTGCCGGACGCGCACACCGAGGCGCCGACGGTCGGCTCGGTGATCCTGGCCGGGGTGCTGCTGAAGATGGGCACCTACGGCCTGATCCGCGTCGGCATCGGTGTGGCACCGGACGCCGCCGAGTCGGCCGGCCCGGTCCTCGGGCTGTTCGCCGTGCTCGCGATCATCTTCGGCGCGCTGATCTGCCTGCGCCAGCACGACCTGAAACGCCTGATCGCCTACTCCAGCGTCGGGCACATGGGTTTCGTGCTGCTCGGCATCGCCACGTTCACCACGACCGGCATCCAGGCGGCCCTGATCGGCAACGTCGCACACGGCCTGATCACCGGCCTGCTCTTCTTCCTGGCCGGCACGATCAAGGACCGGGCCGGCACCGGCTCATTCAACCAGCTCAGCGGCCTGCGGGAGACCGCGCCGCGGCTGGCCGGCCTGCTCGGGTTCGCCGCCGTCGCCTCGCTCGGACTCCCCGGCCTCGCCGGTTTCTGGGGTGAGGCGTTCGCCGTCGTCGCCGCCGTCCAGGCGGGCGGTCCCTACTGGTTGACCCTCGCGGTCCTCGCCGCCATCGGCGGTGCGCTCACCGCTGCCTACTTCCTGCGCCTGCTGCGCCGGCTCACGCACGGCCCGGCCACCCCCGCAATGCACCAGGTGCGCCCGGCGATCGCCACCGCCGAGTGGTTCGCCTGGGCGCCGCTGATCCTGCTCACGCTCGCCGTCGGCCTGGCACCGGTGCTGGTGCTGGCGAACACTTCCGAGCCGATCACCGGACTTCTGGTGGGTGCACCGTGAGCAGTCAGCAGATCGACCACTTCGCGCTGCTCCCGCTCTACGCCGCGGCGGGCACCGCGATCCTCGCCCTGCTCGCCGACCTGTTCGTGGCCAGGCGCGCCGCCGTGATCGGCGCGACGATGCTGGGTGCGGCGGCCACCGCCGTCTGCGCCCTGGTCACCGCCGACACCGCCGGGACGTTCTGCACCACCGCAGGAGCCTGTTCGTGGGTGCCGACCTGGCCCGCCGCCGTGGCAGCGGTGCTCTTCGCCGGGCTGACCGCCGGTGTGCTCGCGCTGTCGGTGCCGGCGCTGCGGCTCGGAATCGCCCCGGCGGGCGAGTTCTGCTTCCTGCTGGCCTGCTCGATGACCGGCGGCGTGGTGGTCGGCTACGCGGGTGACCTGATCACCCTGATCGTCGGCCTGGAGACCCTCACCCTGCCGCTCTACGTGCTGGCCGGCCTGCGCCGGTTCGCGCCCGGCGAGCGGGTGACCACCGGCGCGGCCTCGGCCTCGGTGACGTTCTTCCTGATCAGCGTGGTGTCCACGGCGATCGCCCTGCTCGGCGTCGCGCTCAACTACGCGGCGACCGGCGGGGTCCACCTGGACCTGCTGACCGCGGGGTCCGGGCCGCTGGAGAAGCTGGCCGGGGTCGGTGTGGCGTTGCTGGTGATCGGGCTCGCCTTCAAGGTCGCCGCGGTGCCGCTGCACGCTTGGGCGCCCGCCACCTACGACGGCGCGCCGGTGCCGGTCGCGGCGTACCTCTCGACCGCCTCCAAGCTCGGCGGCGTGCTCGCCCTGGCCGCTGTGGTCTCCCGCCTCGACGCCGGTGTGGTGGTCGCGGCCCTCGCCGTGCTCACGATGACCGTCGGCAACCTGGTGGCGCTCCGGCAGACCCGCATGGTGCGGTTGCTCGCCTGGTCCTCGATCGCCCAGGCCGGTTACATCCTGGCCGCCCTGGCGCTGGGCGAGATCGGGGTGCTGGCCGCCCTCGCGTACGCCGTCTTCTTCGTCGTCCTGGAGTTCGTGGCGTTCGGCGTGGTGGTGGCGCTGCGGGCGCCCGGAGCCGACGGCGGCGCGATCGAGGACTACCGGGGTGCCGGCCGCGAGTCCCGCGGGCTGGGCGCCGCGCTCGTGCTCGCCCTCGCCGGTCTGGCCGGGCTTCCGCCGGGACTGGCCGGCCTCTTCGCCAAGCTGTCGGTGGTCGGTGTCCTTGTCGACGCGAGGTGGACCTGGCTGGCCGCGGTCGTGGTGATCAACGCGGTGATCGCGCTCGCGTACTACGTCCGGGTGGCCGCGATCCTCTACAGCGGCCATGCTCGCTCGGCTCTCCCGGTGGCCAGGCCGGTCGTGGTTGCCGTGTTCGCCGGTGTGGCGGTGGCCGTCGTCCTGGGCTTCGCGCCGCAGGTTCTGTTCGACGCCCTTTCATAGGCAGCCCTTTCATAGGCCATCAGGAATCGAGAAGCGCAGCGGGGCGCCGCACCCTTAGCGTGGCTGTCATGACAACTCAGGGAATCAAGACAGTCCTCCACCCGGTCGCCGATCTGGAGAAGAGCAAGAAGGTGTACGCCGCACTGCTCGGCGTGGAGCCGTCGGCCGACTCGGCCTACTACGTCGGGTTCGACGCCGAGGGCCAGCACATCGGCCTCGTGCCGAAGGGGCCGCAGGCCGCGGAGTCCGTGGTCGCCTACTGGCACGTGACCGACATCGAGGCGAAGCTCGCCGAGGTGACCGCGGCGGGCGCCACCGTGCAGGCGGCGCCGAAGAACGTGGGTGGCAGCCGGCTCGTCGCGACATTCACCGATCCCGATGGGAACGTGCTGGGGCTGATTCAGGACTAATCTTTCCTGCCGGACCCGCCTTTTCTGCCGCCGCACCAGCCTTCCTGCCGCACCGCCTGACGGATGGAGACACCATGAGCAAGGCCGACGCGATCCGCGTGCACGGCGCCCGGGTGAACAACCTGAAGGACGTCAGCGTCGAGATTCCGAAGCATCAGCTCACGGTCTTCACCGGTGTCTCCGGCTCGGGCAAGAGCTCGCTGGTGTTCGGCACGATCGCGGCGGAGTCGCAGCGGCTGATCAACGAGACGTACAGCACCTTCGTGCAGGGCTTCATGCCGTCGATGGCGCGGCCCGACGTCGACATCCTGGAGGGGCTGACCACGGCGATCATCGTCGACCAGGAGCGGATGGGCTCCGACCCGCGTTCCACAGTCGGCACCGCCACCGACGCCAACGCCATGCTGCGGATCCTGTTCAGCCGGCTCGGGCAGCCGCACATCGGCTCACCGCAGGCGTTCTCCTTCAACGTCGCCTCGATCTCCGGTGCGGGCGCGGTGACACTCACCAAGGGCGGCAACACCACCAAGGAGCGGCGCAGCTTCAGCATCACCGGCGGCATGTGCCCGCGCTGCGAGGGCCGCGGCAAGGTCAACGACTTCGACCTGACCGCCCTGTACGACGACACGAAGTCCCTCAACGAGGGCGCGCTGACCATCCCCGGTTACAGCATGGAGGGCTGGTTCGGCCGGATCTTCCGCGGCTGCGGTTACTTCGACCCGGACAAGCCGATCGGCAAGTTCACCAAGAAGGAAATGCACGACCTGCTGTACAAGGAGCCCACCAAGATCAAGGTCGAGGGCATCAACCTGACCTACACCGGGCTCATCCCCGCGATCCAGAAGTCGATGCTCGCCAAGGACGTCGACGCGATGCAGCCGCACATCCGCGCGTTCGTGGAGCGGGTGGTGACCTTCACCGTCTGCCCCGACTGCGACGGCACCCGGCTCACCGAGGCCGCCCGCTCATCGAAGATCAACGGGATCAGCATCGCCGACGCCTGCGCCATGCAGATCAGCGACCTTGCCACGTGGGTGGGCGACGTCAACGAGCCGTCGGTGGCCCCGCTGCTGGCCAAGCTGCGCCACACCCTCGACTCGTTCGTCGAGATCGGCCTCGGCTACCTCTCGCTGGACCGGCCCGCCGGCACCCTGTCCGGCGGGGAGGCGCAGCGCACCAAGATGATCCGGCACCTCGGTTCGGCGCTCACCGACGTGACGTACGTCTTCGACGAACCCACCATCGGCCTGCACCCGCACGACATCCAGCGGATGAACGACCTGCTGCTGCGCCTGCGGGACAAGGGCAACACGGTCCTCGTGGTGGAGCACAAGCCGGAGGCCATCGCGATCGCCGACCGGGTGGTCGACCTGGGCCCCGGCGCCGGTACGGCGGGCGGCACCATCTGCTTCGAGGGAACCGTCGAGGGCCTCCGGTCCAGCGGCACCCTGACCGGGCGTCACCTCGACGACCGGGCATCGGTCAAGAAATCGGTACGCACCCCCACCGGAAAGCTGGAGATCCGCGGCGCCGCCATGCACAACCTGCGTGACGTCGACGTGGACGTACCGCTCGGTGTCCTGGTCGTGGTGACCGGCGTCGCCGGCTCCGGCAAGAGCTCGCTGGTGCACGGCTCCATCCCGGGCGGCGCCGGCGTGGTCTCCATCGACCAGACCGGGATCCGTGGTTCCCGGCGCAGCAACCCGGCGACCTACACCGGGATGCTCGAGCCGATCCGCAAGGCGTTCGCCAAGGCCAACGGCGTGAAACCGGCGCTGTTCAGCGCCAACTCCGAGGGGGCCTGCCCGAACTGCAACGGCAACGGCGTCATCTACACCGACCTGGCGATCATGGGTGGGGTCGCGACACCGTGCGAGGTGTGCGAGGGCAAGCGGTTCGAGGCCTCCGTGCTGGAGTACCACCTGGGCGGCCTCGACATCAGCGAGGTCCTGGCGATGTCGGTGGCCGAGGCGGAGGAGTTCTTCCGGGCGGGCGAGGCGGGCATCCCGGCGGCCCACCGGATCCTGAAGAACCTGGCGGACGTGGGCCTGGGCTATCTGCGCATCGGCCAGCCGCTCACCACGCTCTCCGGCGGGGAGCGGCAGCGGCTGAAACTGGCCACCCACATGGGGGAGAAGGGCGGGATCTACGTCCTCGACGAGCCGACCACCGGCCTGCACCTCGCCGACGTGGAGCAGCTGCTCGGCTTGATGGACCGGCTCGTCGACGCCGGCAAGTCGGTGATCGTCGTCGAGCACCACCAGGCGGTCATGGCGCACGCCGACTGGATCATCGACCTCGGTCCCGGCGCCGGTCACGACGGCGGCCGGATCGTCTTCGAGGGCACCCCGGCCGACCTCGTGGCGGCCGAGTCCACCCTCACCGGACGTCACCTCGCCGCGTACGTGGCCCCCAGCTAACTCACAGCGCGCTACCGGATGAACACATAGGTGATCAGTGTTCCTTTGAATGCGGGCCACAAGCCCGCAAGTCGAAGGAGTGAACGTTGTCCGGTCAACACAACGGCCTCAAAACGGCCGCTCTGCTGGGCCTGCTCACGAGTCTCATCCTGGCCGTGGGCTACTGGCTGGGAGGCAGCGGCGGCCTGATCATCGCCGTGTTCATCTCGCTGGCGACGAACGCCGTCAGCTACTTCTACTCCGACAGGATCGCACTGCGGGCGATGGGCGCCCGGCCGGTCAGTGAAGCCGAGTTCCCCGAGCTGCACCAGATGGTCCGCGAGCTGGCGACCGATGCCGGGCAGCCGATGCCCCGGCTCTACGTCTCACCGGCGATGCAGCCCAACGCGTTCGCCACCGGCCGCAACCCGGAGCACGCGGCGGTCGCGGTGACCGTGGGTATCACCCGCATCCTCACCGTCCGTGAGCTGCGCGGCGTGATCGGCCACGAGCTGTCCCACGTCTACAACCGGGACATCCTCATCTCCAGCGTGGCCGCGGGCTTGGCCGGCATCGTCACGATGCTCGCCCAGCTCGCGATCTTCCTGCCGTTCTTCGGCGGCTCGGACGACGAGGACAGCCCCAACCCGGCCGGCCTGCTGCTCATGGCGATCCTCGGCCCGCTCGCGGCGTCGATCATCCAGCTGGCGATCAGCCGTAACCGCGAGTTCCAGGCGGACGCCTCCGGCGCCACACTGACCCGCGACCCGCTCGCGCTGGCAAGTGCCCTGGAGAAAATCCATTACGGTACGCAGCGGGCGCCCCTCCCGGCGGATGCTCAACTCACGAGCACGGCCCATCTGATGATCGCCAACCCGTTCCGGGGCGGTGGGATGTCGTCGCTCTTCGCCACCCACCCGCCGATGGCCGAACGGATCCGCCGCCTCCACCAGCAGGCGTCGTTGACGGGCCCGCACCTGCGCTGAGAGAACGGGGTCGGCCTGCCGGCTGCCGGTGCGTTCCCACGCCGGCAGGCCACTCACCGTGAGCGGGGGCAGAAGCCGCCATTGATGACACAACGATGACGCCGGGATGGTGAGTCGCGTGACACCGGCCCATGTTTCCGGGCTGTGAACCGGCTCCCGGCGTTAGCCTCGAAAGGCGTTTCGCTCGTTACCGAAATTCCGCCGGAGGCACCTCGTGACCGCATTGCGTCAATACCTTGGCGTGTGGCGACTGCCGGGCGGCCGGGTCCTCCTCATCGTCGGCATCCTCGCTCGCCTCGGCATAGGCATGACCCCGCTCGCCCTGCTCCTGCTCGTCGAACAGGCCACCGGCCGGTACGCCGCGGCCGGCCTGGCCGGAGGCGTCTACGCCCTGGCCGGCGCGGCCCTGAGTCCGGTCGCCGGCCGGCTCGCCGACCGGATCGGCCCGGCACCCATCCTGCTCGCCACCGCGGTACTGCACCCGCTGGCACTGGGTGGCCTGCTGCTCGCGAGCCGGGGTGGCGCCGACGCCATCGAGTGGATCTTCATTGCCTCGGCGGCGGCCGGCGCCACGTACCCTCCGCTGACCGCGGCGATCCGCCGCGCCTGGACCGGCATGACCTCGATCGGCAGCGGGCGGCACGGACTCCGCGCCGCCGCGATGGCCGCCGAGACCTCCCTGTTCGAGCTGGTCTTCGTGCTGGGCCCGATGCTGGTGGCGGCGTTCATGGTGGTCACCGGCGAGCCCGGCGCGGCCCTGATCAGCGCCGCGGTGGCGACTTTCGCCGGTACCGCGTGGATCGCCCGCCTGCCGGTGATGCGGCACCGCGGCGAACACGCGTCCGAGCAGACCACCAAGGGACTCGGCCCGCTGCGGGTGGGCGGTTTCCCGGTGCTGCTCGTCTGTGTCGCCGCCATCGGCGTCGCGTTCGGTGCGGCAGGCGTCATCGTCCCCGCGTACGCGTCCCAGCACGGCGGTGACGCGGCGCTCGGCGGCGTACTGCTCGGGGTGTGGGGTGTCGGCAGCGCGATCGGCGGCATCTGGTTCGGCACCCGGCGCCCGGCCATGGCCCTGTCCCGGCAGTTCGCCTGGCTCCTGGCAGCACTGTCGGCCAGCTTCCTGGTGCTCGCGTTCATGCCGAACCCGCTCTACCTGGGCATGGCCCTCGTTCTCGGCGGTGCCACCATCGCACCGGCGCTGACCGTGGAGAACAACCTGGTCGGCCGGATCTCCCCGGCGGGCATGCTGAACGAGGCGTACACGTGGATGGTCACCGTCTCGGTCGCCGGCAGCGCGGCCGGCGGTGCACTGGCCGGCGTGATCGTCGACCAGCCCGGCGGCCTGCCCTGGTCGTTCGTCTTCGCCGCTGGCGTGCTGCTGATCGCCGCCGCCGTGGCGGCGATCCCGGAGGGCTCGATGGCCCGCGCCGACCGGCACGCCGCGGAGCGCCACCACACGGCCCTCGCCGAGCTGGCCTGAAGTCTTGAACAAGTAGAAGGCCGGGGTGTGAGACGCACCCCGGCCTTTACGCGTGCGGTGGATCAGGCTTCGAAGCGCGCCCGCCGCCGGCGTGCCACCAGGAAACCGAGCGCTCCGAGCAGCACCAGCGCGACACCGCCGCCGGCGATCATCGTGGTGTTCGCACCGGTGACGGGGAGACCGCCGCCACCCTCGCCGCCTGGAGCCGCAGTCGGGGCCTCGGCGCCGGCAGTCCCCGACGGGCTGGGGCTCGCAGTGGCCGACGGGCTGGGGCTCCCGGGTTCCTCGGTGTTCCTGCGGCGCACGTACAGGTACGCCGGCAGGTCCGGCCCCTCGTCGACCTGATAGCCGAGAGTGCCGTGCGGAGCCGGCTTGCCGGTGGCCTTGTCGACCAGCTCGAGCGCACCCTTCTCCCGGGCCATTGCCGGGGTGAGCTTGTCCAGCAGGGGAACCTTGAAGTACACCTCGGCGTCACGCGGCGTGGCCCAGAGCACGGTGAACTCGTACGGCTCGTCGTCCGGCAGAACGTTCACCTGGAACGTCAGGAAGTCCGGCGACGACAGGACGTACTTCCGGTCCCCGGCCAGCGTGGCGTCGAACAGGCAGGTCAGTCGCCCGGTGTAACCCCCGTCGCCCTTCAGCTGCGCACAGTTCGGCGGCAGATCGCGCTGGAACCGCAGACGCGGGCCGGCCCAGAGCGTCATCACGATGCCCTGGACAGCCTTGGGGCCCTCCACCTCGAAGCCCGCCGGAACGAGGAAGTCCTTGTTCGGCTCGATCTCCAGCCCGGAGTTCCGCAGGTAGGAGTTGATGATGTCGACCCGCTCGGTCACATTCACCGCGACGGTGCTGGTCCGCGTGGGCTGATCACGCCCGGTCACCGTCACCCGTGCCGTGCCCTTCACGGTGGTGTTGGTGTTCGCGGTGAGGGAGAAATACCGGTACGCGGGCCGGTTGCCGGACGTGAAGGTCAGGTCACCGAGCGCACAGGTGATCACCCTGGCCTTGGTCACGCAGGTCTTGTCATAGGGCTTGACATCGACGGCGGCCGCATCGGAGGCGTCCACCTCGACGATGACGTCGCGCAGCGTCTGGTCCCACGTCTCGGGCTTGATCGCGACGTAGAGGCTCTCGACGTGCGGGTAACGGACCTCACTCCCACCGGCGGTCACCGTCCATCCGGGCTCCTCGGCCAGGCCGGCGGAGGCCGGAGGCGGGGTGGTCAGCAGCACAGTCGCCATGGCGACGCCGGCGGCGAGGAGCGCACGGCGATACGAACGCAGCATTGAAAGTTGATCTCCTTGATCGGTCCGGTGGATCCTAGTCACGCTCCGTCCACTTCGCTGTCCCGTGCCTACCGGCCGGATTCCTCGAACGGCCGCACCGCAAGATCCGGAGAAGAGACGCTCGCCACGGCGGATGTCTGCCCGATCAGCCCTGCCTGCCGAGCTACGGTCGGGGTGTGAGCGCTGCCAACCGTGTCCCGCTGTCCGTCCTCGACCTGGCCACGGTCCGTGAGGGCCACGGCAGCGCCGACGCCCTGCGCGGCACCATCGAGATCGCCAAGACCGCCGACGAGCTCGGTTACTCCCGTTTCTGGGTCGCCGAGCACCACAACATGCCGGCCGTCGCCTCCACCGCCCCGCCGGTCCTGATCGGGGCCGTCGCGGCGAACACCCGTCAGATCCGGGTCGGCTCCGGCGGCGTGATGCTGCCGAACCACATGCCGTTCGTGGTGGCCGAGCAGTTCGCGCTGCTGGAGGCGCTCTACCCGGACCGGATCGACCTCGGCATCGGGCGGGCACCCGGCACCGACCAGGCCACCGCCGCGGCGCTGCGGGGGGTCTCGCCCTATCTCACTGTCGAGCAGTTCCCGGAGCACCTGCAGACGCTGCTCAGCCTGCTCGGCGACGAGCGCGTGCCGGCCTCGCCCCGGTTGAGGGCCACGCCCGCGCCGGAGAGTTACCCCGAGGTGTGGATGCTCGGCTCCTCGACCTATGGCGCGCAGGTGGCGGCCGCGCTGGGCCTGCCATTCTGCTACGCGTACCACTTCGCCATGAGCTCGGACGTGGACGGCGCCCTCCGGCTCTACCGCGACGGTTTCCAGCCCTCGCCGAGCCGCCCCCGGCCACACGTCATGGTCAGCGCGTCGGTGATCGCCGCGGAGACCGCCGAGGAGGCGCATTTCCTGGCCGGTCCCAGCCGGATCATGGCGCTCAGCCTGCGTACCGGTCGTCTCGGCCCGATCGTCTCACCGGAGACGGCCGCGCAGTCCGAGCTCTCCGAGCTTGACGAGGCGATGCTCGCGTCGCTGCCCGGCACGCAATACGCGGGCACCGCCGAAGAGGTCGTCGCCGGGCTGGACGCCCTGGTCGAGCGGACCGGCGCCGACGAGTTGATCCTGGCCGGCGCGGTCTACGACCCGGCCACCCGCCGGGAGAGCCTGGCCCGGATCGCCAAGGTGTGGGGCCTTTAATCGAGTGCGCCCGATGCCCCTGGCCGTCAGGATGATGCGATGGCCTGGGAATTGACGACCGATGTGGAGCGCTTCGCCGCCACCACCGGCGAGTTCCTGCGGTCCGAGCCGGTCCGGCACACCGTCTTCCTCACCCTGATCGAGACCTTGCGGTCGCGAGGACAGCATGCGTACGGCCCAACCGAGCCGTATTTCGGATGGTGGAGCACCCCCGCCGACCAGATCAGCGGTGTCCTGATCCACACCCCGCCGTACCCGGTCATGTTCACCGAGGTGCCACCCGAGGCCGTCCCCGCCGCGGTGGAGGCTCTCGCCACCCGTTCGCTCGCCGGGGCCAACCAGCTCGCCGCCCCCGCGGTCGCCGGGGCCAACCAGCTCGCCGCCCCCGCGGTCGCCGGGGCCAACCAGCTCGCCGCCCCCGCGGTCGCCGGCGCCAACCAGCTCGCCGCCCGCGCGGTCGCCGGGGCCAACCTGCCCGCCGCCGACGTCGACGCGTTCGCCGCCGGCTGGCAGGAGCGGACCGGCACCACGGCCCGCCCCGGCATGCGGACCAGGCTCTTCCGCCTGGACACCCTCGTCCCGCCGCACCCGGCGCCCGCGGGCGCCGCCCGGTCCGCGACCGCGGCCGATCGCCCGCTCGTGATCGACTGGCTCCGCGCCTTCCACGAGTTCATCAACGAGGAGCCGCCCGACCTCGGGACCCTCGCCGACGAGCGCCTGGAGTCCGGCGGCGTCACCCTCTGGGAGAACGAGGGGGTGCCGGTCTCGATGGCCATCCGCTCGCACCCCGCGGCCGGCATGGTCCGTGTGCAGTTCGTCTACACCCCTCCCGAGCACCGCGGCCGTGGCTTCGCCGCCGGTGCCACAGCGGCCGCCAGCCGGGCTGCCCTGGACGCGGGCGCGACAGACGTGGTGCTCTTCACCGACCTCGCCAACCCGACGAGCAACGCCCTTTATCCCCGGCTGGGATACCGGCCGATCGAAGACCGAGCAGTGGTGGAGTTCTCGTGATCCTGTCTCTCAACGTCGGCGCGTCCGAATACAACCCGGCCAAGAGCGTGGGCCGGACCGGCATCGGCAAACAGCCGGTCGAGCACGCGGTGGCCGTGCGGGCGCCCGGCCCGAAGACCACCGGGCTGCACAGCGGCCTGATCGGCGACTTCATCGGCGACATCAAGCACCACGGCGGCGACGACCAGGCGGTGTACGCGTACGCGATCGAGGATTACGCCTGGTGGGCCGCCCAGCTCGGCCGCGACCTGGCACCCGGTCTGTTCGGCGAGAACCTGACAACCGAGGGTGTCGACGTCGGCGGTGCCGTCATCGGCGAGGTCTGGCACGTCGGCGACACCCTCGTGCTCCAGCCCACCTTCGGCCGCATCCCGTGCGCCACCTTCCAGCACCGGATGGGCGAGAAGCGCTGGACCAGGCGTTTCGCCGAGGCCAACCGCACCGGCGCCTATCTGCGTGTCCTCGTGCCGGGCGAGGTGCGCGCCGGAGACCGTGTCG
Source organism: Actinoplanes sp. GCM10030250 (assembly GCF_042666575.1). Taxonomy (NCBI): domain Bacteria; kingdom Bacillati; phylum Actinomycetota; class Actinomycetes; order Micromonosporales; family Micromonosporaceae; genus Actinoplanes; species Actinoplanes sp. GCM10030250. The sequence goes on along the minus strand of NZ_JBHTDO010000012.1, from coordinate 83,910 downwards.
AGGTGACCGATCGTCCGGCGCACAAGCTGACCATCAACGAGGCGTTCGGCATCTACATGCACGACCCGGCGCGGCTGCCCCGCCTTCTGGAAGCGGCGGAGCTGCCGGTCGGTATGCATGCGGAGATCGAGGAGCGTCTCGCCCGTACCCCATGAATTTCGACCGGAATCCAGGCTCTCACCGTCCTCCGATGCGCCGGTGAGGGCCCGGGCCGGAGCTATTCGCAGCGCCAGAGGATCGGCCGTGCCGGAATGTCCGATGCCGACAGGCTGAGGACCGTCCCGGTCATGATGCGTGCGTCGCCGCTGATGGATTCCACCAGGAAACCGTCGTCGTCGGTCCGTCGCTCCGTCGGCAACGTGACGATCTCCCTGCCGACGATGACCGACACCTCGCCGGTCAGCGGGCCGCCGGCGCCGGGAACCTGCGCCGGTAGCACTCCGGCGTCCACCGTCTCCCACGTCTGGCTGACCGGGTCGTACCGGTGGACGAACGTGTAGGGTCCCGACACCCCGGAACTGGCCGAACCCGAGGAATAGCCGTAGATCCAGCCGTGGTGGAAGGCGGTCATCCCGAAGGACTGATCCGTTGTGCCCGGCGGCGGGGGGATCCGCTCCACCCGTCCGTCGGCGTACCAGAGGTAGGGCTCTTCGCTGGTGGTCATGGAGCCGCTGACCGAGACCAGGATGGTGCCGTCCTCAGCCATGTCCCACACCCGGCCGTTGGTGATTCCCGCGGGCATCTTCATGATCTCCGGTTCCGCGTCCGGTGAGGCCCAGCGTTGCGGCACATATCGCCGGCTCGTCTCCTCGGTACCGGCGATCATGCCGGCGTCGTTGACAGCGATCGCCTGACCGGTGCCGCGCAGCCGGCTGATCTTCTCGTCCCGATAGACGTAGGGGACCGTCGGCCACCCGTCAGTCGAACCCACCGCAACGCCGGACCCGTTCACGTCCGACATGAGCACCGGCTTTCCGGTCTGCCGGACGTGCGCGATCAGGTCACCGTCGCGCCACATCATCAGGTTGTTCTTGCCCTCGTAGAAGGGGTCTCCTTGGCCCACCACATAGGTGCCGCTGGGGTCGGCGGCCCTGACCTCGGCCGACGTCTCCTCACCCATCGGCAGCACCTCGAACGTGCACGCGGACGGCACATTCGGATCGGGTGGCAGCGGGGGCAGCGGAGCCGGATCGGAACCGCCGAACGCCAGCACCCCACCGGTGGTCGCCGTCGCGATCACCGCGGTCACCCCGGCGGCGGCCATCCAGTTGCGCCACCATCGTCCTCGCCGCCCGTCCCGCATCGCCGCACTCACGTCGATCCGGCTCGGCTCGGCGGGCTCGGTGTCCAGCGGCCGCAACAGCAGGCGGCCCAGTTCCTCGTCCCTCATCGGTCGCCTCCTTCGCCGCCGTGCGCCGCACTGGGAATCCGGTCACCGAGAAGGCGGCGCAACGTGTCGAGGCCGTGCGACGTCTGGCTCTTCACCGTGCCCTGCGAGCAACCGAGGATGTCGGCCACTTCGGCAACCGGCTTGTCACAGAGGAACCGCAGGACCAGAACGGCCTGCTGACGTGGCGGAACCTGCGAGAGCGCGGCTCTGACGACCGTCCGCTCCTCCAGCCCGGACTCAGCCGGTGCCGCCCGCTCCGGCGCCGACGCGAACAGACCCACGCGCCACCATCCGCGCCGCTTCTCGTCCAGGAACGCCCGCACGATCATCGTGTGCACATAGGCGTCCACATTCTCCACACGAGCGATCCGCGGCCACCGCGCATAAAGCTTCGTGATCGTCTCTTGTACGAGGTCATCAGCCTGATGACTGTCACCGCACAGCAGATAGGCGAACCGCCTCAACACCCCGAGCCGGCCGTTGACGTACGCCAGATAGTCCCGGTCCGATTCATCGCCCATCCCGTCCCCCGATCCGCTGTCGAAAGGTAGACGGGGTTTCGCTCGAACGGGTTGTATCACTTTCCTGGTTTTGGGACGACACGGGCGCCGGCGACGGCGCCCGTGTCGCGACGTCAGGCGGTGAAGGAGGTGCGGCGGCGCCGGGTCGCCAGGTAGAGACCGAAGCCCGCCGCGAGCAGCGCAGCCCCGGCCGCGCCGAGAACACCCGCGTTGGCGCCGGTCACCGGCAGGCCGCCACCGTCCGTGCCACCGGCCGCCGGGGTGGTGGCTGCCGGCGAAACTGGTGCCGAGGCTGACACAGATGCTGAAGGCGATACTGACGCTGAAGGCGACGCTGACGCAGACGCTGACGCTGATGCCGACGGTGAGGAGCCGTCCACCCGAACGCGTCCGACAGACTTGTTGTTGGCCATGTTCGAGTCGGTGGCCTCCCCGCCGGGAGTGGCAGCACCCGGCGCCGGCGTCAGCCGCAACGGCGCACCCGTACCCTTGCTGCCCGCCTTCAGCCAGGTGAGCTTGTCGGCGTCGTCGGCCGTGTACCACGTGTGCTCATAGGTGAACGTGTGGAACTCGTCCGTCGGCAGGGGCGGCCGCAACGGCGTCTCAGCGAGGCGGTACGTCGTGCCCGGCGCGATCTCCCCGTCGAACTCGCAGACCGTGTAGTAGGTGTCGAGGTTGCCGTGCGACGGTGCCCAGTACCAGCAGTTGCTGTAGGTCTCGACCGCCCGCAGGTATCGCCACTTGGTGACCAGCGCCATCACCACTCCCGGCACCGGCTTCGACCCGGCGTTACGGACCTCGACCGGAATCTGCGGAGCCTCACCGGGCCGAACGACCACTTCCGGGTCGTCCGGTCCAGAGACGAGATCAACGTCGGCCACAATGGACGGCGCGGCGCTCTCCGCGTGTGCGGGCGCCGCAACGGTCAGGACGGCGATGGCGGATGCGGCGGCAACCGCCAGGACAGGACGAAACGTAGGCATAACAAGGCTCCCCGTGGTCAATTGGCCGACGGATTGTATCGACGGCCGACGGTTCCCGCTGTCCGCGCGTTGCCCGTGCCTTTGCCCGCCTGATCGGCAGCGTTCCGGCCGCAGCAGGCGCATCCCGGCTCGCAGTCGCAGGCGTCCGCGCTGTCGGCCGTGACCTGCCGCGTCACCAGGGGGTCGGCACAGCAGGCGACGCCACGCCACGCCTCGCGACCTTCCTTGACCGCGACGGCGGCGATCACCAGGGCAGCGATCGGGTCGGCCCAGGACCAGCCGAACAGGCTGTTCATCGCGAGACCCACCAGCAGAACACCGGAGAGGTACGTGCAAAGCAGTGTCTGCTTCGAGTCAGCGACCGCCGAGCGGGAACCGAGCTCGTGCCCGGTCCGGCGCTGGGCGTACGACAGCCCCGGCATGATCGCCAGGGAGACCGCGGCCAGAACGATGCCCAAACTGGAGTGCGCAGCTTCCACCCCGACGATCAGCGCTCGTACCGACTCGACGGTCACGTACGCGGCCAGCGCGAAGAACGAGATCGCGATGACCCGCAGTGCGGTTTTCTCTCGCCGCTCAGGATCCCGTCCGGCGAACTGCCACGCCACCGCGGCAGCCGACGACACCTCGATCACCGAATCCAGGCCGAACCCGATCAGAGCCGTCGACGACGCCATGGTGCCCGCCGTGATCGCGACGATCGCCTCGACCACGTTGTACGTGATGGTCGCGGCCACCAACAGCCGAACCCGACGGTTGAGCGTCGCCCTCCGCCGCGGCGCGGGACCGACGGCGTCGAGCTGAATCAGCGGCCCGCCCATCAGCAGCAGCCCTTCTCGGCCGAGTCGGCGCAGGCCTCCGGGCGGACAGCGAGCACCACCCCCAGCAGGTCGCCCAGAGCGTGTGCCAGTCGCGCATCGGCGAGCTCGTAGCGCACCCGGCGCCCTTCCGGCACCGACACCACCAGGCCGCAGCCGCGCAGACAGGTCAGATGGTTCGACAGGTTCTGCCGCGTCGTGCCCAGCAGTTCAGCCAGCTGCGCCGGATACCCAGGCCCCTCACGCAACGCCAGCAGCAGCCGGGCACGCGTCGGATCCGACAGGGCATGCCCGAACCGAGCCAGCACCGCACCATGGGTCAACATCTCCACAGGGTCGACCGTACATCAAACGCTGTATCGTCGTTGATCCCTTGCAATCGGTACCCAGGTACAGGTTTATCGTCGATGGCACGGCGCTGACCGCGCCCCGTTCGAGGAGGCCGGTATGTCTTCCACAGTTCCCGACGCCCGATCGATGGTGGCCTCGTGATGGCCGGATTGCGAACCGGTGAGGTCGCCGAGCAGGCCGGCGTCAACATCCAGACCCTGCGCTACTACGAGCGCCGCGGCCTACTCGCCGAACCAGACCGTTCCCTGGGCGGCCACCGGCTCTACCCGCCGGACACCGTCGCCCTGCTCACCGTCATCAAAGCCGCCCAGCGACTCGGCTTCACCCTCGACGAGGTAGCCGACCTACTGGCCGCCGGCCGCCGCCGCCACCCACCGGCAGACCTCCGGCAACGCGCCATCAACAAGATCGCCGAGATCGACCGAAAGATCGCCGACCTGACCGCCATTCGCGGCACCCTCACCGAGGTCGTCGACGCCCACTGCGACAGCCTCACCAACTGCACCTGCGCCGACTGCCCGATCCCCTACCTGACCATCGGCAACGCGCACCCGGGAGAACCCGCATGAGCCAGCCCGTCCCCTCACCGATCCCGGTGCTCATCGACAACGCTCCACCACGCCGCACCCAGATCACCGGCGCCCTCGCCATCCTCGCCTGCGCCGCGTGCTGCACCCTGCCCTTGCTGATCGCCGCCGGCCTACTCACCGGCGCGGGCGCAGCCTTCTTGGAGCAAACCCTGCTGGCCGTCGCCGCGGGCCTGGCAGCGCTCGCCCTGGGCATGTGGTGGCTACATCGTCGCCGCTCCACGAAGCGCGCGTCCGCCAGCTGCCGCTGCGCCAGCACCACCTGCGGCTGCTAGCCACGACTCCGGCAGAACGCGAAGCCGATCAAAGACGGACGAGAGACCGGGTGTCGAGTTCGAACCGCCAGGCTCGCACCGCTCTTCACGACGGTTTCCTCGACGTAGTGCTGGTCATCAAGGCGGTTGAGCCGCAGCGTCAGCGAATCCGGCGCCTCATGCTCGACAGGAGGTACCACCCGATGCCGGCAGCAGCGTAGAGCTGCATCTTCAGCACACGGCCCATGGTGGCGTTGCTCGGCGACACGATCTCACCGATCAGGAGCACCCGGGAAGCGTCTGCCGCGACGGCCTCCTCGTCCAGGTCCACCACAATCAGGTCGGGGATCACGATGCGGCCGGTGTGCAGCCGGACGTTGATCGCCTCGTACACGAAGAGCCCGGCCGGCGAGGCGCCTTCCTCCAGCGCGTTCGCCAGACGGCGGGAAGCCGCTGATGGCTCATGTTCGGCGCGGGCTCACCACCAGGCTCGCGTCAATCAGCTCAATCCGGTCCGTCGTCTCGCCAAGCGCGAAGTACTCGTCCTCGGTCCATGGACCGACGTGGTCAACCACTCCCACACTCATCGACGACGTCACCCCCATCGGCTCACGAGAATCAGCTCACAACGGTACGGCACCGAAGGTGGCACGGCGTTTCTGGAAGCTTGGCGGTAGAACGAGATCGGCCCCCTCGGCTGAGCGCTGAGAGGGCCGACTGTGCTGAATGTGGCGGGTAGACGATTCGAACCTCTGTAGCTTTCGCGACGGATTTACAGTCCGAGCGATTAATCGGCTGCCACCAGGGGAAACGTGACTTGAAGGCGGCGGGTCGACACGGATCCGACAACAGATGCCTCCGTGGCCCACCATGAGGCATGGAGGCCCTCAGTCGACGGGGACTCCTCCGTAAGGCCCTGGAGAGGGTTTCTAGCTCAGCCTGGCGCACTCCCGTAAGTACGCGGCGGCTTAATTGCGGGGCACTCGTCCGGGCAGCCAAGATTCTGGGATGGACGACGAACGTCTCGCATTGCTACGCCAGCAGCGGCGCGGTGCCGTTGCACTTGTACGGCTCCTTGCCCGGGATCTACCGGTCCTGGCGTGGCAGATGGGCCCGAGCGGCGATCTGTTTGGAGCGGCCCTCTCCATGGTCGAACCAGAGAGCCGACGGGAGGAGTGGCAAGAGTGGGTGGACGCGCTTGGTGCCGTCCCGCGGGTCGCGCCAGGGTCAGGCCCGACCACCTTCCTGACCGCCCAGGCTGAGCTCGCCGATGGAACGTCGGTCACTCTCGTAGCTAGGTTTGACCGAGACCGCACGTCACGGAACCAGGGACGTTGATCTGCCGGTACGCCAGCCGTGAGCGCATCGTGCGGGCGTCGCGGATGCGATCGAATAAGGCAGGTGGAAGGGCTCCACCTGTAAGCTGAGCAAGCGCGAAAAGAAGAGGGCGGGAGCGCGCGGAACCGGCCGCCGAAGCTGGCTAGCGAAGAGGTAACGGCACGCCAGCGTCCTTCAACCCTCTAGAACGCCGGAATCCCGGGCAGAATACCGGTCCTGACCAGGGCTCCAGCATGTGGAGCGGGTGACGGGGACCGAACGCGTACTGTCAGCTTGGGAGCCGTACAAGAATCTATGGCTACCCCCTATACACGCCCTGATGAGCGGCCGATCGAGCGCGACCTGGTGTGTTCCTGAGCGTCCTGGCCTTATGCCCCCTCACTAGTGGCCGATACTGAATATTTAACCTGTTGCGCAGGTCACGGTCAGGTGGCCAAGTACAGTTCATGACTCATATATCGAGACCATGCGTCCACAAAATGAGAGGCAAAGTTGGCTACGTCATCCAGGTATCTCTCAATCTCAACCACGGACCTGCCTGCTTGACTAAAGACGTCGACAAGAGCCATGCGGCCGTGGGCAACGTCATTCCGAATGATCGCTACTTTCTGCAATGTTAGAGCCCAGGAGGGATTGGGAAACGGGTCGTCTGGCAAACCGTAGATGGACCATATTCGAAGAAAATGCTCTTGTTTCAGGGTCTTTCCGTCAAGAGGTGGTTGTGGACCTCTCGACGGCAAAGGTAGCTGTAGGAAGTCGGCATTTCTGTCCAACGTGGTGACCTGTAGTCGTAGATCCCACAGGCGCCCGTGATCCTGCAAGTCTCGGAGGCTCTCGAAGGTATTGTGAGCAGCGAGCTGGCGGAGGCATGGCCGGAGGTCGCCCATTGCAACCGTGCCGGCATTTATTTCTTCGTGAGACTTCTTCAGTATGAACTGCGTCAGGGCTTCGAGCTCGGCTGCAGCCCCAATGATCGCAACTCCACGCGCCTCTCGGGTCACAAAGTCAAGGCTCGGGTCGTCGCGGGCGATGTTCTCGGCCGCCGAAAGCAGCCGTTTTAGGTCTGTGATTCTCTGCAGTAGGCGATATCCATGTGCATTGACGTCACTGATGAGCGTGCTATGCGCGGCCACTTAGAAGCGCCTTCGCTTGTTCGATTCTGCGGCGAAGCATGGACCGGGTATTCGTCGCTCCGGTACTTGAGTCCTTAAGCTCAGGGTCAACCAGCCATTTGCCAGGTGGCGTAATGACCTCTTGGCCACCTTGCTGCAGCTCCGCCACGGCGACTAGGCATGCCTCGAATTGAACCAGCGGCGTCACATGGACGCCGGGCCGCAAAAATGGACCATTGCAAATATCGAACAGTCGGTCGCTTGCCTTCATGAAAGCAAGCTTTTCTTGATCTGCGTCAAACCGTTCGTTGGCGGCCAGCATGTATCGATTAAGGAACGTGCTTACCTTGCCGTCGAACTGGTCTCTGAAGTTTTTATACGCGAAAAACTTAAGGACTTGCTCGGCTATGGTGCCATCGTGCTGATGAATTTTCTGGAGCTTCAATAGTTTGGTAAAGCTCTCATGTTTAGCAAGTTCTTCAAGTAGGCTATTAAATGGGCCGCGATACACACATGCTCGTACCTCCTGAGGTGTTAGCGTTACGGTGCCTTTATTAAGTCTCTCGAATAGATCAAAGCGGACCTGAAGGTCGCTCTTGTCTGTCAACGAGATTACCTGTAATGGCTGGCGGCCAAAGTAGACCTGAAAATTGCGCGGTAGATCTGCAAATGTTTTGCCATTTAGCTCAGTTAGCTTTTCGAGACCTTCAATCACTAAGGCGGACGTCCTGTTGGCCAGCTTTAGATCATCGGCGTTTTCACTCATGTAGTGCACTAGTGTAGAAAGGCGCTGTAAGCCGTCCACAACCTCCCATTGAAAGTCGACGTTTGTTGCTACAAATAGTGGCGGCACTGGAAGGCCGAGAAAAACAGATTCTACGAATAGTGATTCTCCGTCTTCCCTCCATCTAAACTTCCGCTGGTACTCGGGCGCTACATTGAGTTCGCCATCCGTAATCATGCGGACTAGTTCACGAACCGAGAAGTTGTGCGTAGCCACATCAACCTTGCGGCGCTCATTCGTTAGCTGATCATCCAGGTTGCCTACCTCACCCGTCATGCCCATAGCCTCACCCTAGTTGACGGCGGCTGAGTGCGACATGCGTCATCCCGAGGGCAGCCGGCATGCACTTTTCCCTACTGTTCCCCAGGTCAATGAATCGTTGGGCATACGGGAAGGTCTGCCAGTGGGCCTGGAGCTAAGCGAGGCACTCAATCGTCAGTGGTCCCTCCGAGGGCGCCTGATACCCAACACTGACCCCCTTCACCGGGCAGGTCGGCCGCTTCAGAGGTGCGTGGGGGATGCGGGGGCGGAAACGAGCGAGCTACCGACGCGAGTTGCGGCGCTCAAGATCCCGCCAAGTGTGAGCCGCCTTCACCCGGTCGCGGTAGACGGTGCGGAGCACGATGCACGGGTAAGCGTCCAAACCGCATCGGCAGGCTCTGCGCCAGGGCGCATACCAGCGTCGCCGGGGGCCATGCATCGGAAACGGATCTCTGCTCATCTGAGGTGCCTCCCGTTGGTGAGGCTGCTAGGACGGCGGGCGGGCCACGGGGGAGCCGCGCCCGCCGCCCTTGCAGGGGGGAGGTTACGTCATGACAACTGGATGAGCCAGACCGAACGTTGGATTTGCGTGATGACAAGATCACGCGCTGTCTAGCGTCTGCGGTATGGACGAGCCGTATCCGATGGGGCCGGAAGAGATCCGCGAGCGGCTCAACGTGTCTCGTCAGCGGGCGTACATCCTGATGGGCCGCAAAGACTTCCCGGACCCGTGGCGCGAGCTTGCGATGGGCAAGGTCTGGCGCTCTACCGACGTTGACGAGTACGCGAAGCGGCGTGAGCAGCGAGAACGCAAGAACGACTCGGACGACGAGTCATGAGAGCGCGAAGCTAGATCCGTTGCTGCATTGCCCGGACCTGGCCGCGAGGCGTGCGGTTACCTAGGGTGGTTGGGGGACACCTGCTGAATCCAGTGTCCCCGTCGTTTCCGCAGCTCAATCCGCCTCGGGGGACACCGGGGACACGGGGGACAGGGCCTCGGCTATGTCTCCCATTGACGTCACTACGACGTCGGCGGACCTGAAGGCGGCGACCTTCCAATCTCTGTTCGCGTAGCCGATCACGGCGACCCCGGCGGCATGGGCCGCTTCGATGTCTGAGAGTGAGTCGCCGACGAGCGTGCAGTGCTCCGGCGCGGCCCGGAGTGCGTGCACGGCGGCGAGCACCGGCTCAGGGTTCGGCTTCATGCGCCGTGGGTCGGCGAATGCCCGACCGATGATCGGATTCACGTACGAAGCGAGACCGTGGGCCGTCAGGTAGGCCTCGATCGCTGCCGCCGAGTTGTTGCTCACCACCGCGACCGGCACGCGACGCGCGTGCGCGCCGAGGATCACCTCACGTCCGAACGGCGTCGGAGCTGCGACGGTGGCGGCGCGCACTTCGGCCGCACAGAGGGCCTTCTCGACGGTCTCTGTCACCTCGTGTGTGCAGCTCTCGCCTGCCCAGCGAAGTACGGCGAGGGGATCCTGCTCGCCGCGCAATTCGGCCGGCATGGCGACGCCCTCGGCATCGAGCAGGGCGACCAGCTCGGCCGCAACACGCGGCGCGGGGTAGCCCGCGAAGATCGAGCAGACCGGCCCATCGAAGTCCAAGAGCAGCGGTCCGGCGCCGACGAGGTCAGCAAGCGTCGACCTGCTCACGAGCGGTACTCGCGAGCGACGCTGTTCCAGACTGAGTCGAACCAAAGGCGGGCGGACTCTACGAACTGGGTCCCGTGGGAGGCCTCGTCGTCGTCGACCGCGTAATGGAACAAGGTCGCGTCCCTGCCCATGAGGTCGAAGATCTCGACCGGCTCACGGCCGATGGTTACCTCGCGTCTGATCGCCGGGTAGAAGCCGAAGAACGCCTCTCGCCCGTTGAGAATGTAGAGCTTGAAGGTCGGCGCGATGCTGTGCGTCCGTACCTCCGCCATCGACGACTTCACGAGGCCGAGGTCGGCCAGTTCTTGTACTTGATCGATGATCCCGTCTGCGGCCCGCCGGGTGATGCGCTCTGCCCGCTTCCGGACGGCAGGATCGTCGGCTCCGGTCTCAGCTAGTGCTGGTAGCGCCATGGGCACCGACATGTCGGAGATCAGTAGGCGGACGCTGATGCTCTCCGGGGCGGACCGACCGGCACGGACCATGTCGAGAGCCTCGGCGATCGCATCCCGCAGCGTCTCGCCCGAGAAACCAGCGAAGTCGATCGCGACATGGTTGTGCTCGAATGCCGCCTCGATGAGCGGACGAAGTTCGACCGGCCGCTGTGTTTGAGCGCGGACGAACGCCCCGCTGCCCTGCCTACTCACGATCAACCGCTCATTGCGCAGCACTTCAAGCGCTCGCTTGATCGTCTCTCGTGCAACGCCATATCGGCTCGCGAGTTCGGGTTGTGACGGCAGTTTGTCGCCCGGTGCGAGCTTCCGGGTCAAGATCGCGGCACGCAGCATGTTCGCGATCTGCTGCGACGCCTGTCGCGGGTCATCGGGATCGAGATCACCAAGAAATTCCAGGTTCGCGGCCATGGGCTGACAGTACCTCTGGCTAGCCAAGTAAGGGAAGTTCGGGTGGAGAGGTTGACATGGCTAGCCAAGAGAGCCTAGCGTCATCCATATCGGAACCTGACTAGCCAGGCTCCACAACTTCGGAGGTCCGTTTTGCGCACGCACTCGCTCCCGCTCGGCGAACCGACGCCAGCGGAACTGTCTGCGATCGAGGCTGAGTGGCCGCTGATCGAGGCGGAACTGTCCCTGTTGGACGCGGAGATCAGCCTCATCAACGTCGCCGATCACGGCGGCCCGTCGCCGTTGGACTGGCGGCGTCTGCGCCGGGCTGAGGCCCGTGTGACTCGCGTTGCGGTCGAGCTGGCCGCGCGTCCCGTCTCCCGGAAGGCGGCCGCGTGATGACTCAGGATCTCAAGCTTTTGAAGCGCATCGGGTGGGGCGTGCGTGCGGTGTTCGCCCTCGGCATTGCGGCGTCGCTGGCGGGCAACGTGCTGCACGCCGCCGACAACGTGATCAGCCAGGCGATCTCCGCCTGGTCGCCGCTGGCGCTGATGCTGGCGGTCGAGCTGATCTCCCGGATCCCGGCCCAACGCGACACGGTGATGACAGCCATCCGGCAGTTCGCTACCGCCATCATTCGCGGGCATCGCCGCATGGGTTTCCTACTGGCACATGGTCGACGTCGCCACCCGATACGGCGAGGCCGCCTCCTCGGCCTACCTGCTGCCGTTCAGCGTGGACGGCCTGATCGTGGTCGCCTCGATCAGCCTGGTCGAGATCGGCAGACGGATCCGCGCGCTCAACGAGACCGCAACCGAGACCACGCCGGCCGACGCCGAGGCGATCGTTCCGGTGACGCCCGCCGCGCCCCTGCCCGCCGCCGATCCCGCGCCGATTCCGGCGATCAAGCGGACACCCGCGAAGCGCGTCACGCCGCGTCCCGCGTCGGCGGAGAAGGTTGCCAAGGTCGCCGCTCGGATGCCCGATGCGCCGGTCTCGCAGATCGCCGCTAAGGCCGGTGTCTCGATCTCGACCGCGCGGCGTCACCTCGCCGCCCTCCGCGTCAGTGATGCGTCACCGTCTGCCCCGGTTGCTGCGGAAACGCCCGCCCTCGCCGCTGCCTAGCTTCGCCCGGTGACGCGGTTCCTACCGCCAAGCAAGTGCCGCGTCACCGGCCCTCCCATCAGTCACCAGACCTCAGGAGAGACACCCATCATGACTGCCGCGTTCGCTGCTGTCTTCGTCGCCCTGTTCGTCGCTCACCAGGTCGCTGACCACTGGATCCAGACCCAGCATCAGGCCGACTGCAAGGGCCGTCCCGGCTGGTCCGGCCGCCTCGCCTGCGCCGCTCACGTCGCCACCTACACCCTGACCGCGCTGGTCGCCCTCGCCGCCCTGGCCATGTCGACCGACCTCGACGTCAACCCCGGCAACGTCGCCGCCGGACTCGCGATCTCCGCCGTCACGCACTACATCGCCGACCGACGCACCCCGCTCAAGCGCCTCGCCGAGCTGACCGGCTCCGCCAAGTTCTACGCCCTCGGCTGCCCGCGTCCCGGCCGCGACGACAACCCGTCCCTCGGTACCGGCTCGTACGCCCTCGATCAGTCCTTCCACTACCTGTTCCTGTTCGTCGCCGCCCTCGTGATCGCCGCCTGAGACCGGAGGACAGACACCGTGAACACCCCCAACGAGAACCCCGAGAACTTCGACTGGACCGCCGCTGAGGCCGACGTTGCCGACGTCGTCGACCTGGACGCCGCCCGCACCCGCCGGACCGCCGACGCGGGCACGCACTACGAGATCACCCTGGACGAGACCCCGCAGCGCGGCGGGATGCCGGTCGACACCCCGCCGGTCGACGCGTCCGGCAAACGGCCCATCGTGCCGGCCAACTGGTCGACCTGGCCGAACATCCGCCACACCCTCGGGCAGGCCGCCGCCCTGACCGGCTACCGCGCGAGCTTCCACGCCCTGCGCGCTCCCTGGTACACCCTGCTCGCCTCGTTCTGGGCTGTCGTCGGCCTGTTCCGGCTGATCGGGCGGCAGCTCAAGTGGTGGTGGGTCACTGAGCAGTACAGCCTGCGGCAGGCCGCCGCCGACACCAACGACCCCGCTATGTGGCTCAAGCTGCACCGCGAGGTCAAGGCCACCCGGATGTGGCGCGGCCTGGTCCTTGCCGCCGAACTACTCGCGCTCGCGATCGGCGGCCCGATCCTCTACGCCACCGCTCCGGTCTGGGCACTGGTCCTCGGCGTCGCCCTGGTCGTCGCGTTCCTGGCGCACATCGGCCGTCCGGAAGACCGGCGCATCATCACCCCGGCCACGGTCTCGGGCCGCTTCCGCCGGGTCAACCCGGACATCATCCTGCGGGCCTACTACGCCGCCGGTCTTGGGCACCCGGACAAGGCCCACCAGCAGATCGGGTTCGGCTCGACCATGGCCCGCGACGCGTCGGGCACCGGTTCGCAGGTGTCGATCGATCTGCCGTACGGCAAGACGTTCGACGACGCGGTCAAGGCACGCGGCGCGATCGCGTCGGGCCTGGACGTGGCGGTCTCGCAGGTGTTCATCACCCGGGACCCCAGCTCGCACCGGCGCCACACGCTGTGGGTCGCCGATCGCGACCCGCTCGCCCAGGGCGCGGGCCGGACGCCGCTGCTGCGGTGCAAGCCGACCGACATCTGGCAGCCTGCCCCGTTCGGCCTGGACGAGCGCGGCAACAAAGTCGCGATCGATCTCATGTGGACGTCGATGCTGATCGGCGCGCAGCCCCGACAGGGCAAGACGTTCGCCGCCCGCACGCTGGCCCTGTACGCCGCCCTGGACCCGTACGTGAAGCTGACCGTCCTGGACGGTGGCGGCAAGCCGGACTGGCGCAAGTTCGCCCTTGTCGCCGACCGGTGCTCGTTCGGTCTGGCGCTGACCCGCGACGGTGACCCCGCCGAGATCGTCGTGCAGGCCCTGCGCGAGGTCAAAGCCGACGTGCAGGACCGTTACGAGCGGCTGTCGGCCCTGCCGGTCGACGTCTGCCCCGAGGGCAAGCTGACCCGTGAGATCGCCCGGGACCCGAAGTACGGGATGCCGGTGCGGATGGTCGTGCTGGACGAGTTCCAGGAGTACTTCGACCTCGGCGAGGTCTCCAAGGAGATCGCGAGCCTGTTGGTCTACCTGGTCAAGGTCGCCCCGGCCGCCGGTGTGATCTTCGTCGACGCCACCCAGCGCCCGTCCGGGGTCGGCACCGGGCAGGTCGCCCAGCAGTTCATCTCCTACCGCGACAACCACCAGGTCCGGTTCTCCCTGCGTACCGGCTCGTGGCAGGTCTCCGACCTGGTCCTCGGTTCCGGGGCTTACAGCGAGGGCTACGACAGCTCGACTCTGCTGCCCACCTACAAGGGCGTCGGGATCCTGCGCGGCGCATCGGACGCCACCCCGACGGTCCGCACGTATCTCGCTGATCACCCCGACGCCGAGACGATCCTGATCGCTGCCCGCAAGCTGCGCGAATCGGCCGGCACGCTGACCGGCATGGCCGCAGGCGAGGACATCGCCCGTGAGATCCGCGACGTGCTCGCCGACGTCCGCAGCGTGATCGAGCGCGGCGAGACCGGCGCGCAGTGGGAAGAGATCGCCACCCGCCTCGCCGACCGGCTGCCCGAGGCGTACGCGGACGTCACTGCCGAATCGATCTCGGCCCAGGTCCGGTCGTTCGGTGTACGCAGCGTAGATGTCAAGCGGTCCGGCAAGGCCCTCAAGGGAGCCAAGACCGACGACATCGACGCCGCGATCTCCCGCCGCAAGGCCGCCTAGCCGGTCGCGGGCAACCCGCGACCGGTCGCGTCAACGCGACTCAACCCGCGACCGGCCTGGTCAGCGCAGACATTGACCGGTCGCGGGTTGCGCCGCCAGCCCTTCACACCCAAAAACCGCCTCAGGAGGCTCGCTGTGCCTGTCCTTGCCGCGACCGCAACCGCCGAAACCGCCCTGATCGGCATCCTGATCATCGCCGCCATGATCGCCACTTTCTGTTACGGGATCGGCTGCTGGCTCTGGCCGTTCGGAGCCTGCCGCAAGTGCTCCGGCACCGGCAAGCGCCGGTCCCCGTTCGGCCGCGCGTTCGGCCTCTGCCGCCGCTGCCATGGCGACGGACGCCGTCTACGAGTCGGCCGCCGCGTGATCAACGCCCTGCGCGAACTGCACCACAACGCCCGCTGATCACCTGCCCGCGAAGGGATCCGCCGTGAGCCTGCTCGACCGCCTCGCCGACCGCATCCACCACCGCCACGACACCGCCGCCCGCGCCCAGGGCCTCACCGTCACCCGCCTGCCCGGCGGACGCCGCCAGGTCGCCCACCCCGACCTGCCCGACCGCCTGGAAGCCCGCCGCCGCCGAGCGATCACCGGCGGACTCGACCTCGCCGACCGGATGCTGATCGACCCCGGCACCCTCGCCGCCCTGGACGCCACCGAGGCCCGGATGACCGCCAAGCGTCCGGCGCTGCGGCGGGCCGCCTGACATGCCTGGCCACTGGATCGGCGCGAGCAAGACCCTCGGCCGGCTCGTGCCGACCAGCGGCCGGTACCCGCACATCTGCGACCGGACCGTGGCGGCCGAGGACACCGTCTCCGGCCAGCCGTTGCAGATCGCCCGGTGGGAGAAGGCCCGCTTCTGCGCCGCCTGCGCCCACAGCAAGCACCGCCCGTCCACACCCGACACCAGGAGGCCGGAACTGATGTCCGACAACGGATCCCTGCGCGACACGGCCCTCGCCGCAGCGGCGCGCGGCTGGCACGTCTTCCCGCTCCGCCCGGGCGACAAGCGGCCCGCCTTCCCCGACCACCCGGCCGACGCCTGCACCGGCCGCGATCCGCGCTGCCGCAACGGGCACACCGGCTGGGAAGCCCGCGCCACCACCGACCCCGACCGGATCCGCCTGGGCTGGGCCGAGATCCCGTACGAGATCGGCATCGCCTGCGGACCGTCCCGGCTGCTCGTCGTCGACCTGGATACCCTCAAGCACGGCCAGGACATCCCGGCCGCATGGGCAGGCAAGGGCGTCGATCACGGCGGCCTGGTCCTCGACGACCTGTGCCGCACCGCGCGGGAGCCCTTTCCGTTCGACACGTACACCGTGCGCACCGGTCGGGGCGGATTGCACCTGTACTTCCGACACCCGGACGGCCCGGCCCTGCGCAACACGGCGGGGGAGCGGGGCAACGGCCTGGGCTGGCTGATCGACACCCGCGCCCACGGCGGCTACGTCGTCGCCGCCGGAAGCACGGTCGCCGGACTCAGCTACACGATCGAGCGGGACCGCGACCCCGCCGACCTGCCCGCATGGCTCGCCGAACGCCTCGCCCCGCCGCCGCTACCGCCGCAACGCCCGGTGGTGGTCGACCTGCCGACCGGCCGAACGGGTGCCTACCTGGACGCCGCGATCAGCAGCCAGCTCGATCACCTGCGCCGGGCCGCCGAGGGCGAGCGGAACCACGCCCTCTACGTCTCTGCTGTCGCCCTCGGCCAGCTCGCCGCCGGGGGAGCGCTACCGGTCGACCAGGCCGAGGCGCTGCTGACCGAGACCGCGCTGTCGATCGGCCTCTCCCGGTTCGAGACGCTGCGCACGATCCGCTCCGGACTCGCCGCCGGTGCCCGGCGCCCCCGGACGGTGGCCGCATGAGTACTACGCCGGCCGAACGGCCCGACCGCCCGAACCTGCATGTCGCCGGGCCGGACGACGCCGCCGAGGTCCTGTCATCCGAGCAGGCGCGGCCCGCCCGGATCCGCACCTCCTGGACTGCCGCCGACATCATGGCCATGGAGTTCGCCCCGCCCAAGTGGGCCGTGCCGGGTGTGCTGTCCGAGGGCGTCAACCTGCTCTGTGGCCCGCCCAAGGTCGGCAAGTCCTGGATGTCGCTCGGCCTCGGTATCGACGTTGCGCTGGGCGGTAAGGCGTTCGGGGCGATTCCGGTCGAGCCGGGGCCGGTGCTGTATCTCGCCCTGGAGGACACCGCCCGCCGCCTGCAAAACCGGCTCGGCAAAGTCCTCGGCCCGCGCACCGCTCCGGCCGGGCTGACCCTGGCCACCGAGTGCCCGCCGCTGCCGCAGGGCGGCGACCAGGCCATCGCCGCGTGGCTCGACCGCAACCCGGCGGCGCGGATGGTGATCATCGACGTGTTCGCCAAGCTCAGGGGCAACTCCGCCCCCGGCGCTTCGGCGTATGACGCGGACTACGCCGCCGTGGGCCGGGCGAAGAAGGTCGCCGACGACTACGGGGTCGCGTTCGTCCTCGTGCACCACGTGCGTAAGGCCGGATCCGACGACTTCCTCACCGAAGTGTCCGGCACCAACGGCCTGGCCGGGGCCGCCGACGCGACCCTCGTGCTCAAGCGAGCCCGCAACCAGGGCGACGGCGTGCTGCACGTGACCGGCCGCGACGTCGACGAGAACGAGTACGCCCTGAGCTTCGACCCCCTCGCCGGGGCGTGGCAGATGCTCGACGGCCCGGCCGAGGACCACCAGGTCGGCGAGACCCGCGCCGTGATCCTGCGCTTCCTGCGGACCACCCCCGGCAGCACACCGAAGGTCATCGCCGACGGGGTCGGCCTCGGCTACGACAACGTCAAACGGACCTGCCAGCGGATGCTCGCCGACGGGCAACTCGCCGCCGACACCGGCGGCAGGTACCGAGTCCCCGGTGTCCCCCCTGTCCCCGCTGTCCCCCAACCACCTCTGAGCAGCGAAAACGAGGGGGACAGCCGGGGGACAGCCGGACTCTGGCCATGACCCAACCGAACATGCTGAAACAGGGAGCTATGCGCCTGTTTCAGCACAGACCTAGGCGAGGCCACCAGGACACCCGAGATCTTGGCTCAGCGTCGCTCTCAGCGGGCCGCCCTACGGCCTTCTGCCGCAGGGGTCCTCCCATCCGCCACGGAACGCATCTCGCACGCGAACGCCTGTCTCCGCTCACCTCAGCGCCGCCGCCGCACATCGCCAAGGGAGGCCGGACCCGATGGCAAGCACCTTCTTAACCCTGACTGACTTCCTCGCCGAGCTGGACGTCCCCAAGTCGACCTTCTTCCGCTGGAAGGCCCTCGGCCAAGCACCCCGCACCTACAAGCTGCCTAACGGGCAGCTCCGCATTCGCCGCACCGACTTCGACGCCTGGCTGTCGAGCCGTGAGGAGCCCCAAGCCGCATGAGTACCTTCGACGTCCGAGTCCACAGCGTGTTGGTCAACAAGCTCGCCAAAGGCACCTCTTACCCCGTCCGGTGGGTCGTCGCCGGAAAGCCGTTCCGGGACACCTTCGCCACCCGGGCACTTGCCGACAGCTACCGGTCAAAGCTGGTCGTCGCCCAACGGGAAGGCGTCGCGTTCGACGAGAAGTGCGGCTTGCCCGAGCCGATGGCCCGCGCCCTCAATGCTCGTTCCTGGTACGACCACGCGATCGCCTACGTCGACGTCAAGTGGCCGCGCGCCTCGGCTAAGCACCGCAAGGGCATCGCCGAGGCTCTCGCCACAGTCACGCCTGTGCTGCTGTCGACCAATAGGGGCGTGCCGAACGACAAGGCCATTCGCGCTGCCCTCTACGGATGGTCGTTCAACAAGGCTCGCCGCGACGCCGGAGACCCGCCGGCCGAATTGGCGACCGCCGTTCGGTGGCTTGAGTCCAACACCGTCGACCTGTCCACCCTGAACGACGCCGCCCTGATGAGAAAGGCTCTCGACACGATCGCGCTCCGGATGAAGGACGGCGGAGCAGCGTCCGCGAGCACGATTGCCCGGAAGCGTGCGATCTTCTCCGGCGCTCTCAAATACGCGGTAGAGCTTCGCTTCCTGGAGGTGCACCCTCTGACCCTCGTGAGCTGGACCGCCCCCAAGCATGACGACGAGATTGACCGCAAGGCCGTGGTCAACCCGACCCAGGCCCGCGCCCTACTCACCGCCGTGGGCGACCGGACGCCCGAACTGGAAGCGTTCTTCGGCTGCATGTACTACGCGGCCTTGCGGCCGGAGGAGGTACTCAACCTCCGTGAAGACGAATACGAGCGACCCAAGGTCAAGGGCGGATGGGGCGTTCTGAACCTCACCGGCTCCACCGTGGCGGTAGGGCGCGGGTGGGGCGATGAGGACGGCACGATCGAGCGGCGCGGCCTCAAGCACCGGGCTAAGAGCGCCACGCGGCCGGTGCCCGCCCCGCCCGCGCTGTGCGCCCTACTCGATCACCACATCGGCCACTACCGGCCCGCGCCCGACGGGAGGCTGTTCGTCACCCGGCGCGGCCCCGGCGGGCGCTACGTGCCGACCTTGGGTCAGCCCATCCCCAGCAACTCCTACGGGAAGGCGTGGCGTGACGCCCGCGAGGCTGTACTTACCCCCGCGCAGCTCCGGTCCCCGTTGGCCAAACGCCCGTACGACCTGCGGCACGCCGCTGTGTCGCTCTGGCTGAACGCAGGCGTCCCCGCGACCCAGGTCGCCGAGTGGGCGGGACACAGCGTCCACGTCCTCATGCGGGTGTATGCGAAGTGCATCTACGGCCAGGACGAGGCCGCCCGCCGGAGGGTCGAAGCGGCCCTAGCCACTCCCGAGGGACCCGGCCAGGTCGCCGCCTGATCGCCGACACGTATACGACACGACCAGTGAGATCGAGCGGTCCTGACTGAGACTCAGTGGGACCAACGAGAGAAGCCCTTCCCCGCTGTTTCAGCTGGTGAAGGGCTTCTTTGTGCCTGTGGTGGCGGGTAGAGGATTCGAACCTCTGTAGCTTTCGCGACGGATTTACAGTCCGCTCCCATTGGCCGCTCGGGCAACCCGCCTGGGCAACCGCCGCGGTTCCCCGCGGCAGCGGACATCAGAATAGCCGTACCGTGGAGCAGATCCGCAACCGGGTACGGTCGGCATGTCGCGGGTCGGAAACGGCCCGCAGCCCGACATCGACACGAGCCCAGTCGCAGGAGTCTGATCATGGCAGCCAACCCGTCGTTCGACATCGTCAGCAAGGTCGACCGGCAGGAGGTGGACAACGCGTACAACCAGGCGGAGAAGGAACTCGGTACCCGGTTCGACTTCCGGGGCACCGGCACCGCTCTTGCCAAGTCGGGGGAGGGGTTCACCATCACCTCGGAGACGGAGGAGCGGGCCAGTGCCGCGCTCGACGTTTTCAAGGAGAAGCTGGTGAAGCGGAACATCTCGCTGAAGTCGCTGGATGCCGGCGAGCCGCGGCAGTCAGGTAAGACGTACAAAATTGATTGCAAGGTTGTCGAGGGCATCGAGACCGACAAGGCCAAGGCGATCAGCAAGAAGATCCGGGACGAGGGCCCGAAGGGTGTGCAGGCGCAGATCCAGGGCGACCAGCTGCGGGTCACCGGCAAGAAGCGGGACGATCTGCAGGCGGTCATCACCCTGTTGAAGCAGGAGGATTTCGGCGTCGCCTTGCAGTTCATCAACTATCGCTGAGATCGCGCCGCGCTGCCGAGTCCAGCGTGGGTGGGTGCACACGTTCGAGTTGCGTGTGCGCCGACAAGGCCCGGGACGTGAGTAAACGCGCACACAACCCAAACGTGTGCGCTTACTCCGCCAATGCCGCGCGGCGGGCACTGCGGGCGGCGGACACTGCGCGCGGCGGACACTGCGCGCGGCGGCTACCGCCGGGCCGCCACCGCCGGGCGCTGCCTTCAAGCTTGCCTGAAGTGGCCGGGAGACGGTGGCCCGCTGCGAGATCCACGATGCCAACGACGGTAGGGAGAGCCCGATGATCGCTCCGCTGGTGGATGAGTCGTGGCTGCGCAAGCAGGGTGACGAGGTCGTCCTGGCCGACGTCCGGTGGTACCTGGACGGGCGGTCGGGCTCGGCGGCGTACCAGAAAGGCCACCTGCCCGGCGCCGTCTTCATCGACCTCGACACCGCGCTGGCCCGGCCGGGCTCGCCGGCTGACGGCCGGCATCCCCTGCCGGATCCGGAGGTCTTCGCCGCGGCCATGGCGGCGGCGGGCATCGGGGATGAGAACACCGTCATCGCGTACGACGACGCAGGCGGTGTGATCGCCGCCCGCCTCGTCTGGATGCTCCGGGCGATCGGGCATGACGCCGCCCTGCTGGACGGCGGTTTGACCGCCTACTCCGGCGAGTTGACCACCGAGGTGCCGGTGCGCCCGCCCGCGATCTTCACCACCCGTGACTGGCCCGCCGCCAGCCTGGCCTCCCTGGACGACGCCGCCAGCGCGGATGTGGTCCTGGACGCCCGGGACCACGGCCGGTTCCGGGGTGACACCGAGCCGGTCGACCCGCGCGCCGGTCACATCCCCGGTGCGCGCAACCTGCCCTGCCGGGAGAATGTGGGCGCCGACGGCCGGTTCCTCCCGGTTGCCCGGCTGCGGGAGCGGTTCGCCGAGGTCGGCGCCGACGGTACGACGGACGTCATCTCCTACTGCGGCTCCGGCGTCACGGCGTGCCACAACCTGATCGCGCTGGAACACGCGGGCCTGGGGACCGGACGGCTCTATCCGGGCTCGTGGTCGCAGTACAGCCACACCGACCGTCCCGCCGCCACCGGCGACTGAAACCAGTACTGAAAGTCAGCCCTGGTCCTCGACCCAGCGCTGATGCGCCTCCCACGCGGCCTGTTTGCTGCTCCCGACGGCCGCGCCGATCTGGGTCCACGAGGCGCCGGCCTGCCGTGCCGAGCGCACCATCGCCTGCCGCCCGTACCCGACTTTGCGTATCACCACTTCGCCGAGCGCGAGCATTTCGAGTTTCTCCGTGAGGTTCAGCCCTGGCGCGCCGGTGTCGGGGCTGACGGTGGTGACGGCGTCCCGCATCCTCAGTTCGTTGTACCGGGTGGTGGCGGTCTCGAGGGTGTGCCGCCGCTCCAGTTCCTCCGGGATCGTCATGGGCGCACTCTTTCGTCAGGTGGTCCTGACGTCAAGGCCCCATGACACACAGAGTGCGAATTGGGCTCACTTCTCCCGCTAAATCAGGCAGAAAGCTCTCAATTCTTGGGGTAGGAGGGACGGCTGCGGTTCAACCGTTCGGCCATTGTTTGGCGAAGCGCCGGTTCGACCCGCCCTTGGACGTCCCCAGTCGCACATCTGGTGTGGCAACATCAGGGCATCTGATCCCGTAAGACACTGCACTCTGGAGCGCCACATGTCCGCAGGAAAGCTGGGCCGCCTCGCCGGTTTGGTTTTTGTGCTTGCCGCTGTGTTCGGTGGGCTTGACGCGACGAGCCATGCGGATGTTGTTCAGCCGTCGGCGGCGTCCTTCGCGAACCTCGACTTCACCTGGGGCTGATTGCCGGGGCGGCAATGTCCTCCTGTGCCGGCTGACAAAGGAGCGTTATGGTCGGCCGGACAACTTCGCGGCGACGTTCTCCCGATTACGCGTGGCTGGTCACGGGCCCTCTGGCGCTGTGCGCCCTGGCTCTGACCGCGGCGCTGTGGGTCGTCGACGAACAGTGGTACAAGGACTGGGCAGCCGGCCTTCTCATCTTCGCGCTGTACGTGGTGGCTCAACTCGCCACGTTCAGCATCGCCATCCGCCGTAGCGCCCTCGACGTCTCGGTCACCGAGGTGCCGCTGGTCTTCGCCCTCTTCTACCTCCCGCCCGTGATGACGATCCTCGTCGTCACGGGCGGAGTGCTGTTACGGCAGCTCTGGGGATCGTTTCCGCCGGTCAAGATGTGGTTCAACGTCGCCGAGGTGGCGGCGAGCATCGGCGTCGCCCTGCTGGTGATCGAGGCTCTGCCGAAGGTCGAGGGCACCGGCCCGGCGATGTGGGGCGTCATCTTCACGGGTGTCGCGGTGAACGTCTTCATGCAGCTGGCCTGCTTCGTCGCGGTGATCAGCGTGGTCAACGGCGCCCCGGCCGGCCGGGACATGTTCCGGGCCAGCCTGCCGAACCAGGTCATCGCCGGGATCAACGTGGCGATCGGTCTGCTCTTCCTGATCGCTCTCGAGGAGACCAAGTGGTCGGCGCTGCTGCTGGGCGTACCGGTCATCGCACTGGTCCTGCTGCTCCGCTCGTTCGCCGGGTTCTTCCGGCAGCACCGCACGCTGGCTGACGTCTACGAGCTGACCCAGGCCATCCGGGACGAGGGGTCGAACAACGCCCTGCCGGACGTCCTGCTGGAGCGGGTGCGCTCGCTGATGCGCTCGGAGAACGCGACGCTCTGGCTGGCGCCCCAGGAGCGGTACCCGGAGCTTCTCCTCACCGCCAAGGTCGACAACAAGGGCCTGCTCGACGTCTCGCCAGTGCCCGGCCCGATCCGGGACTACACGGTGCAGCAGCAGCGGCCGGTCGCGGTCGGCGCCCAGTTCCCGGACACCGAACACCTGCGGGAGCACCTGCGTACCGCGCGGGTGAAGGACGTTCTGCTGGTTCCGCTGCGGTCCGGGCAGACCACTGTCGGCACGCTCGAGGTGATCAACCGGGTGGGCGACGCCCGGACCTTCCGGGACAGCGACGTGCAGGTGCTGGAGACCATCGCGGCGCACGTCGCGGTGGCCGTGGAGAACTCCCGCCTGGTCGACCGCCTGCGCCACGACGCCTACCACGACCGTCTCACCGGCATGCCCAACCGCCGGCGGGTGATCGACGCGCTGGCCGAGTCGACGACGGTCCGTGCCGAGGGCGAGGTGGTCGCGGTGATGCTCTTCGACGTCGACGGGCAGCGCAACGTCAACGAGTCGATGGGGCACGCGGCGGGCGACAAGCTGCTCGCCGAGGTGGCCGCTCGGCTGCGTGGCATCGCCGGCTCCGGAGCGCTGGTCGGCCGGATCGGCGGCGACGAGTTCGTGGTCACCCTGCGGACCGAGAGCATGGAGGCGACGATCGAGATCGCCACCCAGATGCGGGAGCGGCTGCGCGGCACGATGGCGGTCGGATCCCTGACCCTGGACGTGGACACGGCAGTCGGTGTGTCCGTCTATCCGGACCACGGCAGCGATCCCGAGACCTTGCTGCAGCGCGCCGAGCTTGCTGCCAATGCGGCCAAGGCGCTTCCGTACGGCGTCCAGCCCTTCCACCCGGCCCTGGAATCGCGTGCCGTGCGCCGTCTCGGCATCGCCGCCGACCTGCGCAGGGCGCTGGACAACGAGCAGCTGGAGGTCTACTTCCAGCCCAAGGTGACGCTCGCCGACCGGCATGTGGTGGGCGTCGAGTGCCTGGCCCGCTGGGTGCACCCGGCGCACGGCGAGGTCGCCCCGGAGGACTTCGTGGCGGTCGCCGAGCACACCGGCCAGCTGGCCCGCCTCACCGAGGTGGTGCTCGGCGCCGGTCTGCGCCGGTGCCGGGAGTGGGCCGACGCCGACCGGCCGCTCTCCGTCGCGGTCAACCTCTCCGCGCGTACGCTGCTCGACTCCCGCTTCCCCGACCTGGTCGAGGAACTGCTCGTCGAGCACGAGGTCGGGCCGGGGCAGCTGACCTTCGAGATCTCCGAGCCGGGCATGCTCAACGACATCGAGCGCGTGCTGCCGAGCCTGTACCGGTTGCGTGACCTCGGTGTGCGGCTCAGCGTGGACGACTTCGGCACCGGTGCGTCGTCCCTGGCCTACCTGCGGCAGTGGCCGGTGCACGAGGTGAAGATCGACGACACCTTCGTGCAGGGGATGGCGACCGACTCGGGCGACCTGGCGATCGTGCGGGCCGTGGTCGGCCTCTCCCGTGAGTTCGGACTCACCGTGGTGGCCGAGGGCGTGGAGAGCGAGCTCACCCTGGGCCTGCTGGAGGAGATGGGCTGCGAGATCGGCCAGGGTTACCTCTTCAGCCGGCCCCTGCCGTACGAGCGATTGGAAGCCTGGCTGAGCGCTCAGACAGAGCCGGAATCGACGCCCACCGGAGAGGTCAGAAGGCTCCGCGCGGTGATCTGAACTGCGGCATCACGGCTTGGGGGGTACTGATTTCACGCCCAGCAACCAGCCGTGTAGTCTTACTTCTGCACGAGCGAGAGATCGCTCGCGCAAGCCCCCTTAGCTCAGTCGGCAGAGCGTCTCCATGGTAAGGAGAAGGTCTACGGTTCGATTCCGTAAGGGGGCTCTACCGGGTTCGTTCCCCGCCCTGCCGGCGCTGGACTTGAGCCTGGCGCGGCGGTGTAGCTCAGATGGCAGAGCAAGCGGCTCATAATCGCTGTGTCGCCGGTTCAAGTCCGGCCACCGCTACTTTCGTGCGGACCCCACCCGGGGCCCCACTTTGCAGATCGAGGGACCAAGCGTCTACGCTGGTTCGTCGACAGTAAGAACCCCGTTAGCAGGAAGGCACCCCGCCGTGGCCAAGGCGACCGACGTCCGTCCGAAGATCACCCTGGCGTGTACGGAGTGCAAGGACCGGAACTACATCACCAAGAAGAACCGGCGTAACGACCCCGACCGGGTCGAGCTGAAGAAGTTCTGCCCGCGCGACGGGAAGCACACCCTGCACCGCGAGACGCGCTGAGCGTCCGCGACAAAAGCTCTTCCCTGCGCCGTCCGGAGTCATCCGGGCGGCGCAGAGTAGTTTGTGGGCATGCCCATGGATCAGTCGTTCGTCGGCCGCAGCTGGCCACCCACCGAGCCCTACCTCGTCGGCCGCGAGAAGATCCGGGAGTTCGCCCGGGCGATCGGCGCCACCGACGCGGAGTACCACGATCCGGAAGCGGCCCGGGCCCTCGGCTACACCGACGTGGTGGCACCGCCCACCTTCCCGGTGGCGATCACGATGGCGGCCAGCCGGCAGGTGATCAGTGATCCGGCGCTCGGCCTGGACTACACCCGGGTCGTGCACGGCGACCAGAGGTTCGCCTACTCGCGACCGGTCGTCGCGGGGGACACCCTGGTCTGTGTGAACAGCGTGGACGAGATCACCAGCCGGGGCGGGCACGAGTTCATCACCACCCGGACCGAGGTGAGCACGGAGGACGGCGAGCCCGTCGTCACGGTCTGGTCCAAGTTGGTGCAGCGCGGCGGGGAGGCCTGAGTGAGTGACGTCCTGGAGCCGCAGACCTTCCGAGTGACCCGGGCGGACCTGGTCCGCTATGCGGGCGCCTCGGGTGACTTCAACCCGATCCACTGGAGCGACCGGGTCGCCACCGGCGTCGGCCTGCCGGGTGTCATCGCCCATGGGATGTTCACGATGGCCCTCGTCGGCCGCGCCGTCACGACGTGGGCCGGCGCCGCGGACGCGGTTGTCGAGTTCAGCGTGCGGTTCAGCCGCCCCGTCCCTGTTCCCGACACCGACGAGGGCACCGAGGTGGTCGTGACCGGCACGGTCAAGGAGATCACCGAGCAGGGACACATCCGGCTGAACCTGACTGCCACGTGCAACGGCGACAAGGTACTGTCCTTGGCGCAGGCGCTCATCAGGAAGCGGTAGGCCCGGGTTGGGAGAACGCCGGGCGTACCCGTACACTGGTGCGCCGTGGGGCACTGAGTCGTAACAGACACAATGTCCCGCAAAGGGGTGTAGCTCAATTGGCAGAGCAGCGGTCTCCAAAACCGCAGGCTGCAGGTTCAAGTCCTGTCACCCCTGCGCAATCCTCCTCGACGTGCCCGCCCGGTGCGCGGTTCGCACAACTTCCGCGTCCGGTCGAGCGCTGACAGGGCCATTCACACCACCGACGACGGAAGTAGGGCGAAGTGGCCGAGAAGGACCGCCCCGGTGACGACGTCCCGGGCGACGACGAGGTTTTCGCCGACGCCGCCGACGGTGACGTGCCGGATGATGACGTCGACGACGCGCCGGTCAGCCGTGGCGGTGGCACCGCCGTGGCCGAGCGGACCAAGGACTCGGACAGCCCGAAGGCGAAGTCAGGCCGTCGGACTGGTCTCTTCGGCCGGGTGGGTGGCTTCTTCCGTGAGGTCATCAGCGAGCTGCGCAAGGTCATCTGGCCGACGCGGAAAGAGCTGCTGACCTACACCGGCGTGGTGATCGTCTTCGTGGTGGTCATGACGGCCATCGTGGCCGGCCTGGACTATGGGCTGGGCAAGGCCATCCTCTGGGCGCTCGGCTAGTCCGCGACCCTGAATCGAAGAGACTTTTTCTGGAAGTGAGCGAGCGTGCCTGAGTACGACGACGAGACCGCGCAGTCTGCCGACGAGCAGGCGACGCCGGAGATCGACGAGTCGGTGGAGTCCGCCGGCGAGCAGGCGACGCCGGTGGTCGACGAGTCGGTCGAGGACGAGTCGGTGGAGTCGGCCGAGGACGAGTCGGTGGAGTCGGCCGGCGAGCCGGTCGAGGCCCAGGCGCCCGAGGCTGACGAGGACTACGACCCCGTCAAGGAGCTGCGCCAGAAGCTGCGGTACGCACCCGGCGACTGGTACGTGGTCCACTCGTACGCGGGTTACGAGAACAAGGTGAAGACCAACCTCGAGACCCGGATCACGAGCCTCGACATGGAGGAGTTCATCTTCCAGGTCGAGGTGCCGACCCGCGAAGAGGTCGAGGTCAAGAACGGCAAGCGCAACCAGGTGCAGGCCAAGGTCTTCCCCGGCTACATCCTGGTCCGGATGGACCTCACCCCCGAGTCGTACTCGTGCGTGCGCAACACGCCCGGTGTGACCGGCTTCGTGGGCGCCACCGACCGGGTCGACCGGCCGGCGCCGCTCTCGCTCGACGAGGTGCTGAAGTGGCTGGCCCCGGCCGTGCAGGCCGAGGAGAAGAAGGCCAAGCCCGAGATCAAGGTCCTCGACTTCGAGGTCGGCGACTCGGTCACCGTCACCGACGGCGCGTTCGCCTCGCTGCCGGCCTCGATCAGCGAGATCAACGCCGACCAGCAGAAGCTCAAGGTCCTGGTTTCGATCTTCGGCCGGGAGACTCCGGTCGAGCTGAACTTCAACCAGGTCACCAAGATCTGATCGCCGGCAACCCGGCGGCAAACGTGGGAGGGGCCGTATTCGGCGGCCCCGCCAACTACCACAGGAGTAAAGAAGAAATGGCACAGCGCAGCAAGGGCTACCGCAAGGCAGCCGAGCAGATCGACGCCTCGAAGCTCTACGAGCCGGCCGAGGCGGTCAAGCTCGCCAAGGACACCAACCCGGTCAAGTTCGACGCCACCATCGAGGTCGCGATGCGCCTCGGCGTCGACCCGCGTAAGGCCGACCAGATGGTCCGCGGCACCGTCAACCTGCCGCACGGCACCGGCAAGACCGCCCGCGTGATCGTGTTCGCCCAGGGCGCGAAGGCCGAGGAGGCCGTCGCGGCCGGCGCCGACGAGGTCGGTACCGACGAGCTCGTCGCCCGGATCCAGGGTGGCTGGCTGGACTTCGACGCCGCGATCGCGACGCCGGACCAGATGGCCAAGATCGGCCGGATCGCCCGGATCCTCGGTCCGCGTGGCCTCATGCCGAACCCGAAGACCGGCACCGTCACCATGGACGTGACGAAGGCGATCAACGAGATCAAGGGCGGCAAGATCACCTTCCGGGTGGACAAGCACTCCAACCTGCACCTGATCATCGGCAAGGCGTCCTTCTCGCCGGAGCAGCTGCTCGACAACTACGCCTCGGTGCTCGACGAGGTCCTCCGGGCCAAGCCGTCCGCCGCCAAGGGCAAGTACCTCAAGAAGGTCACCATCGCCACCACGATGGGCCCCGGCGTCCAGGTCGACCCGAACGCCATCAAGAACCTCCGCACCGAGAACGCCGACGCCTGACGGTCCGGCACAG
Organism: Actinoplanes sp. GCM10030250; assembly: GCF_042666575.1. Lineage (NCBI taxonomy): Bacteria > Bacillati > Actinomycetota > Actinomycetes > Micromonosporales > Micromonosporaceae > Actinoplanes > Actinoplanes sp. GCM10030250. The sequence goes on along the minus strand of NZ_JBHTDO010000012.1, from coordinate 55,378 downwards.
CAGCGATCGAAGCCCCCGGGGATTCCCCCGGGGGCTTTCGCATGGAAGGCTTCCGGCCGTGCGTTTGGATGCGATCTGGTTCCGGTACGCCCGCCGCGCCCCCTGGACCCTGCGCGGCGTCGACGCCGTCGCCGAACCCGGGCAGACCGTCGTGGTGCTCGGCCCCAACGGTGCCGGCAAGTCCACCCTGCTGCAGGTGGCCGCCGGAATCCTGCGGCCGGTCCGCGGCGCGGTCCGGGACCGTCCGGCCGTCGTCGGCTGGGTTCCGGAACGCTTCCCGGCCGCGCAGCCGTTCACCGCGAGCGGCTATCTGAGGTCCATGGCGGCTCTGCGCGGTCTTCCCGAGAGCAGCGCCGACCGCTGGATCGAGCGACTCGGCCTCGCCGGGCACGCCGGCACCCCGCTCGGCGATCTCTCCAAGGGCACCGCGCAGAAGGTCGGCCTCGCCCAGGCCCTGCTCGTGCCGCCCGGCCTGCTGGTCCTCGACGAGCCCTGGGAGGGTCTGGACGCGGCCTCCCGCAGCCTGATCCCGGAGATCGTCGCCGAGGTCACCGAGGCCGGGGGAGTGGTCCTGGTGAGCGATCACCGCGGCGAGATCGCCAACCTGCCGGGCGCGCTGCACTGGACCGTCACCGCCGGCGAGCTCCAGGTCGCCGAGCCGTCGCTGGTCACCGCCGGCGAGTTCGAGGTCGCCGAGCCGTCGCTGGTCACCGCCGCGGCTGCGCCGCATCCACCGGGAGCGGACGAAGTGATCGTGGAGGTCGCGGTGCGACGGCAGGAGGCCGAGGCGGCGGTGGTCCGGCTGCGTGCCTCCGGTCACCGTGTTTTGGGGGTACGCGAGAAGCGCGCCCGCGTTGAGGAGGGCCGATGACCGCGCTGGTCCGGATGCGGCTCGCCGGCTTCGTCCGCAGCGGCCGTGCGCTGGCGCCCTTGGTCGCGTTCCTGGCCATCCTCGGCATCCTGCACGGCGGCGGCGTCTCCCCGGCCGCCCCCGCGTTCGGATACTCGGCTGTGGCGCTGTTCGCGGTGCTGGCGTGGCTCACCAAGCTCGTGCTGGACACCGAGCCCGACGTGCAGCGGGGTCTGGCCCGGCTGGCGGTCGGCCCGGTGCGGGAGGCGTCGGCCGGCTTGCTCGCCGCCGGTGCGCTGGGCGCCGGAGTGTGCCTGCTGGCCATGATCGCGCCGCTGGCGATCGGCGCCGTCCAGGCCTCGGTCCCCGGCATCCTGCTCGGCCTTCTGGCGCATCTGCTGTCGCTGCTGGGCGCCCTGGCGCTGGGTGCGGTGGCCGCCCGTGCCGTGACCCGGCGGGTGCTCACCGGCGTAGCGGTCCTGGTGTCCGGCTCGGTGCTGGCGATCGTGCTGGGGCTGAGCGGCTCGATCGCGCCGTGGCTGGTACCGCCGGTGATGGCGACCGCCCGGGCACTGAGCGGGCGTACCGCACCGGACCTCGAGACCCTGCTCCGGCTGAGCGGCTGGACCCTGCTGTGGTGCACGGTGGTGTTCGCTCTCTACGGCCGGCTCCGGCGGGACCGGGCCTGAGGCGTGTCTCACAGCGGCCGATTTGGATTCGGCGGCAGGTACCCCGTACCCTTTCGTCTTGAAGTTCCACCCATAGACCGCTGGTCGCCGCAGTGACCGTCACCACGACGGACGCCGCGGCCGAAGGTCTCGCACAAGCGGGCGACCTGCGCAGGGAGAACGGTTTGTGATCTCGGCGCCCTCGCGCGTGCCGAAAGTCGCCCCGTGCCCCTGCGCCGGGGCGTTTTGCTTGTCCGGACCTCTCGACCAGTGGCTGAGCACTGAGAGAGGAGGGACATGGCGGACAAGCCGGTCCGGGCCGACAAGGCTACGGCCGTTGCGGAGCTCACGGATTACTTCCGTGGCTCGGCGGCCACCGTGTTGACCGAATACCGCGGCCTCACCGTGAAGGAGCTCACTGAGCTCCGTCGCTCGCTGGGCAGCGAGGCCAAGTACGCGGTCGCGAAGAACACTCTCGCGAAGCGTGCGGCAACCGACGCGGGCATCGAGGGTCTCGACGCGCTGTTCACCGGTCCTACCGCGCTCGCCTTCGTGAAGGGCGATGTGGTCGAGGCGGCCAAGGGCCTTCGTGCCTTCGCCAAGGCCCACCCCGTTCTCGTCATCAAGGGCGGTGTCTTCGAGGGCAAGGCTCTCACGGCGGACGAGGTCAACAAGCTTGCTGACCTCGAGTCCCGTGAGGTGCTGCTGGCCAAGCTGGCCGGCGCCATGAAGGGCAACCTGACCAAGGCGGCCGGTCTGTTCCAGGCCCCGCTCACGCAGGTGGCTCGCCTCGGGGCAGCCCTGCAGGAGAAGCGCGAAAAGGAAGGTTCCGCAGAGGCCGCCTGAGCGGCCTCGGAACCACGCACGTTCTAGTTCAGAAGCTACGAAAGGTTGCCAGACATGGCGAAGCTCAGCACCGACGAGCTGCTCGACGCGTTCAAGGAAATGACCCTCATCGAGCTCTCCGAGTTCGTGAAGCAGTTCGAGGAGACCTTCGAGGTCACCGCCGCTGCCCCGGTCGCCATCGCGGCCGCCGGTGGCGCTGCTGCCCCGGCCGAGGCCGAGGCTGAGAAGGACTCCTTCGACGTCGTCCTCGAGAACGACGGCGGCAAGAAGATCCAGGTCATCAAGGTCGTGCGTGAGCTGACCGGCCTGGGCCTCAAGGAGGCCAAGGACACCGTCGAGAGCGCCCCGAAGGCGATCCTCGAGGGCGTCAACAAGGAGAAGGCCGAGGCCGCCAAGGCCAAGCTCGAGGGCGAGGGCGCCAAGGTCACCCTCAAGTGACCTGACGCTTTTCAGCACTTCCCGTCGATGGCGGGGACCCGTACCGGGTCCCCGCCATCGGTGTTCCCGCAGGTCATGTCGGCGTGATTGCTGGGCCGGCAAAGCACGCCAAAGCCCGTTATTCATGCGTTAAGGTCCCTGTGGTGAGTCGGGCGGATGACCGCGGAAGTCCGACCCGCGGCACAGCCCTTGACTGTGTGTCCGGGGACAGGCACGCTGACATCAGCAAGTTTCCGCGCTTGCGACAGCCGCGCTGTGGGTATCGGGCTTTTCAGGTAACTGAGTCTTTCAGGTAACTGAACGGTCACCGGTTCCCGCGGACCGGCACCCGAGGGAGAGTTGCCGCGTTTCCGAGCGGCCCCGCCACCGGCGCTGACCATGAATGCGCAGGTCAGCAGCGGCGGGGATGCGTTCCGCGAGCCACCCGAAGGTGTGGGCTGGACAGCGGTTAGCCGAGCGGCTACACTGCTAGTTTGCGCTGCCTTCTGTCATGATGCCTGTCGGGATATCCATGAGGATAATTCTCGGGGGCTCATTGGAGTGCACGCAGACCAGTTGCATCAGCAACTCAGCCGCATAGCAGCACCGGTCCTCGGAAGGACGCATCTTGGCAGCTTCCCGCCCTGCGAAGACCAGCCGTACGTCGAGCGCTTACGCACCCCGCCGGGTCTCTTTCGGCCGGATCACCGAGCAGCTAGAGGTCCCCAACCTCCTCGCCCTCCAGACGGATTCGTTCGACTGGCTGGTCGGCAACGAGGCTTGGCAGGCCCGGACGACGGACGACCCGCACGCCCACTCGGGCCTCGCAGAGATCCTCGAAGAGATCAGTCCCATTGAGGACTTCTCCGGCACCATGTCGCTGTCCTTCTCGGCTCCCCGATTCGACGAGGTCAAGGCCTCCATCGAGGAGTGCAAGGAGAAGGACCTGACCTACTGTGCCCCGCTGTTCGTGACCGCGGAGTTCACCAACAACACCACTGGCGAGATCAAGAGCCAGACCGTGTTCATGGGTGACTTCCCGATGATGACCCCCAAGGGGACGTTCGTCATCAACGGCACCGAGCGGGTCGTGGTGAGCCAGCTCGTCCGCTCACCGGGCGTGTACTTCACCAAGGAGCCGGACAAGACCTCCGACCGTGACCTCACCAGCGTCAAGGTCATCCCGAGCCGGGGTGCCTGGCTGGAGTTCGACATCGACAAGCGCGACACCGTCGGTGTGCGTATCGACCGTAAGCGCCGGCAGGCCGTCACCGTCCTGCTCAAGGCGATCGGCTGGTCGGCGGACCAGATCCGCGAGCGGTTCGGCTGGTCCGAGCTGCTCATGACCACGCTGGAAAAGGACCACATCGCGGGGCAGGACGAGGCCCTGCTAGACATCTACCGCAAGCTGCGCCCTGGCGAGCCCCCCACCCGGGAGAACGCGCAGACCCTGCTCGACAACCTCTTCTTCAACCCGAAGAGGTATGACGTCGCCAAGGTCGGCCGGTACAAGTTCAACAAGAAGCTCGAGATCGACGTCCCGATCGTCCGGGGCACGCTGTCCGAGGAAGACATCGTCAAGACCGTGGACTACCTCTGCCGGCTGCACGCCGGTGAGGAAGGCTACGAGGCCGACGACATCGACCACTTCGGCAACCGCCGTCTGCGGACGGTCGGCGAGCTCATCCAGAACCAGGTCCGTGTCGGCCTGTCCCGGATGGAGCGCGTCGTCCGCGAGCGGATGACGACCCAGGACGTCGAGGCGATCACGCCGCAGACCCTGATCAACATTCGGCCCGTCGTGGCCGCGATCAAGGAGTTCTTCGGTACGTCGCAGCTGTCGCAGTTCATGGACCAGACCAACCCGCTGGCGGGCCTGACCCACCGGCGCCGGCTGAGCGCGCTCGGCCCGGGTGGTCTGAGCCGTGAGCGGGCCGGCTTCGAGGTCCGTGACGTGCACCCGTCCCACTACGGCCGGATGTGCCCGATCGAGACGCCGGAAGGCCCGAACATCGGTCTGATCGGTGCGCTCTCGACGTTCGCGCGGGTCAACCCGTTCGGCTTCATCGAGACGCCGTACCGCAAGGTCGAGAACGGCATCGTCACCGACGAGGTGCACTACCTCACGGCCGACGAAGAAGACCGGTTCATCAAGGCGCAGGCGAATGCCGTTCTGTCGAGCGACAACACCTTCGCCGAGGACCGCGTCCTGGTTCGCCGTAAGGGCGGTGAGGTCGACTACGTGCCTGGCACGGAGGTCGACTACATGGACGTGTCGCCGCGGCAGATGACCTCGGTCGCCACCGCGATGATCCCGTTCCTCGAGCACGACGACGCGAACCGTGCCCTCATGGGCGCGAACATGCAGCGTCAGGCCGTGCCGCTGGTCAAGGCCGAGGCTCCGCTCGTCGGCACGGGTATGGAGTACCGCGCCGCTGTCGACGCCGGTGACGTTGTCGTCGCCGAGGTCGCCGGTGTGGTCGAGGACCTGTGCGCCGACTACGTGACGGTGCACCAGGACGACGGCCACCGCCGGACCTACCTGCTGCACAAGTTCCGCCGCAGCAACGCCGGCTCCTGCGTCAACCAGAAGCCCGTCGTCTTCGAGGGTGACCGGATCGAGGCCGGCCAGGTCATCGCCGACGGTCCCTGCACCGACGAGGGCGAGATGGCCCTCGGGCGCAACCTGCTCGTGGCCTTCATGTGCTGGGAAGGCCACAACTACGAGGACGCGATCATCTTGTCGCAGCGCCTCGTGCAGCAGGACGTCCTCACCTCGATCCACATCGAGGAGCACGAGGTCGACGCCCGCGACACCAAGCTGGGCCCGGAAGAGATCACCCGCGACATCCCCAACGTCAGCGAGGAAATGCTCGCCGACCTGGACGAGCGCGGCATCATCCGGATCGGTGCGGAGGTCGTCCCCGGCGACATCCTGGTCGGCAAGGTCACGCCGAAGGGCGAGACCGAGCTGACCCCCGAGGAGCGGCTGCTGCGCGCGATCTTCGGTGAGAAGGCCCGGGAGGTCCGGGACACCTCGCTGAAGGTTCCGCACGGCGAGACCGGCACCGTCATCGGTGTCCGCACGTTCTCCCGCGAGGACGGCGACGAGCTGCCCCCGGGTGTCAACGAGCTGGTCCGGGTCTACGTGGCGCAGAAGCGGAAGATCCAGGACGGTGACAAGCTCGCCGGTCGTCACGGCAACAAGGGCGTCATCTCCAAGATCCTGCCGGTCGAGGACATGCCGTTCCTGGAGGACGGCACCCCGGTCGACATCGTGCTCAACCCGCTCGGTGTGCCCTCGCGTATGAACATCGGTCAGGTCCTGGAGACCCACCTCGGGTGGATCGCCAAGACCGGCTGGTCGGTCGAGGGCGACGACCAGGACTGGAAGCGTCAGCTCCGCGCGATCGAGGCGCACGAGTCCTCCGCCGACAGCAACGTCGCGACTCCGGTCTTCGACGGTGCTCAGGAAGCGGAGATCAAGGGCCTGCTCGAGTCGACGCTGGTCAACCGCGACGGTAAGCGGCTGGTCAACGGCGACGGCAAGGCGCAGCTCTTCGACGGTCGCTCCGGTGAGCCTCTGCCGGACCCGATCTCGGTCGGCTACGTCTACATCCTGAAGTTGAACCACCTGGTCGACGACAAGATCCACGCTCGGTCGACCGGCCCGTACTCGATGATCACGCAGCAGCCGCTGGGTGGTAAGGCGCAGTTCGGTGGCCAGCGGTTCGGCGAGATGGAGTGCTGGGCCATGCAGGCCTACGGGGCGGCATATGCCCTGCAGGAGCTGCTGACCATCAAGTCCGACGACGTCCTGGGCCGAGTGAAGGTCTACGAGGCCATCGTCAAGGGCGAGAACATCCCGGAGCCGGGAATCCCGGAGTCCTTCAAGGTGCTCCTCAAGGAGCTGCAGTCGCTGTGCCTGAACGTCGAGGTGCTTTCCAGCGACGGCGTTGCTCTTGAGATGCGTGAGACGGACGACGAGGTTTTCCGGGCCGCGGAAGAACTCGGCATCGACCTGTCGCGTCGCCCGAACGAGGGCGTCAGCAGCGTCGAAGAGATCTGACGGAGCGCGTCCCCGGTGCTGCTACAGCACCGGGGACGCCACCGCCGGCCTTGAATTCACCCGAGCAACGAAACACGAGGGACAGACCAAGTGCTCGACGTCAACTTCTTCGACGAGTTGCGTATCGGCCTTGCTACCGCTGACGACATCCGGCAGTGGTCGCACGGCGAGGTCAAGAAGCCCGAGACGATCAACTACCGCACGCTCAAGCCCGAGAAGGACGGACTCTTCTGCGAGAAGATCTTCGGTCCGCAGCGGGACTGGGAGTGCTACTGCGGCAAGTACAAGCGGGTCCGGTTCAAGGGCATCATCTGTGAGCGCTGCGGCGTCGAGGTGACCCGGTCCAAGGTCCGTCGCGAGCGGATGGGCCACATCGAGCTCGCCGCGTCGGTCACGCACATCTGGTACTTCAAGGGTGTGCCGAGCCGGCTCGGTTATCTGCTCGACCTTGCCCCCAAGGACCTCGAGAAGATCATCTACTTCGCCTCGTACGTGATCACGAGCGTTGACGCCGAGTCGCGTCACCGCGACATGTCCACCATCGAGAACGAGATCTTCGCGGAGAAGCGCCAGTCCGAGAACAGCCGGGACTCCGAGATCGAGAAGCGCGCCGCCAAGCTCGAGCAGGACCTTGCCGAGCTCGAGGCGGAGGGCGCCAAGGCGGACGTGCGCCGCAAGGTCAAGGAAGCCGGCGAGCGCGAGATGCGCCAGATCCGGGACAAGGCCCAGCGCGAGATCGACCGTCTCGACGAGGTGCTCGACACCTTCCGCAAGCTCGACAGCAAGCAGCTGGTCACCGACGAGCTGCTCTACCGCGAGCTGCGCGACCGCTTCGGTGAGTACTTCACCGGTGGCATGGGTGCCGAGGCCATCAAGGCGCTGCTCCAGAACATGGACCTGGACGCCGAGGCCGAGCACCTGCGCGAGATCATTCGCACCGGTAAGGGCCAGCGGAAGATCCGGGCGCTCAAGCGGCTGAAGGTCGTCGCGGCGTTCCTGAACACCCGCAACTCGCCGCTCGGCATGGTCCTGGACTGCGTCCCGGTCATCCCGCCGGACCTGCGCCCGATGGTGCAGCTCGACGGTGGCCGTTTCGCCACGTCCGACCTGAACGACCTGTACCGCCGGGTCATCAACCGCAACAACCGCCTCAAGCGACTGATCGACCTCGGCGCGCCCGAGATCATCGTCAACAACGAGAAGCGGATGCTGCAGGAGGCCGTCGACGCGCTGTTCGACAACGGCCGCCGTGGCCGGCCGGTCACCGGTCCGGGTAACCGCCCGCTGAAGTCGCTCTCCGACATGCTCAAGGGCAAGCAGGGCCGGTTCCGTCAGAACCTGCTCGGCAAGCGGGTCGACTACTCCGGTCGTTCCGTCATCGTCGTCGGCCCCCGGCTCAAGCTGCACCAGTGCGGCCTGCCGAAGCAGATGGCGCTCGAGCTGTTCAAGCCGTTCGTGATGAAGCGCCTGGTCGACCTGAACCACGCGCAGAACATCAAGTCCGCCAAGCGGATGGTCGAGCGGCAGCGACCGGTCGTGTGGGACGTCCTCGAAGAGGTCATCAGCGAGCACCCGGTGCTGCTGAACCGCGCGCCGACCCTGCACCGTCTGGGCATCCAGGCCTTCGAACCGCAGCTGGTCGAGGGCAAGGCCATCCAGATCCACCCGCTCGTCTGCACGGCGTTCAACGCCGACTTCGACGGTGACCAGATGGCGGTCCACGTGCCGCTGTCGGCCGAGGCGCAGGCCGAGGCCCGGATCCTGATGCTGTCCTCGAACAACATCCTCAAGCCGGCCGACGGCAAGCCGGTCACCATGCCCACCCAGGACATGGTCATCGGTCTGTACTACCTGACCCACATGACGTCCGGTGCCAAGGGCGAGGGCCGGGTGTTCAGCTCGGACGCCGAGGCTCGGATGGCGTTCGACAACGGCGAGCTGCACCTGCAGGCTCCGGTGAGGATCCGGCTGAAGGAAATCGTCGGTGTCGACAACGGCGCCAAGGGCGAGGCCTGGGTCGCGCCGGAGGAGTGGGTCGAGGGCGGCTCGGTCCTGGTCGAGACCACGCTGGGCCGCGTCATCTTCAACGAGACGCTGCCCCCGGGCTACCGCTACGTCAACTACGAGATCCGCAAGGGTCAGCTGTCGGCGATCGTCAACGACCTCGCCGAGCGCTTCCCGAAGGTCGCGCTGGCCGCGACCCTGGACGCGCTCAAGGAGGCCGGCTTCCACTGGGCCACCTGGTCCGGTGTGACGATCGGCATGGGCGACGTCATCGCGCCGCCGCGCAAGCCGGAGATCCTCGCCAAGTACCAGGCCGAGGCCGACCGGATCGACAAGCAGTACCAGCGTGGCCTGATGACCGGTGAGGAGCGCCGCGGCGAGCTCATCGAGATCTGGACCAAGGCGACCAACGAGATCTCCAAGGAGATGGAGTCCGCGCTGCCGCAGGAGAACCCGCTCTGGGTGATGATCAACTCCGGCGCCCGCGGTAACCTGCTCCAGCTCCGGCAGATCGCCGCGATCCGTGGTCTGGTGGCCAACCCCAAGGGTGAGATCATCCCGCGGCCGATCACGTCGTCGTACCGTGAAGGTCTGACCGTCCTGGAGTACTTCATCTCCACGCACGGTGCCCGTAAGGGCCTGGCGGACACCGCCCTGCGTACCGCCGACTCGGGTTACCTGACCCGGCGTCTGGTGGACGTCTCGCAGGACGTCATCATCCGCGAGGAGGACTGCGGCACCGACCGCGCGATCCCGATGGCGGTCACCGACCCCGAGCGGATCGACGGCAGCCTGGTCGTGCACACGCACGCCGAGACCGGCGTGCACGCCCGGACGCTGGCCGACGACATCACGGACGCCAACGGCAACCTGGTGGTCGCCCGCGGCTCGGACCTCAACTCGATCCTGGTCGACAAGCTTGTCGCCGCGGGTGTCGAGAACGTCCGGGTGCGCAGCGTCCTGACCTGCGAGTCGAAGCTCGGTGTGTGCGCGGCCTGCTACGGCCGCTCGCTGCCGACCGGCAAGTCGGTCGACATCGGTGAGGCGGTCGGCATCATCGCCGCCCAGTCCATCGGTGAGCCCGGAACGCAGCTCACCATGCGTACCTTCCACACCGGTGGTGTCGCGGGTGAGGACATCACCCAGGGTCTGCCGCGTGTGCAGGAGATCTTCGAGGCCCGCGTGCCCAAGGGCAAGGCGCCCATCGCCGACACCCCGGGTCGCGTCCGCATCGAGGACGGCGAGCGCTCGCGCAAGATCATCGTGGTGCCGGACGACGGCAGCGAAGAGATCGTGTACGACAAGATCTCGAAGCGCGTCAAGCTGCGGATCCCGGACGGCGGCCACGTCGGCGTCGGGGAGAAGCTCACCGAGGGCACCATCGACCCGCACGAGCTCCTGCGCATCATGGGTCCGCGCGCGGTCCAGGTCCACCTGACCAGTGAGGTCCAGGAGGTCTACCGCTCGCAGGGTGTGCTCATCCACGACAAGCACATCGAGATCATCATCCGCCAGATGCTCAAGCGGGTGACGGTCATCGACTCCGGCGCGACCGAGTTCCTGCCGGGCGTGCTGGTCGACCGGGCGCTCTTCGAGTCGGAGAACCGCCGGCTCGTGGGCGAGGGTGGCGAGCCCGCCGCCGGTCGTCCGGTGCTGATGGGTATCACCAAGGCCTCGCTGGCGACCGACTCCTGGCTCTCGGCGGCCTCCTTCCAGGAGACCACCCGGGTGCTCACCGACGCTGCGATCAACTCGCGCAGCGACTCGCTGGTGGGCCTCAAGGAGAACGTCATCATCGGCAAGCTCATCCCGGCCGGTACCGGTATCAGCAAGTACCGGAACATCCGGGTCGAGCCGACCGAGGAGGCCAAGGCCAAGGTGTACTCGATGACCGGGTACCCGGAAACCGACTACGGCTTCGGGCCGGCCAGCGGGCAGGCTGTGCCGCTGGACGACTTCGACTTCGGGTCGTACCGCTAAGGGTTTCTCCACATGGGGTGGTCGCGCACTGCGCGGCCACCCCATGTGCCTTTCTAAGATGGTCTGGTGACGCTGCCCGTGGTGCCCACCCGCCACCCCATGGATCCGGAGCCGGTCCCCGCAACGAAAGCCCGCGCGGTCTTCGCGCTGGGGCTGACCGGGCTGTTGCTGGGTCCGTTCGTGGGCGGGGTGATTCCCGCCACGATCGCGTTGCTGCTGGCCCGGCAGACCCACCGGCAGGCGTTCGCCGCGGGCGGCTATCTGACCGGCTCAGCGTGGATCCAGCGGGGCCGCCGGCTGGCCTGGGCCGGGCTGATGCTCGCCCTGACGTCGCTGGTGGTGGCCGTGATCGCCGGGCTGCTGCACCTGGCCACCGTTCCCGGCGGCCAGGACTTCGCACCCGGCACCAACTGATCCGGACCGCGCTGTCACGCTCCGGCCGGGCTGCGCACCGGCTCGTACGGGTGACATGCTTCTCCCTATGACGCAGCACCCCGGGTCCGCCTATCCGCCGCCCCCTCAACAGCCCGGCGGCCATCCCGGTCCGGTGTCGCCCCAGTACGGCCCGCCTCCCCAGCCCCAGTACGGCCCTCCCCAACAGCAGTACGGCCCTGCTCAGCCTCAGTACGGGCCTCCCCAGCAGCAGTACGGCCCTCCGCAGCCTCAGTTCGGGCCTCCCCAGCAGCAGTACGGCGCTCCTCAGCCGCATTTCGCGCCGCCCGTGCCGCCGCCCTCGGCCGGCTGGGAGCTGGAGCGGGTCGACGTGGTGGGTGGGACCGAGTTCGGGCTGGCCCAGTTGCGTGTGCCGCCGATCACGTCCGGGCTGGCGATCGGCGCGCTGATCGCCGGTATCGGCGCGATCCTCGTCTCAGTCGTGGCCGCCTGCTTCGGCATCGTCGAGGCCAGCGAGGACTGGGGCGCCTGGGTGACCGGTGCGTTCACCCTGCTCACCGTGCTCGCCGGTGGGGGAGCGATCGGCGCCGGGATGATCGCGCTCCGCCAGATCAGGCGCTCCGGGCACACCGGCCAGGTGCGATTCACCGGGCGCGGTGTCGCGATCTCCGGGATCGTGTGCGGCGTGGTGGCCGCGGGAATAGGCGTGCTGGCGTTGGCGCTGGGTCTCCTGTCACAAGTGTCCTGATCGGCCTGCCCGGCGGCGGCCGGCGGCGGATCCGGCACCGCGGCGATGCCGCGCCGGACCACCCGGTACACTGGTATACGGAGATGTCCATCGTGGGAGCCCGGTCATCAATGAGCCAGCATTAGCATGGCCTCATTTTGACCTGGGTGCTTGTGGTGGGTAGTCTTTCCCCTCGTGCCCGGGCTCGCCCGGGCAACTCGTGCGTGCACCCGAATCGGAACGTACGACGGGTAATTGCAGCACGACGGGCTCAGGGCCGGACCGCGTCCTTGAGGCAAGGATCTGAGCCCTGACAAAGACAAGATCCGATGCGCGTGAACCTTCACGCGCTGAGGGACCGTGAGCCGGACGACACGCCCGACCGCGGGTGTCGGACCTTCCCCGCCGGGGCAGGACCGCCACACAGAGGCAGAAACAAACGGTGCGGCCGTGAACAGGAAACGGCCGAAGGGAGCGGAGAAACCCGGTGCCCACGATCCAGCAGCTGGTCCGCAAGGGCCGCCAGGCGAAGACGAGCAAGACGAAGACGCCGGCGCTGAAGGGAAGCCCCCAGCGGCGCGGCGTGTGCACGCGCGTGTACACCACTACCCCCAAGAAGCCGAACTCTGCGCTGCGCAAGGTCGCTCGTGTGAAGCTGAGCAGCCAGATCGAGGTCACGGCGTACATCCCCGGCGTTGGTCACAACCTCCAGGAGCACTCCATCGTGCTCGTGCGTGGCGGTCGTGTGAAGGACCTGCCGGGCGTTCGCTACAAGATCGTTCGCGGTTCGCTCGACACCCAGGGTGTCCGTAACCGCAAGCAGGCCCGCAGCCGTTACGGCGCGAAGAAGGAGAAGAGCTGACATGCCGCGTAAGGGACCCGCTCCGCGCCACCCTGTGGTCGCTGACCCGGTGTACAACTCCCCGCTGGTAACTCAGCTGGTCAACAAGATCCTGGTCGCCGGCAAGCGTCAGCTCGCCGAGCGCATCGTGTACGGCGCCCTCGAGGGTGCACGCGAGAAGAGCGGCACCGACCCGGTGGTCATCCTCAAGCGCGCGATGGACAATGTGAAGCCGACCCTCGAGGTCCGCAGCCGCCGCGTCGGTGGCGCGACCTACCAGGTGCCGGTCGAGGTCCGTACCCCGCGGCAGACCACTCTCGGTCTGCGCTGGCTGGTCCAGTACTCCAAGGCCCGCCGCGAGAAGACCATGATCGAGCGCCTGCAGAACGAGCTGCTCGACGCCAGCAACGGCCTCGGTGCCGCCGTCAAGCGGCGCGAGGACACCCACAAGATGGCGGAGTCCAACAAGGCCTTCGCGCACTACCGCTGGTAGGACCCTGCTGAGGCCCGGCAACTCGCCGGGCCATAGCAGTCGTACCGGTCCACGAGACGACGACGAAGAAAAGTAGGGATGGAAGTGGCCGCCGCAGACGCGCTCGCCAAGGTTCGCAACATTGGCATCATGGCGCACATCGACGCTGGTAAGACCACGACGACCGAGCGGATCCTGTTCTACACCGGCATCACGTACAAGATCGGTGAGGTCCACGAGGGCGCTGCCGTCATGGACTGGATGGAGCAGGAGCAGGAACGCGGTATCACCATCACCTCCGCCGCCACGAAGTGCGAGTGGAAGGGCTACACGATTCAGATCATCGACACGCCCGGCCACGTCGACTTCACGGTCGAGGTCGAGCGGTCGCTGCGTGTGCTCGACGGTGCGGTGGCGGTCTACGACGGCGTTGCCGGCGTGGAGCCGCAGACCGAGAACGTCTGGCGCCAGGCGGACAAGTACCACGTCCCCCGGATGTGCTTCGTCAACAAGCTCGACCGGACCGGAGCGGACTTCTTCCGCTGCGTGCAGATGATGATCGACCGGCTGAACGCCACGCCGCTCGTTCTGCAGATCCCGATCGGCCTCGAGGGCGACCACATCGGCGTCGTCGATCTGATCAACATGAAGGCGCTCACCTGGCGTGGGGAGACCCAGAAGGGTGACGACTACGCGATCGAGGAGATCCCGGCCGACCTGGCCGACTCCGCGGCCGAGTGGCGCGAGAAGCTCATCGAGACCCTCGCCGACGTCGACGACGCGGTGATGGAGAAGTACCTCGAGGGTGAGGAACTCTCGATCGACGAGATCAAGGCCGCCATCCGGCGTTCCACGATCGCCAGCAAGGCCAACCCGGTCCTGTGTGGCTCGGCGTTCAAGAACAAGGGCGTTCAGCCCATGCTCGACGCCGTCGTCGACTACCTGCCGTCGCCGCTGGACGTCCCCGCTATCGAGGGCACGGCCACCGACGGCGAGACGGTGATGCTGCGCAAGCCGTCGAACAGCGAGCCGTTCTCCGGCCTGGCTTTCAAGATCCAGACCGACAAGCACCTCGGCAAGCTGACTTACGTACGGGTCTACTCCGGCACGCTCGACTCCGGTTCCCAGGTGGTCAACTCCACCAAGGACCGCAAGGAGCGGATCGGCAAGATCTACCAGATGCACGCGAACAAGCGTGAGGAGCGCGCCACCGCGCAGGCCGGCGACATCATCGCCGTCCAGGGTCTCAAGCAGACCACCACCGGTGACACGCTCAGCGACCCGGCGAACCCGGTCATCCTCGAGTCGATGACCTTCCCGGAGCCGGTCATCCAGGTCGCCATCGAGCCGAAGACCAAGTCGGACCAGGAGAAGCTGGGCACCGCGATCCAGCGTCTGGCCGAGGAGGACCCCACCTTCCGCGTCTTCAACGACGAGGAGACCGGGCAGACCATCATCGCCGGCATGGGCGAGCTCCACCTCGACATCCTCGTCGACCGCATGCGGCGCGAGTTCAACGTCGAGGCGAACATCGGTAAGCCGCAGGTGGCGTACCGCGAGACGATCCGCGGCAAGGTGGAGAAGCTCACGTACGTCCACAAGAAGCAGACCGGTGGCTCGGGCCAGTACGCGAAGGTCGTCGTCACCGTCGAGCCGTTGTCGCTCGACGCCGACGGCCCGACCTACGAGTTCGTGAACGCCGTCACGGGTGGTCGCATCCCCAAGGAGTTCATTCCTTCGGTGGACGCGGGCGCGCAGGACTCCCTGCAGTACGGCGTGCTCGCCGGCTACCCGCTCGTCGGTGTCAAGTTCACCCTGGTGGACGGCCAGTACCACGAGGTCGACTCCTCCGAGATGGCATTCAAGATCGCCGGCTCGATGGCGATGAAGGAGGCGGCCCGCAAGGCCGACCCCGCGCTGCTCGAGCCGATGATGGCCGTTGAGGTCACCACCCCTGAGGACAACATGGGTGACGTCATCGGCGACCTCAACTCCCGCCGCGGCCTGATCCAGTCGATGGAGGAGCGTTCCGGCGCCCGCGTCGTCAAGGCTCTGGTCCCGCTCTCGGAGATGTTCGGCTACGTCGGCGACCTGCGGTCGAAGACTGCGGGCCGGGCGAGCTACAGCATGCTGTTCGACTCCTACGCCGAGGTTCCCGGGAACGTGGCTAAGGAGATCATCGCTAAGGCTACGGGCGCTTAATCACCCGCCGGAAGCGTTGAGGCACGTGCGGCCCGTCGAGGGCCGCACGTGCACTAGCAGTCGACAGAGTCCTGAGGCGCCTTGTCGGGCGTGCCGGGCGAAAAGAAGAAACACAGTCCACAGGAGGACACGTGGCGAAGGCTAAGTTCGAGCGGACTAAGCCGCACGTCAACATCGGCACCATTGGTCACATCGACCACGGTAAGACGACGCTGACTGCGGCCATCACGAAGGTCCTGCACGACGAGTTCCCCGAGCTGAACCCGTACACCCCGTTCGACGAGATCGACAAGGCGCCGGAGGAGAAGGCCCGCGGCATCACGATCTCGATCGCACACGTCGAGTACCAGACCGCGGCGCGTCACTACGCGCACGTGGACTGCCCCGGCCACGCCGACTACATCAAGAACATGATCACCGGTGCGGCTCAGATGGACGGCGCGATCCTGGTCGTGGCCGCCACCGACGGCCCGATGCCGCAGACCAAGGAGCACGTCCTCCTGGCCCGCCAGGTCGGCGTCCCCTACATCGTCGTCGCCCTGAACAAGAGCGACATGGTCGAGGACGAGGAGCTCCTGGAGCTCGTCGAGCTCGAGGTCCGCGAGCTGCTCAGCACCTACGAGTTCCCGGGCGACGACCTGCCGGTCGTTCGCGTGTCGGCGCTCAAGGCCCTCGAGGGTGACCCGGAGTGGACCGGCAAGCTCCTCGAGCTGATGAACGCCGTCGACACCGCGATCCCGCAGCCCGAGCGCGAGACCGAGAAGCCGTTCCTCATGCCGATCGAGGACGTCTTCACGATCACCGGTCGTGGCACCGTGGTGACCGGTCGCGCCGAGCGCGGCATCCTCAAGCCGAACGAGGAGGTCGAGATCGTGGGTATCCGCGAGAAGTCGACCAAGACCGTTTGCACCGGCATCGAGATGTTCCGCAAGCTGCTCGACGAGGCCCGCGCGGGTGAGAACGTCGGTCTGCTGCTTCGTGGCATCAAGCGCGAGGACGTCGAGCGCGGCATGGTCGTCGTGAAGCCGGGCACCTCGACTCCTCACACGGAGTTCGAGGGCCAGGTCTACATCCTCTCAAAGGAGGAGGGTGGCCGGCACACCCCGTTCTTCCAGAACTACCGGCCCCAGTTCTACTTCCGCACCACGGACGTCACCGGCGTCGTCACGCTGCCCGAGGGCACCGAGATGGTCATGCCGGGCGACTCCACCTCCATGTCCGTGAAGCTGATCCAGCCGATCGCCATGGAGCAGGGCCTGAAGTTCGCGATCCGGGAGGGTGGCCGCACCGTCGGCGCCGGAACGGTCACGAAGATCACCGTCTAGTTGAGGTGGCTCACTGACGTGAGCCGGCCCTCATTGGTGACCCCGATTGGTGTTGCCGGATCGCATCCGGCATACTAGTCAGGTTGCGTCCGCGCGGGGTGGGTGGCTGCCCAAGGGTTGTGCTGCTCCGAGAGCTTTATTGCTCCAGGAGTTGTGCAGCTCAGGCAGTTGCCCACCCTCGCCGGGTGTCCGGGTGTGGTTCGTCTGCCGCCCGACACCCTTTGATCCCCGCGATCGATTCGCTTCAGGCAACTGAGTTATCAGAGGCCGGGGGCGAAATCAGAGTGCCCAGCACTCTGAGACAACGCGCGACACGCCCGACCGCGGGGGTCGGACAACGCAGGATCAACGGTCCTGCGGGCATGCGGAGGCCACCCGCTTCCGCACGTAGCGGCATCGAGAGAAGGAAACAGAAGCCACCATGGCGGGACAGAAGATCCGCATCCGGCTCAAGGCCTATGACCACGAGGTCGTCGACTCCTCGGCGCGGAAAATCGTCGAGACGGTGACGCGTACCGGGGCGCAGGTCGCAGGCCCGGTGCCGCTGCCCACGGAGATCAACCGTTTCTGCGTGATCCGTTCGCCGCACAAGTACAAGGACTCGCGCGAGCACTTCGAGATGCGCACGCACAAGCGTCTGATCGACATCATCGACCCGACTCCGAAGACGGTCGACTCGCTCATGCGCCTCGACCTGCCGGCTGGCGTCGACATCGAGATCAAGCTGTAGGGACCGGACAATGGACAGGCAAGTAAAGGGGATCCTGGGCGCCAAGCTCGGCATGACCCAGGTCTGGGACAACAACAAAGTCGTCCCGGTAACCGTGGTGCAGGCCGGCCCTTGCGTCGTGACCCAGGTCCGTACCGATGAGAAGGACGGCTACGCGGCTGTCCAGCTGGCTTACGGCGCGATTGACCCGCGAAAGGTCAACAAGCCGGAAAGCGGCCACTACTCGAAGGCCGGTGTCTCGCCGCGGCGTCACCTCGTGGAGCTGCGCACCACCGACGCCGGTGAGTACGAGCTCGGCCAGGAAGTCACCGTTGAGGCGTTCGCGGCGGGTACGCCGATCGACGTCACCGGTAAGACCAAGGGCAAGGGCTACGCCGGCGTCATGAAGCGGCACGGCTTCCACGGTCTGCGTGCCAGCCACGGTGTCGAGCGTAAGCACCGCTCGCCCGGTTCGATCGGCGCCTGCGCGACCCCTGGTCGCGTGTTCAAGGGCATGAAGATGGCCGGTCGCATGGGTGGCAAGCGGTTCACCGTGCAGAACCTGGTCATCCAGGCCGTCGACACCGAGCGCAACCTGATCCTGGTCAGGGGCGCGGTGCCCGGTCCCAAGGGCGCGCTGATCCTGGTCCGTACCGCGGCGAAGAAGAAGGGCGGTGCCAAGTGAGCTCGGTTGACGTGATCAACGCCGAGGGCGCCAAGTCCGGCTCTGTCGACCTGCCCGGCAACGTCTTCGACGTCCAGGCGAACATCCCGCTGATGCACCAGGTCGTCGTGGCGCAGCTGGCCGCGGCCCGTCAGGGCACGCACAAGGCCAAGAACCGTGGCGAGGTCGCCGGCGGCGGCAAGAAGCCGTACAAGCAGAAGGGCACCGGTCGCGCCCGTCAGGGCTCGATCCGCGCGCCTCAGTTCACCGGTGGTGGCGTCGTGCACGGTCCCGTGCCGCGTGACTACAGCCAGCGGACCCCGAAGAAGATGAAGGCCGCCGCTCTGCGTGGCGCCCTGTCGGACCGGGCCCGTGACGGCCGCGTGTTCGTGGTCGAGGGCTTCGTCACCGGCGAGAAGCCGTCGACCAAGGCCGCCGTCACCACGCTGCGCAAGGTCGCTCAGACCACCAAGGTTCTCGTCGTGCTGGACAGCCAGGACGAGCTGAACTGGGTGTCGCTGCGCAACGAGCCGACCGTGCACCTCATCGAGGCCGGCCAGCTGAACACCTACGACGTGCTGGTCGCCGACGAGGTGGTCTTCACCAAGGTCGCGCTCGACGAGTTCCTGGGCGGCTCCGAGAAGTCCGAGGAGGGCGACAAGTGAGCACGATCGCCGACCCGCGCGACATCATCGTCGCCCCGGTGGTCTCCGAGAAGAGCTACAGCGTTCTCGACCAGAACTGGTACACGTTCGAGGTGAACCCGGCCGCGAACAAGACCCAGATCAAGATCGCGATCCAGCAGATCTTCAACGTCCGCGTGCTGACCGTGAACACGGCCAACCGCGAGGGCAAGCGCAAGCGCACCAAGACCGGTTGGGGTCAGCGCAAGGCGACCAAGCGCGCGATGGTGAAGCTGGCTGACGGTGACCGTATCGAGGCCTTCGGCGGCCCGGTCAGCTAAGGGGTTTGTGAATCATGGCAATCCGTAAGTACAAGCCGACCACGCCGGGCCGTCGCGGCTCGAGCGTCGCCGACTTCGCCGAGATCACCCGGTCGACGCCGGAGAAGTCTCTGCTGGTACCGCTGCCCAAAAAGGGTGGTCGCAACGTCCACGGCCGCATCACCACGCGGCACCAGGGCGGTGGCCACAAGCGCCAGTACCGGCTGATCGACTTCAAGCGCAACGACAGGGACGGCGTGCCGGCCAAGGTCGCTCACATCGAGTACGACCCCAACCGCACCGCGCGTATCGCGCTGCTGCACTACGCCGACGGCACCAAGCGCTACATCGTGGCGCCGAAGGACCTGAAGCAGGGCGACCGCGTCGAGTCCGGCGTGGGCGCTGACATCAAGCCGGGCAACAACCTGCCCCTGCGCAACATCCCGGTCGGTACGACGATCCACAACGTGGAACTTCGTCCCGGCGGTGGCGCCAAGCTTGCCCGTTCGGCCGGCGTCGGCATCCAGCTCCTCGGCCGTGAGGGTGTCTACGCCACGCTGCGTATGCCCTCCGGCGAGATCCGTCGCGTCGACGTGCGCTGCCGCGCCACCGTCGGCGAGATCGGCAACGCCGACCAGTCGAACATCAACTGGGGCAAGGCTGGTCGTATGCGGTGGAAGGGCAAGCGCCCGACCGTCCGTGGTGTCGCCATGAACCCCGTCGACCACCCGCATGGTGGTGGCGAGGGCAAGACCTCGGGTGGTCGTCACCCGGTGAACCCGGCGGGTAAGCCTGAGGGCCGTACTCGTCGCAAGGGCCAGCCGAGCGACAAGCTGATCGTTCGCCGCCGCTACGCGACCCGCAAGCGCGGGTAACGGGAGTAGAAGATGCCTCGCAGCCTCAAGAAGGGCCCGTTCGTCGACGACCACCTGATCAAGAAGGTGGAAGTCCAGAACGAGAAGAACTCGAAGAACGTCATCAAGACCTGGTCGCGACGCTCGACGATCATTCCCGACATGCTCGGGCACACGATCGCCGTGCACGACGGGCGCAAGCACGTCCCGGTGTTCATCACCGAGGCCATGGTCGGGCACAAGCTCGGCGAGTTCGCTCTGACCCGCACGTTCAAGGGTCACGAGAAGGACGACCGCAAGAGCCGTCGTCGCTAAGCAGATACACGGATCAGAGGAATTAGGAGCTACAGCGATGCCAGTTAAGGGCGACGCTCCGGTGCTTCCGGGCGCGCGGGCGGTTGCGCGGCACGTGCGCATCTCGCCGAACAAGGCGCGCCGGGTGGTCAACCTCGTCCGCGGTCTGCCCGCGAAGGAGGCGCTCACCGTCCTGCAGTTCGCGCCGCAGGCCGCCAGCGAGCAGGTCTACAAGGTGCTCGCGAGCGCCATCGCGAACGCGGAGAACAACGAGCGGCTCGACCCCGACGCTCTCCTCGTCAGCGAAGCGTTCGTGGACGAGGGTCCGACGCTCAAGCGGTTCCGTCCGCGGGCGCAGGGCCGGGCGTACCGGATCCGCAAGCGCACTTGTCACATCACTATCGCGGTCGAGGCGGTCCAGACGGTCCGCCCGGCGAAGAAGGCCACGGCGAAGAAGGCCACCAAGGCCGCTGAGCCGAAGGCTGCCGAGTCGCAGCGCACTGAGGCCGAGAAGGAAGGCGCCGAGTAATGGGTCAGAAAGTTCACCCCACCGGGTTCCGCCTCGGCATCTCCACCGACTGGAAGAGCCGCTGGTTCGCGGACAAGCTCTACAAGGACTACATCGGCGAGGACGTCAAGATCCGCCGCATGATGTCCAAGGGCCTCGAGCGCGCCGGCATCTCCAAGGTGGACATCGAGCGGACCCGTGACCGGGTCCGGGTCGACATCCACACCGCCCGGCCGGGCATCGTCATCGGCCGTAAGGGTGCGGAGGCCGACCGGATCCGCGGCGAGCTCGAGAAGCTCACCGGCAAGCAGGTCCAGCTGAACATCCTCGAGGTGAAAAGCCCCGAGTCGGACGCTCAGCTCGTGGCGCAGGGCGTCGCCGAGCAGCTGTCCAG
This sequence comes from Actinoplanes sp. GCM10030250, assembly GCF_042666575.1. NCBI lineage: Bacteria > Bacillati > Actinomycetota > Actinomycetes > Micromonosporales > Micromonosporaceae > Actinoplanes > Actinoplanes sp. GCM10030250. The sequence continues at coordinate 34,218 of NZ_JBHTDO010000012.1, read as the reverse complement.
CCGGGTCAGCTTCCGCCGGGCGATGCGCAAGGCCATGCAGTCGGCCATGAAGAACCCGGTCTGCAAGGGCATCCGGGTTCAGGTCTCCGGCCGTCTCGGCGGCGCGGAGATGAGCCGCACGGAGTTCTACCGTGAGGGTCGTGTTCCGCTGCACACGCTGCGGGCCAACATCGAGTACGGCTTCTTCGAGGCCCGTACCACGTTCGGCCGTATCGGCGTGAAGGTCTGGATCTACAAGGGCGACGCCGTTCCGGGTCGCGAGGTCGCCGCCGAGGCTCCCGCGCGTCCGCGCCGGGACCGCGCCGACCGTCCCGAGCGTCCGCGTCGTGGCCGTTCCGGTTCGTCCGGTACGACCGCGGGTGGAACTGAGGCCGGCCGCGCGGCCGCGCAGTCCCGGAGTGGTGACACTCCGGCCGGCGAGAACCTCAACGACGCCGCGGTCGCCGCGGCTCCGGCTCAGGCCGAAACGCAGCAGGAGGGCTGACACATGCTGATGCCGCGTAAGCCCCCGAAGGGCTTCCGCAAGCCGCACCATCCGGGCCGCAGTGGCGCGTCCAAGGGCGGCAACCGGGTGGTCTTCGGTGAGTTCGGTATCCAGGCGCTGGAGCCCGCGTACGTGACGAACCGGCAGATCGAGTCGGCGCGTATCGCGATGACCCGCCACATCAAGCGTGGTGGCAAGGTCTGGATCTCGATTTTCCCGGACCAGGCACTGACGAAGAAGCCGGCCGAAACCCGGATGGGTTCCGGTAAGGGTTCTCCCGAGTGGTGGGTGGCGAACGTCAAGCCGGGACGCATTCTCTTCGAGATGTCGTTCCCGAACGAGACGGTCGCGCGTGAGGCGATGCGCCGCGCGATCCACAAGCTCCCGATGAAGTGCCGCATCGTGACGCGCGAAGTGGGTGAAAGCTGATGGCAGCCGGCGTTAAGGCAGCTGAGCTCCGCGAACTCTCCGACGAGGAGCTTGTTTCGCGGCTGCGGGAGGCCAAGGCGGAGCTGTTCAACCTTCGTGTGCAGCGCGCGACCGGGCAGCTCGACAATCACCGTCGACTGCAGGTCGTCCGCAAGGACATCGCGAAGGTCTACACGATCATGCGTGAGCGCGAGCTGGGGCTCTCGGTTGCGCCGGATGAGGTGACAGCATGAGTGAGAACAGCACTGTTGCACCGCGTGCCCAGCGCAAGGTGCGTGACGGTCTCGTGGTCAGCGACAAGATGGACAAGACCGTGGTGGTCGAGGTCGAGGACCGCGTCAAGCACGCGCTGTACGGCAAGGTCATCCGCCGTACCCGCAAGCTGAAGGTGCACGACGAGCAGAACGCATGCGGCGTCGGCGACCGGGTTTCGATCATGGAGACTCGTCCGCTCTCCGCCACCAAGCGGTGGCGTGTCGTGGAGATCCTCGAAAAGGCCAAGTGAGTGCGCTGGGCCGGCTCCGGCCGGCCCAGCGGACCATCGTTCCGCCAAGCTTCGGAGAAGTCATCCGGAGAACTGGCAGACATAGGAGACAGACGTGATCCAGCAGGAGTCGCGACTGCGCGTCGCCGACAACACGGGTGCACGGGAGATTCTTTGCATCCGCGTGCTCGGCGGCTCCGGTCGCCGTTACGCGAGCATCGGCGACGTCATCGTGGCCACGGTCAAGGACGCCATCCCCGGCGCCGGTGTGAAGAAGGGTGACGTCGTCAAGGCTGTCATCGTTCGCACCGCCAAGGAGAGGCGTCGCCCGGACGGCTCGTACATCCGTTTCGACGAGAACGCCGCCGTCATCATCAAGGACGGCGGGGACCCCCGCGGTACCCGCATCTTCGGCCCGGTCGGGCGCGAGCTGCGCGACAAGCGGTTCATGAAGATCATCAGCCTGGCGCCGGAGGTGCTCTGACCGTGAAGATCAAGAAGGGCGACACGGTCGTCGTCATCGCCGGCAAGGACAAGGGTGCCAAGGGCAAGGTCATCGCGGCCTTCCCGCGGCAGGACAAGGTCCTGGTCGAGGGCGTCAACCGCGTCAAGAAGCACGAACGCATCCGCACGAACCAGCGCGGATCGAAGACCGGTGGCATCGTGACTCAGGAAGCCCCCGTTCACATCTCGAACGTGCAGGTGCTGGACGACCAGGGCAAGCCGACGCGGATCGGCTACCGGATCGACGATAACGGCACCAAGGTCCGTATCGCGCGTACGACCGGTAAGGAACTCTGATGACTGCCGCCACCGAGACCAAGACGCTGCCGCGCCTCAAGCAGAAGTACCGCTCCGAGGTCGCGCCGGCCATCAACGAGCAGTTCAAGTACGGCAACCCCATGCAGATCCCCGGCCTGGTCAAGGTCGTCGTGAACATGGGTGTCGGCGAGGCTGCCCGGGACGCCAAGCTGATCGACGGCGCGGTCCGCGACCTGACCACCATCACGGGTCAGAAGCCGCTGGTTCGCCGGGCGACGAAGTCGATCGCGCAGTTCAAGCTGCGTGAGGGCATGCCGATCGGCGCGAAGGTCACCCTTCGTGGCGACCGGATGTGGGAGTTCCTGGACCGGCTGCTGTCCATCGCGCTGCCGCGTATCCGTGACTTCCGCGGGCTCGACGGCAAGAAGCTGGACGGCCACGGCAACTACACCTTCGGTCTGACCGAGCAGTCGGTGTTCCACGAGATCGATCAGGACAAGATCGATCGGCCGCGGGGCATGGACATCACCGTGGTCACCACCGCCTCGACTGACGACGAGGGCCGGGCGCTGCTCAAGCTCCTGGGCTTCCCGTTCAAGGAGAACTGAGCATGGCTAAGAAGGCGCTGATCATCAAGGCGGCCGCGAAGCCGAAGTTCGCCGTGCGTGCTTACACCCGTTGCCAGAAGTGCGGTCGCCCGCACTCGGTCTACCGCAAGTTCGGCCTCTGCCGGGTCTGCGTGCGGGACATGGCGCACCGTGGTGAACTGCCCGGCGTGTCCAAGGCTTCCTGGTAACCATCCGACCGCCCCACCCCGCCGCCCTTGAGCGGACTGAGGGCTGGTTCAAAAGTAATACCGCTTCGCCGTAGGCCTGAGCCTGCTCGGGAACCCCGGCGAGAAAGGTTGACGAATACCCATGACGATGACGGACCCGATCGCAGACATGCTCACGCGTCTGCGTAACGCCAACCAGGCGTACCACGACAAGGTGACGATGCCCTACTCGAAGATCAAGGCGAGCATCGCCGAGGTCCTCAAGGCCGAGGGTTACATCGCTTCGTGGACGTCTGAGGAGCCCGAGGAGGGCGCGGTCGGCAAGCGTCTGGTCGTTGAGCTCAAGTACGGCCAGAACCGCGAGCGCAGCCTCGCCGGCATCAAGCGCGTCTCGAAGCCCGGCCTGCGGGTGTATGCCAAGTCCGACGAGCTGCCGCGCGTACTCGGTGGCCTCGGTGTTGCGATCATTTCGACGTCCCAGGGACTGCTGACCGACAAGCAGGCCCGCAAGCGGAGTGTTGGCGGGGAAGTCCTCGCCTTCGTCTGGTAACTGGAGACTTTGACATGTCGCGAATCGGACGTAAGTCGATCCCGGTCCCGGCCGGCGTCGATGTCACCATCACGGGGCAGACCGTCAAGGTCAAGGGCCCCAAGGGCGAGCTCTCGCACACCGTCGCCGAGCCGATCACTGTCGAGAAGGACGGCGGCGAGTTGCACGTCAACCGCCCCAGCGACGAGCGCCGGGCCAAGGAGCTGCACGGCCTCTCTCGTACCCTTGTCGCCAACATGATCATCGGCGTGACCGAGGGCTACAAGAAGACGCTCGAGATCAACGGCACTGGTTACCGCGTCACGGCAAAGGGCAAGGACCTGGAGTTCGCTCTCGGTTTCTCGCACCCCGTGAACGTGGTCCCGCCGGCTGGCATCACCTTCTCGGTGGAGCGGCCGACGCAGTTCACCGTGACCGGCATCGACAAGCAGCTGGTCGGTGAGGTTGCCGCGAACATCCGCAAGATCCGCCCGCCGGAGCCCTACAAGGGCAAGGGTGTCAAGTACCAGGGCGAGGTCATCCGCCGCAAGGCTGGAAAGGCAGGTAAGAAGTGACCGCCACGCTGCTCAAGCGCCGCAACGGCGGCGGCGTCGCCGCCAAGCGTGCCGTCGGCAAGGCGCGTCGGCACTTCCGGGTCCGCAAGAACGTCCGTGGTACGGCCGAGCGTCCTCGCCTGGTCGTCACCCGGTCCGCGCGGCACATCACCGCGCAGATCATCGACGATCTCAAGGGACACACCCTGGCTTCGGCCTCGACGCTCGACACCTCGATCCGGGGTGGCGAGGGCGACAAGAGCGCCATGGCCGGCAAGGTCGGTGCGCTTCTCGCGGAGCGGGCCAAGGCCGCGGGCATTTCCCAGGTCGTCTTCGACCGCGGTGGCAACAAGTACGCGGGGCGGATCGCCGCGCTTGCGGACGCCGCCCGCGAAGCCGGACTCGAGTTCTAGGAGGAATTGACCAATGCCTGGTCAGCAGCGCCGAGGCGGCGGGTCCGGCGGTAACACCGAGGGTGGCAACCGCAGGGACAACCGCCGTGAGGGCGGCCGCGGCAACGCGCCCGTCGACAAGACACCGCACCTTGAGCGGGTCGTCGCGATCAACCGTGTCGCGAAGGTCGTCAAGGGTGGTCGTCGCTTCAGCTTCACCGCTCTGGTGATCGTCGGCGACGGCGACGGCACCGTGGGTATCGGCTACGGAAAGGCCAAGGAGGTGCCCGCGGCGATCGCCAAGGGCGTCGAGGAGGCCAAGAAGCACTTCTTCAAGGTGCCGCGTATCGGTGCGACCATTCCGCACCCGATCACCGGTGAGGCTGCCGCGGGCGTCGTCCTGCTCAAGCCGGCGTCGGCCGGTACCGGCGTCATCGCCGGTGGCCCGGTGCGTGCCGTGCTGGAGTGCGCCGGTATCCACGACATCCTGTCGAAGAGCCTCGGCTCGTCGAACCCGATCAACATCGTGCACGCGACCGTGGCCGCACTGAAGGGCCTCGAGTCGCCGGAGGCCGTCGCGGCTCGCCGTGGCCTGCCGGTCGAAGACGTGGCGCCGGCAGCGATGCTGGCGGCGCGCGCGGAAGCGGCGGTGCACTGATGGCTCGTTTGAAGGTCACCCAGATCCGGTCCGAGATCGGCCGTAAGCAGAACCAGCGGGACTCCCTGCGGTCGCTCGGCCTCAAGCGGATCAACGATGTGGTGGTCAAGGAGGACCGCCCCGAGATTCGGGGCATGATCTTCGCCGTGAACCACCTCGTCACTGTCGAGGAGGTCGAGTAAATGGCGATCAAGGTCCACCACCTCCGCCCGGCGCCCGGCGCCAAGACCGCGAAGACCCGTGTCGGTCGCGGTGAGGGCTCCAAGGGCAAGACCGCCGGTCGGGGCACCAAGGGCACCGGAGCACGCAAGAACGTCGGTGCGGCGTTCGAGGGTGGTCAGATGCCCATCCACATGCGCCTGCCGAAGATCAAGGGCCTCAAGAACCGGCCCCGCAACAAGGTCGTCTTCCAGGTTGTGAACCTGGACCGGCTCGCCGAACTGTTCCCGAACGGTGGCGAGGTCGGCCCGGCGCAGCTGGTCGAGGCCGGCGCTGTCCGCAAGGGCCAGCCGGTCAAGGTGCTGGGCTCCGGCGAGCTGGGAAGCGTTGCGCTGACCATCTCGGCGCACGCGTTCAGCGAGTCCGCCAAGGAAAAGATCGCCGCAGCCGGTGGCTCGGTCACCGAGCTGTAGGACGTAAGCGGTCAAAGGGCCGCGGCACCGGGATTCGTCCCGGGGGCCGCGGCCCTTTGCTGTCCCTCCACATGGTGTTCGCTTCGCGAGGAATCCCTCCACATGGCGTTCGCTTCGCGAGGAATCCCTCCACATGGTGTTCGCTCCGCGAGTAGGGCGACCGTGAGCGAACCGGGGGGCGATGTCACGGGCACGCAATGTGGGACGCCTGATACGGAAACGGTCCTGTGCGCCGCGTGAGGCCCCGATTGCACTTCGGACCGACCTGGGGAGTACCCATGGGACACCGAAGCCGTCAGGGGCCGTACAGGCGGTCTCGGTGCGATTAACTTCGATCCGGGGCATCGGGTGACCGGGAGTCGCCCGGTCGTACCGTATTGTGAGTTCCGGCTCGGGCGCGGGGGGTGACCGGGCTCAGTGGAGCACGGCCTACCGATCGTGGCGTAAGCACATGGTTCAGCCACGAAGCCGGACAGTTGTGCTGTACTGGGGCATCGGCCGTACCGGTGCCGGTGGTTGCGCACTCGGCCTTGCTGATACAGTGCTCCGCTGGCGGCCTCTACGGCTGCTCATTAGTGTGTGCCCGAAGTTTTCCGGGATACCGCAACCAGAGTGTGGCGACCACGCAGGAGGATCAGTTGTTGTCCGCCTTCTCGAGCGCGCTTCGGACGCCTGACCTGCGGAAGAAGCTACTCTTCACGGTAGCGATTATCGCGATCTATCGTCTCGGTGCCACATTGCCCAGCCCTGGTGTGTCTTACTCCAACGTAAAGGCATGCCTCGCTCTCACCGAGCAGGCGGGCAACGGCGTTCTTAACTTGTTGAACCTCTTCTCCGGCGGTGCGCTGCTTCAGCTCTCCGTCTTCGCGCTGGGCATCATGCCGTACATCACGGCGTCGATCATCCTCCAGCTGCTCACCGTCGTGATTCCGCGACTGGAGCAGCTCCGCAAGGAGGGCCAGTCCGGCCAGGCGAAGATCACGCAGTACACCCGGTACCTGACGCTCGGCCTCGCCGTTCTGCAGGCCTCCGCCTTCGTTGCCCTCGCCCGCACGGGCCAGCTCTTCGGCAACATGTGCGACCAGGACAACCCGGCTTACCAGATCATCCCGGAGAACACCGGTCTGCCGATGTGGCTGACCCTCACCGTGCTGGTGATGACGATGACCGCCGGTACCGGTGTGGTCATGTGGCTCGGCGAGCTGATCACCGACCGTGGTGTCGGCAACGGCATGTCCGTGCTGATCTTCACCTCGATCGCGGCCCGCCTCCCCGGCGAGGGCTGGACGATCAAGACCTCGAGCGGCACCGGCAAGTTCCTGCTGGTGATCGGCCTGGTCCTGGTCATCATCGCCCTGGTCGTCTTCATCGAGCAGGCACAGCGCCGCATCCCGGTGCAGTACGCGAAGCGCATGATCGGCCGGCGGATGTACGGCGGTACCTCCACCTACATCCCGCTGAAGGTCAACCAGGCGGGTGTCGTCCCGGTCATCTTCGGCTCCTCGCTGCTCTACCTGCCGCAGCTGTACCTGCAGTTCTTCGACCAGAACAACCTGGCGCCCTACCAGATCTGGATCCAGAACAACCTCGCGGATCCGACCAGCCCGATCTACATCGGCCTGTACTTCCTGCTGATCATCTTCTTCACGTACTTCTACGTGTCGATCACGTTCAACCCGACCGAGGTCGCGGAGAACATGAAGAAGTACGGTGGGTTCGTTCCGGGTATCCGCCCGGGCAAGCCGACGGCCGACTACCTGGACTTCATCCTCAGCCGGATCACCCTGCCGGGCGCGCTGTATCTGGCTCTGATCTCGGTGCTGCCGAACTTCTTCTTCATCTGGCTGAACCAGAACCAGTATCAGAACTTCCCCTTCGGCGGCACCGCGGTGCTGATCATGGTGGGTGTGGGTCTGGAGACGGTGAAGCAGATCGAGAGCCAACTCATGCAGCGGAACTACGAAGGGTTCCTCCGGTAGTGGGTACGCGGGGCCGGGGGGCTCTGGCGTCGACGGTAGGCGTGGTCTCTCCTGACCGAAGCGAGGCGATGTAGGTGCGGCTGGTACTGGTGGGCCCTCCCGGGGCCGGCAAGGGGACCCAGGCTGAGTTCATCGCTGCCCATCTCGCCGTACCGAAGATTTCGACCGGGGACATCTTCCGGGCCAACGTCTCGCAGGGCACGCCGCTCGGCGTCGAGGCCAAGCGCTACATGGACGCCGGGCAGCTCGTACCCGACGAGGTCACGATCAACATGGTGCGCGACCGGCTCGCTGAGCCGGACGCCAGCGACGGCTTCCTGCTGGACGGTTTCCCCCGAACCGTCCCGCAGGCCTCCGCGCTGGACAAGCTCCTGGCCGACCTCGGCACCGCACTGGACATCGTGATGGAACTCGTGGTTGACGACGACGAGGTCATCCGGCGGCTCTCGGGCCGCCGGACCTGTCGTGGTTGCGGCAAGATCTGGCACGTCGAGTTCGACCCGACGAGCAAGGACAACATCTGCGACCGCTGTGGCAGCGAGCTGTTCCAGCGTGACGACGACAAGGCCGACACGATCGCGAACCGGCTCGTCGAGTACGCGGACAAGACCGCTCCGCTCGTCGACTTCTTCGGCGCTCAGGGCAAGCTGGTGGGCATCGACGCGACGGGCCCGGTGGAAGACGTCACCGTGCGCGCTATCGACGCCCTGCGGTCCTACGGCGGCTGAAATGGCTCGTCAGCAGGATGTTCAGATCAAGACACCGGAGCAGATCGAGCTGATGCGTGCCGCCGGCCTGGTGGTGGCGGCCGCACTCGACGCGATGCGGGACGCGGTCGCGCCCGGTGTGTCGACGGGTGACCTGGACGCGATCGCCGAGAAGGTGATCCGCGGTGCCGGGGCGGTCCCGTCGTTCAAGGGCTATCACGGCTTCCCGGCCTCGATCTGCGCCTCGGTGAACGAGCAGGTCGTGCACGGCATCCCGAGTACGGAGCAGATCCTGCGCGAGGGTGACCTGATCTCGCTGGACTGCGGCGCGATCCTGGAGGGCTGGCACGGCGACTCGGCGATCACCGTCGGCGTCGGCGAGACCGATCCCGCCCTGCTGAGGATGGCGGAGGTCGCGGAGGACGCGATGTGGGCCGGCATCGCCGCGGCGGCGCGGGGTGTCGCCAACGGCCGGGGCCGGCTGACGGACATCTCGTTCAACATCGAGAAGGTGATCCGCAAGGCCGGCCGGTACGGGATCGTGGACGGCTACGGCGGCCACGGCATCGGTACCGAGATGCACCAGGACCCGCACGTGCTCAACCACGGCAAGCCCGGGCGCGGCATCCGTGTGGTACCCGGCATGGCTCTGGCCATCGAGCCGATGATCACCATGGGCTCACCGCGGACCGTGGAGCTCGACGACGGCTGGACCGTGGTGACGCGGGACAACTCCCGTGCCGCGCACGTCGAGCACACCATGGCGCTGTTGGCGGACGGGGTCTGGGTGACGACCGCCCACGACGGCGGCCGGGCCCGTCTCGGCGATCTGGTGACCGCTCGCCAGGCATAGCCGAGGTGGTCTTCGGCTGCCATGCTGTGACGCATGGTGCACGAGGGGATGCGGGCCGGTGACGCCGATCGGCAGAGGGTCGCGGATCAGCTGAAGACAGCGCTGGACGAGGGCCGGCTGGATCTGGGCGAGTATGACGAGCGTCTCCAGAGGACCTACGCGGCGAAGACGTTCAAGGACCTGGACGGCCTGCTCGACGATCTGCCCGGCACTGTCCCGGTGCGCAAGTCACAGGTCGAGCCGCACCACGCGGCTCCGGTGCACCACGGTGCGCCGTCCGGGCACGAGGACGGTGGCCGGAGCAAGGGGCTGGGCGGCATGGTCGGTGTCTTCCTGGTCTGCACGCTGGTCTGGGCGATGACAAGTCTCTCGTCGGGCCACGTGCAGTATTTCTGGCCGGGCTGGGTGCTGATCCCCGTGGTCCTCGCGCTCGTGGCGCATCTGGGAGACCGGAACAAGCGCCGCCACTGAGACGATATCGTCAGGTATGTCCGGCACAGACACGCCCGACTCCGGGGTACGGAACCCTCGGTTTGGTGTCCCTGTGGTGGGCGCGTAGACTGGCTTGCTGGCGCACAGCGTCCACTCTTTCATGTCCTCAGCGCTTCGAGGACGAGGGAGCCGCGGCTGGTCCGAGCTGAAATTTCCGGCTCGGGTAAGACGTTGTGAACGCCTGCCCACGAACCCGATGTCAGGTAGCGGAGGACATGCCCAAAAAAGACGGAGCCATCGAGATTGAAGGCCGAGTGATCGAGCCCCTGCCGAACGCAATGTTCCGCGTTGAGCTCGCCAATGGTCACAAGGTCCTGGCACACATCTCTGGGAAGATGCGCCAGCACTACATCCGCATCCTTCCCGAGGACAGGGTCGTCGTCGAGCTTTCGCCGTACGACCTGACCCGTGGGCGCATCGTCTACCGCTACAAGTGAACTGTTCTCAACGTGGCAAGGGCCTGCGGCCCGGCGCCGGGTTGAGGGCGGTGCATCAACGGGTCTCGCGGGTCTCTCCACATCCCGTCCTGACTGAGAGTTAAGGCAAACCGTGAAGGTCAAGCCGAGCGTCAAGCGGATCTGCAACAACTGCCGGGTCATCCGGCGGCACGGCCGGGTCATGGTCATCTGCAGCACCGACCCGCGCCACAAGCAGCGCCAGGGCTGATACAGCCGCAACGCAGGATCCGCACCACAGCACAAGCTCGTCCCAGCCGCGTCGCCGCCCGTGAACATGGGTGGCAGGCGGCCAACCCCCGGTCGGAGGCCGGGGCCCGCCCGGGCAGGCGGGGTGGGTCGGGCACAGACCTCCGTGAGACACCTGAGGAGTACGCCCACTTATGGCTCGACTCGTCGGCGTGGATCTCCCCCGCGAAAAGCGGATGGAGATCGCGCTCACCTACGTCTTCGGCATCGGTCGTACCCGTGCCGTCGAGGCACTGACTGCTACCGCGATTGACCTGAACAAGCGCGCCAAGGACCTCAGTGAAGAGGAGCTGGTTCAGCTCCGGAACTACATCGAGGCCAACTTCAAGGTTGAGGGCGACCTGCGCCGCGAGGTCGCCGCGGACATCCGCCGCAAGGTTGAGATCGGCTGCTACGCCGGCATCCGCCACCGCAAGGGCCTGCCCGTGCGTGGACAGCGGACCCGGACCAACGCTCGTACCCGCAAGGGTCCGAAGCGCACGGTCGCCGGTAAGAAGAAGCCCGGTCGGAAGTAATAGGAGCGCACTGACTAATGCCACCGAAGGCACGCGCTGGAGCCGCTGTAAAGAAGGTTCGGCGCAAGGAACGCAAGAACGTCGCCCACGGGCAGGCGCACATCAAGAGCACCTTCAACAACACCATCGTGTCGATCACCGACCCGACCGGTGCTGTCATCTCCTGGGCCTCGTCCGGCCAGGTGGGCTTCAAGGGCTCCCGCAAGTCGACCCCGTTCGCCGCGCAGCTCGCTGCCGAGGCGGCCGCCCGTCGTGCCATGGAGCACGGCATGCGCAAGGTCGACGTGTTCGTCAAGGGACCCGGCTCCGGCCGGGAGACCGCGATCCGCTCGCTGCAGGCCGCCGGCCTCGAGGTCGGACAGATTTCCGACGTCACGCCGCAGCCGCACAACGGTTGCCGGCCGCCGAAGCGTCGCCGGGTCTGAGGGAGAACTAGACATGGCTCGTTACACCGGACCGGACTGCAAGCGGTGCCGCCGCGAAAAGATGAAGCTGTTCCTCAAGGGCAGCAAGTGCGACGGGCCGAAGTGCCCGTTCGAGTCGCGTCCCTTCCCGCCCGGCCAGCACGGCCGCGGCCGGACCAAGGAGACCGAGTACCTGCTCCAGCACCGCGAGAAGCAGAAGGCCCGCCGCGCGTACGGCGTGCTCGAGAAGCAGTTCCGCGGTTACTACGAAGAGGCTGTCACCAAGCCCGGCAAGACCGGTGAGGTGCTGCTGCAGATCCTCGAGACCCGTCTCGACAACGTCGTCTACCGGGCCGGCTACGCGCCGTCCCGCGACGCCGCCCGGCAGCTGGTCAAGCACGGCCACTTCCTGGTCAACGGTGTCAAGGTCGACATCCCGTCGTACCGGGTGAAGGAGCACGACATCGTCACGGTCCGCGAGAAGTCGAAGGAAATGACTCCCTTCGTCATCGCGCAGGCCCAGGCGGGCTCCCGGCCGGTTCCGGCGTGGCTGGAGCCGATCCCGAGCGAGATGAAGATCCTGATCCACACGCTCCCGGCTCGCGCTGTCATCGACACGCAGGTCCAGGAGCAGCTGATCGTCGAGCTCTACTCGAAGTAAGTGCTTGGGAAAGTGCCGGCCTTCGGGCCGGCACTTTTCGAAAGGCAGACAGACGGCCATCAAATAGCGGGTGGCCTGACAGAAAGAAGAACAGCGTGCTCATCAGCCAGCGGCCGACCCTCTCGGAGGAGTCGCTCAGCGAGACCCGCTCCAGGTTCACCATCGAGCCTCTGGAGCCGGGCTTCGGCTACACCCTCGGTAACTCCCTGCGCCGGACCCTGCTCTCGTCCATCCCGGGCGCGGCGGTCACCAGCATCAAGATCGACGGCGTGCTGCACGAGTTCACCACGATCCCCGGTGTCAAGGAGGACGTGGTCGAGCTCGTCATGAACGTCAAGGAGCTCACCGTCAGCTCCGAGCACGACGAGCCGGTCAGCATGTACCTGCGCAAGCAGGGGCCGGGCGACGTGACCGCCGGCGACATCCAGCCCCCGGCCGGTGTCTCCGTGCACAACCCCGACCTGAAGCTGGCGACGCTGAACAGCAAGGGCCGGCTCGACATGGAGCTGACCGTCGAGCGTGGCCGTGGCTACGTCACGGCGGCGCAGAACAAGAGCGCCGGCGCTGAGATCGGCCGCATCCCGGTCGACTCCATCTACTCGCCAGTTCTCAAGGTCACCTACCGCGTCGAGGCGACCCGTGTCGAGCAGCGGACCGACTTCGACCGCCTGATCATCGACGTCGAGTCGAAGGCGTCGATCTCCCCGCGGACCGCGCTGGCCTCGGCCGGCTCGACCCTCGTGGAGCTGTTCGGCCTGTGCCGTGAGCTCGACGAGACCGCCGAGGGCATCGACATCGGCCCGTCGCCCCAGGACGCGCAGCTCGCTGCCGACCTGGCCCTTCCGATTGAGGAGCTGGACCTCACCGTCCGGTCGTACAACTGCCTCAAGCGTGAAGGCATCAATAGCGTGGGCGAGTTGATAGGGCGTACGGAGGCTGACCTTCTGGACATCCGGAACTTCGGCCAGAAGTCGATCGACGAGGTCAAGATGAAGCTCGCCGGAATGGGCCTGGGCCTGAAGGACAGCGCGCCGTCCTTCGACCCCGCGCACGTGGTCGACTCGTTCGGCGACGTGGACTACGACACCGACGACTACCGCGAGACCGAGCAGCTCTAAAGCTCGGCTGCGCCATTTCCTCAAGGAGCATCTGAAATGCCCACGCCCACCAAGGGTGCCCGCCTCGGCGGTAGCCCGGCACACGAGAAGCTCATCCTGGCCAACCTGGCCACCGAGCTCTTCCGGCACGGGAAGATCAAGACCACCGAGTCGAAGGCCAAGCGGCTGCGCCCGCTGGCTGAGCAGCTCGTCACGAAGGCCAAGCGCGGCGACCTGCACGCCCGTCGTCGCGTCCTGACCGTCGTGAAGGACAAGGACGTCGTGTACGCCCTGTTCGAGCAGATCGCTCCGCGGTACAGCAACCGTCCCGGTGGCTACACCCGGATCACCAAGATCGGCCCGCGTAAGGGTGACGCCGCTCCGATGGCGGTCATCGAGCTGGTCGAGGAGCTCCAGGTCGCGGCCACCACCGGCCCGTCGAAGGAGTCCCGCAAGGCCGCCGCGCAGCAGGCCAAGGTCGAGGCGCTCGCGCCCGAGGAGGAGGCGCCGAAGACGGCCGCCGCCGACAAGGACGCGGAGCAGGTCGCCGACCAGGCAGCCGACCAGGACGCTGAGGCTCCGGTCAACGCGTCCGGCGACAAGGGCGCCGAAGGCCCCGGCTCTCAGGCCGAGGGCGACGACGTCAAGGCCTGATCTTCAGGTAGCAAAGACCCGGCACCCTTTCTGGGTGCCGGGTCTTTTCCGTTCAAGAACAACCATTTTGTACGCGAGGAGCGCTCCGCCGTATGCCGGATTCCATTCGTCTCCGACTGGACGTGTCGTATGACGGCGCCGATTTCTCGGGCTGGGCCGCGCAACCCGCACGGCGGACGGTCGCCGGCGTCCTCACCGAGGCGTTCGGGCGCCTGGTCGGTGCGGAGACTCCGCTCGGTCTGACCGTCGCCGGGCGTACCGATGCCGGGGTGCACGCCACCGGTCAGGTCTGCCATGTCGACCTGCCGGTGGAGGACTGGGAGCGGCTGGCGGACTCGCTGTTGCGGCGGCTGGCCGCGCTGATGCCGCCGGACGCACGGGTCCGATCGGTCACCCCGGTACCGGCCGACTTCGACGCACGGTTCTCCGCGACCTTCCGCCGGTACGAGTACCGCGTCTCGGACGACCCCTGGGGCCCGGAGCCGTTGCGCCGCCACGACACCCTCGGCTGGTTGCGGCGCCTCGACCTGGACCGGCTCAACGCCGCCGCTGCCGGGCTGGTCGGCGAGCACGACTTCGCCGCCTTCTGCAAGCGCAAGGAGCACGCCACCACGATCCGGGCGATCACCCGGCTCCAGTGGCGGCGTGACGCGGACCGGATCTGCGTGGCGACCGTGCAGGCGGACGCGTTCTGCCAGGCCATGGTCCGCAGCCTGGTCGGCGCGATGCTCACGGTCGGCGACGGGCGCCGCGAGCCGGACTGGCCGGCCCGCCTGCTGACCCTGCGCGAGCGTTCCAGCGAGGTGACCGTGGCACCCGCGCACGGCCTCACGCTGATCGCCGTCGGCTATCCCGAGCAGACTGAGTACGCCGCCCGAGCCGAAGCCACCCGCCGCCTCCGCGCGTAACACCGGCTGGTCCCCGGTGCTGTGTCAGGTGCGTTGAGACGGCACTGGGAGCCAGCCGTGGGTGGGGTCAGGTTGCTCGGCGGGGGAGGACGGTCTCGGCGAGGTGGACGTCGACCAGGTCGTGGGTGATCTGCTGGACACGGGGGTCGTCGGCGGGCAGGAGTTCGCCGTTCGGGCCGGTGATCACGCAGTACATCAGGTAGTGGCCACGGGTGCGCCAGACGATCGGCGTGCCCGGTCCGGGCTCCTCGCCACTCATCCCGGAGAACCCGCCGTCAGCCGTCACGACCTGCTCGCGGATCTGGGTGCCGAGGGCCGTGGCGGCCGCGGTGTCCGGCAGGTTCAGCACTCCGGCGGTGATGCGGTAGTCGGCGTACGGCACGGTCAGAGCGGCACGAACTGCTTGCGTGCACCCGTACCGCTGCAGTGTGGAGCGCAACGTGCCGGTGACCGCGACCGTGCAGTCGGCCGTGAGGCCGGTTTTGCCCAGCGCGTAGGACGCGGAGCCGGCGGGAAAGACCTCGGTCTCCGACAACGGCGCCGGATCAACGGCGCGCGATGCGAGGAGACGGTCGATCTCCGCGGTGGTGTGGCCCGCGGACGTGGTGGGGTGACGTTCGTCGGCGACGATGAGGACGGCCAGCATCACGAAGATGCCGGCGACGATGAGGGCGGCCAGGCCGCGGGTGAGCAGGTGGGCGGTCTGGTGCGGGTTCCGCCGGACGTGCCGGTGCGGCCGGGTCCGGACCCCTGGGTGGTAGCGATGCTGACCGATGGGACCCGGGTGCCTCACCAGCAGGGCGAGGCTACCGGCCGGGATGGCGCGGTGGGCGGAGCGCGTTGGGGTGGCGTACCGCATGGACCCCAAGCTAGGCGCGCACGCTGATCTATGAACGCACAGCTTGTCCGCCACCCCGCCGGGTGACCCGTAACCTGGCGGCGGGAGACTTGGCGGGTGAGCGCCGACCACTACTTCACCGCCGAGCCCGAAGCGCCGTTCCGGCGGGGCGAGATCGAGTTCAGCGTCGCCGGCCGAAACTACCGGCTGGCTGTCGCCTCCGGGGTGTTCTCGGCCGGGCGGCTGGACTCCGGCACCGCCGTACTGCTGCGCAAGGCCGGCCTTCCCGGTCCCGCCACCGAAGGCACCCTGCTGGACCTCGGCTGCGGCTACGGTCCGATCGCGTGCGTCCTCGCCAGCGAGGCACCCGCGACGACCGTCTACGCCGTCGACGTGAACTCGCGGGCCCGGGAGCTGACCGCGGAGAACGCGGCGAAACTCGAGCTGGGCGACCGGATCCGGGTCGCCGCGCCGGACGAGGTGCCCGGCGACGTGACGTTCGCGCAGATCTGGAGCAACCCGCCGACCCACGTCGGCAAGGCGGAGCTGCACGCCATCATGGAGCGCTGGCTGCCCCGCCTGGCGCCCGGCGGCACCGCCTGGCTGGTGATCAACCGCAACCTCGGTGGTGACTCGCTGCACAGCTGGCTCGTCGGGAACGGCTGGACGGTCGAGCGGGTGGCCAGCCAGAAGGGCTTCCGGGTGCTCCGGGTCACCGGAAATTCGGCTGACTAGTCGCGCGCCCACGAGGGAGGATGCCGGGCATGGGTTACGTGGATGTCGCCGGTGCCGGGTTCGTGCTTCCGGACGGGCGTGAGCTTTTCGCCGACGTGTCGTTCCGGATCGGCGAAGGGGCGAAGGTGGCTCTCGTCGGGCCGAACGGTGCCGGCAAGACCACGCTGATGCGGATGGTGGCCGGGGACATCCCGACACAGTCCGGCACCATCGCGCGGGCCGGCGGGCTGGGCGTGATGCGCCAGTTCATCGGCATGATCGGCGATGACCGTACCCTCGAAGATCTTGCATTGTCGTTGGTGACCCCCGCCCTCAGCGCGGCCGGTGAACGGTTGCGGCGCGCGGCCGAGGCCCTCGACGAGACCGAGAAGAGCCAGATCGCCTACGCGAACGCGCTCGCACACTGGGGCGAGACCGGCGGTTACGAGGCGGAGGTGCTCTTCGACACGGTGGCCGTGGCGATCCTCGGCAAGCCGTGGGAGGAGACCAAGAGCCGCGTCGTGCGGACGCTCTCCGGTGGTGAGCAGAAACGGTTCGCCCTGGACCTGCTGCTGCGCGGCACCGACGAGGTGCTGCTGCTCGACGAGCCGGACAACTTTCTCGACGTGCCCGCCAAACGCTGGCTGGAGCAGCGCATGCGGGAGTCGCAGAAATCGGTGCTCTACGTCTCGCACGACCGGGAGTTGCTGGCGCAGACCGCGGACCGGGTGGTCGCGGTGGAGGGCGGCAGCGCCTGGACGCATCCGGGCGGATTCGCCTCCTGGCACGAGGCCCGGCTGCACCGGCACGACCGCATGGAGGAGAACCGGCGCCGCTGGGACGAGGAGCACGAGAAGCTCAAGGAACTGGTCTTCACGCTGAAGAACAAGGCCGCCTACAACGACGGGCTGGCCTCGCGCTATCAGGCCGCGCAGACGCGGTTGCGCAAGTTCGAGGAGGCGGGGCCGCCGCCGCTGCCGCCGAAGGAGCAGTCGCTGCGGATGAACCTGCGGGGCGGGCGTACCGGCAAGCGGGCGGTGATCTGCGAGGGCGTCGAACTGGAGAACCTGACTTTCCCCTTCGACCTGGAGATCTGGTACGGCGATCGGGTGGCAGTCCTCGGCGCGAACGGCACCGGCAAGTCGCACTTCCTGCGGCTGCTCGCCGCCGGCGGCAGTGAGCCCGACCTGGAGCACAAACCGGTCGACGGTGCGCCGCTGTCGCACGTCGCTCACGAGGGCCGCGCCAGGCTCGGCGCCCGGGTCCGCCCCGGGCACTTCTCGCAGACCCACGACCGGCCTGAGCTGCTGCAGAAGACGCTCGTCGAGATTCTGTGGCGAGGTGACGAGCACCGGTCCGGAATGGACCGTGCGGGTGCGATGAAGGCCCTCAACCGGTACGAACTGGCCGCACAGGGTGATCAGCGGTTCGGGACCCTCTCGGGTGGACAGCAGGCTCGGTTCCTGGTGCTGCTGCTGGAACTCTCGGGGGCTACCGTGCTGCTGCTCGACGAGCCCACGGACAACCTGGACCTGGCGTCGGCGGAGGCTCTGGAGGAGGGGTTGAAGGCGTTCGACGGCACGGTGATAGCGGTCACCCACGACCGGTGGTTCACGCGTTCCTTCGATCGCTTCGTGCTGTTCAGGAGCGACGGCGAGGTGGTCGAGGTGCCGGAGCCGGTCTGGGACGTCCGCTAGTTTTCTCGTCACGGACCGGTTATGGTCCGGTTACAAACAACCCCACGGGAGTCCGGGCAACGGGCTGAGAGGGGGGCTGACGCCGCCCCCGACCGTCGAACCTGATCCGGGTAATGCCGGCGCAGGGAGGAGTGTCGATGTTTCCTCGCATCCACGTCATCACCGATTCCATCGATGTCGTTCGTGGTGTGGCAGGGCTCCCCGACGTGGCGGTCCAGATTCGGGTCAAGAGCACCGACGCTTCGGCCTATGCGCTGACTGTGGAGGCGGTTGCGCTCTGCCGGCCGGCCGGGACGATGGTGCTGGTCAACGACCGAGTTGGCGTGGCGCTGGCGGCCGGAGCGGACGGCGTGCACGTGGGCGCGGACGATCTGCCGGTCTCGGCCGTTCGCCGGGTACTGGGTCCGGATGCGGTCGTGGGCGCCACCTGTCGTACCCCCGCGGCAGCCCGCGCGGCGGTGGCCGATGGGGCGAGCTATCTCGGTGTCGGGCCGGCTTTCGAGACGTCCACCAAGGACGGGTTGCCGCCGCCGCTCGGACCGGCAGCGATCGCGGCTGTCGCCGAGGCGGTTCCGGGTACGCCGGTCCTGGCGATCGGCGGTATCACCGCGGAACGGGTGCCGCTGCTCGCGGTGCACGGTGTTGCGGCGGTCTCCGCCTTCGTGGGGGATCCGAAGGGGGCGGTTGCGGAGTTCTCGGCGGTCCTGCGATGAGCCGCGTCGCTGTTGTCGGCGGCGGGATCATCGGGCTTGCGATCGCGGCGGAGTTGCTGCGGCGCGGGGCGGATGTGACCGTCTACGACCCGTCGCCGGACGGTACGGATGGTGCCTGGCACGTCGCGGCCGGGATGCTGGCGCCCGGAGGGGAGTCGGCCTTCGAATATCCGCACCTCATCCGGCTGCTGGAGGCGTCGAACGAGCTGTGGCCGGCGTTCGCCGACGGGCTCGGTGACGTCGGCTACGACGATGCCGGGACGCTCGGTGTGGCTCTGACCGCGGATGATGTCGCGGAATCGGCCCGGGAGTGGAAGCACCAGAAACTGACCCCGCTGACCGGAAGCCAGCTGCGTGATCGGGAGCCGGCGCTGTCACCCCGGATTCGGGCGGGTGTCTTCGCGCCGGCTGAGCGGCAGGTCGATCCGCGGAAGGTGGTCGCGGCGCTGCGGATCCGCCTCGCCGGGCGGGTTCTGACGCGGCGCGTCACCGACCTGTCCGAACTGGACGAGGAGCGGTGCGTGGTCGCGGCGGGCTGCGGCACGGCGGCGCTCACCGGGCTGCCGGTCCGGCCGGTGAAAGGCCAGATGGTGCGCCTGCGCGGAGAGCCCGGCGTGCTGCGGCACGTGATCGACGGTACGGCCGACGGGCGGCACGTCTACCTCGTTCCGCGCGCTGACGGTGAGGTGGTCGTCGGAGCCACCCAGGAGGAACGGACCGACCGGGCGCTCACCGCCGGTGGCGTGCACGACCTGCTCCGGGCCGCGCTCGATCTCGTACCGGGGCTCGCCGAGCACGAGATCACCGAGTTCACCGTGGGGCATCGGCCCGGAACGCCGGACAACGCGCCGCTGCTCGGACATCTCGACGACAGCCGCAAGACGGTGGTAGCGGCCGGCCATCACCGCAACGGCGTGCTGCTGGCGCCGATCACGGCCCGGCTCATCGCCGATCTGGTTCTGACCGGATCGGCCGACCCCCTGCTGGAATCCTTCGAACCCGGGAGGTTCGGATGCGCCTGACGGTCAACGGGAAGCCGCGTAGTCGGCCCGACATCTGCTCGGTTGCGGCGCTGGTCGCCGAGATCACCTCGGCGAACCGCGGTGTGGCGGTCGCTGTCAACGGGACGGTCGTGCCGCGATCGACGTGGTCCGCGGTCGACCTGGCCGACGGCGACAAGGTCGAGGTGCTCACCGCCGCACAGGGAGGATGATCATGTTTCTACCGGAGAACGGGCTGATCCTCGGCACCGGTGGTGCGAACAGCCTCTCCGCACTCGAAGACGCCATCCGGGCCTCGGAGACGACGCTGGTCACGGTGGCGCTGCGCCGGGTCGAGGCGGCCGGGCCGGGACTGCTGCCGATGCTGGACCGCCTCGGCGTACAGGTGCTGCCGAACACCGCGGGCTGCTACACGGCCGGTGACGCGGTCAAGGCGGCGCAGATGGCGCGGGAGGCGTTCGAGACCGAACTGATCAAGCTCGAGGTGATCGGGGACGAGCGGACCCTGCTGCCGGACGGCGTGGAGTTGCTGCGGGCCGCGGAGATCCTTGTCGCGGATGGTTTCACGGTTCTGCCGTACACCAGTGATGATCCGATTCTGGCCCGCCGTCTCGCGGACGCCGGATGTGCCGCGGTGATGCCGGCCGGTTCGCCGATCGGTTCCGGTCTCGGGATCTCCAACCCGCACCACATCGAACTGATCCGGCAGAGCGTCGACGTGCCGGTGGTCCTGGACGCCGGAATCGGGACGGCCTCGGACGCGGCGCTCGCCATGGAACTGGGCTGCGACGCGGTGCTGATCGCCAGCGCGATCACCCGGGCCGAGGATCCGGCGGCGATGGCAGCGGCGATGCGGCACGCGGTCCGGGCCGGTCGTCTGGCCAGGGCCGCCGGGCGCATTCCGCGCCGTTTCCACGCGGTCGCGTCCACCGCCGACGAGGGGATTCCGGTGTGGTGACGCCGGGCGGGCTCGTTGTGCTCACCGATCGGAGATCCGCCGCCGGGCCGCTCGTCGAGGTGGTCCGGGCGGCGGTCCGCGGCGGCGCCGGGTGGGTCGTTCTGCGGGAGAAGGATCTGGGGTACGCCGAACGCGCGACCCTCGCCCGGATACTCCGGCCGGTGGTACCGCCGGGGCGGTTGATCGTGGCGGGGCCGGATCCGCTCGGCGGCTCGGCGGTGCACCTCGCGGGGACGGACCCGAGGCCCGCGTCGGTCGCGCTGGTGGGGCGCTCGTGGCACGGATCCGAGGACCTGTCCGGTGTGGACTATGTGACGGTGTCGCCGGTCTATCCGACCTCGTCGAAGCCGGGGTACGGGCCGGCGCTCGGGGTCACGGGTGCCGCTGAGATGCGGGCACCGGTGCCGTGGCTGGCGCTCGGTGGGATCGACTCGGGTGCGCGGGCGGGGGAGTGCGCCGCGGGCGGGGCAGCGGGAATCGCGGTGATGGGTGCGGTGATGCGGTCCCCTGATCCCGAGCGGACAGCCCGTGAGTTGTCCGCTGCCTTCACGGCCGCCCGCCCAGCTGGCTTCCAGGGCTGTGTCGCGGCGTCCGAGACGGCTCCCACGGCCAGCCGGGTTGGGGTGGCTGGCTTCCAGCGCGGTGTCGCGCGGGTTGAGGCAGCACCCACGGCCAGCCGGGTTGGGGGGACGGGGTGACGCCTCGGGTGGTGTTGACGATTGCGGGGTCGGATTCGGGTGGGGGCGCCGGGATTCAGGCGGATCTGAAGACGTTCGCGGCGCTGGGTGCGTTCGGGACTTCGGTGATCACGGCGGTCACGGCGCAGAACACGCTGGGTGTGACGGCGATCCATCCGGTGCCGGCCGAGAACGTGGCGGCGCAGCTGGACGCGGTGCTCGCCGACCTGCCGGTGGCGGCGGTGAAGGTCGGGATGGTGTCCGATCCGGCGGTGGCGAAGGTGATCGCCTCACGGGCCGGGGACCTGCCGAACCTTGTCGTGGACCCGGTTCTGGTTGCCACAGCGGGTAGCAGGCTCGGTGAAGTATCGGTAGTCAGCGCGCTTTGCTCGTACCCCTGCGTTCTGACACCGAACCGGCACGAAGCCGGCGCCCTCCTCGGCAGGCCCGTCGAGACGGCCGAGGAAATGATCGTGGCGGCGGGCGAGCTTGCGGAGCTCGGGCCGCGCGCGGTGGTGGTGACCGGAAGTGATCTGGCGCTGGACGTCCTGCACTTTGCCGGTGAGACGGTGCTGCTGCGCGGCGAGCCGGTGTCCACGGTGAACAACCACGGGTCCGGGTGCACGTTCTCGTCGGCGATCGCGGTGCGGCTGGCCGAGGGTGACTCGGTGCCGGCGGCGGTGGTGGCGGCGAAGGAGTACGTGCGGCGCGGGTTGCTCGGTGGCAGCGCATGGCGGCTGGGGAACGGGCCTGGGCCGCTGGATCACTTCGGCTGGTCCGTCTAGGAGTCCCGGTGGCGCGGCATCGTGTGTCCTCGCTGCCGTTCGATGCCGGGTTTATCACTATATGGGAGGTATGGATCGTGCGACGTAAGGTCTATGTGGAGGGTGTTCCGTTCACCGAAGTGGTGCTGAGCGGCGGCCACGCGCCGGTGCGGCTCTATGACACGTCCGGTCCCGGCAGCGATCCGGAGGTGGGGCTGCCGCCGCTGCGGAAACCGTGGCGAACCGGGCGTACCCAATTGGCCTCCGCCCGGGCCGGAATCGTCACGCCGGAGATGGAGTTCGTCGCGGTGCGCGAGGGTGTCTCGTCGTCGCTGGTCAGGGACGAGATCGCGGCGGGGCGCGCGGTGCTGCCGGCCAACGTCAACCATCCCGAGTCCGAGCCGATGATCATCGGGTCCCGGTTCCTGGTGAAGGTCAACGCGAACATCGGCACCTCGGCGGTGACCTCGTCGGTCGCCGAGGAGGTGGAAAAACTGACGTGGGCCACACGGTGGGGCGCCGACACCGTGATGGATCTCTCGACCGGGCCGCGAATTCACGAGACAAGAGAGGCGATCGTACGGAACTCGCCCGTGCCGATCGGGACAGTTCCCATCTATCAGGCCCTCGAAAAGGTCAACGGGGACCCGCTTCGCCTGTCTTGGGAACTGTTCCGGGAGACCGTTATTGAACAGGCCGAGCAGGGCGTGGACTACATGACCATCCACGCGGGGGTGCTGCTGGAGCACGTACCACTGGCGGCGGCACGGGTGACCGGAATCGTGTCCCGCGGTGGGGCGATCATGGCGGCCTGGTGTCTCGCGGAGCACCGGCAGAACTTCCTCTACACGCACTTCCGGGAACTGTGCGAGATCTTCCGGGAGTACGACATCACGTTCTCGCTCGGGGACGGGCTGCGCCCGGGATCGATCGCCGACGCCAACGACGAGGCCCAGTTCGCCGAGTTGCGGACGCTGGGGGAGCTGACGCACATCGCATGGGAGTACGACGTGCAGGTCATGGTCGAGGGGCCCGGCCACGTACCCATGCACAAGATCAAGGAGAACGTGGATCTGCAGGTTGAGCTGTGCGGCGGGGCGCCGTTCTACACGCTGGGGCCGCTGGCTACCGACATCGCGCCCGCGTACGACCACATCACGTCGGCGATCGGGGCGGCGATGATCGGATGGTTCGGTACGGCGATGCTCTGCTACGTGACACCCAAGGAGCACCTGGGTCTTCCGAACAAGGAGGATGTCAAGGCGGGGATGATCGCGTACAAGATCGCGGCGCATGCGGCTGACGTGGCCAAAGGGCATCCCGGGGCGCAGGAGTGGGACGACGCGCTGTCGCGGGCGCGATTCGACTTCCGGTGGGAGGACCAGTTCGAGCTGGCACTGGATCCCGATACGGCGCGGGCCTATCACGATGAGACGTTGCCCGCGGCGCCGGCGAAGACCGCGCATTTCTGCTCGATGTGCGGGCCGAAGTTCTGCTCGATGAAGATCAGCCACGAGCTGCGGGCGGCGGGGATGAAGGCGAAGTCGTCCGAGTTCGTGGAGGCTGGTGGACGGGTCTATCTGCCGGTTACGCCTGCTTGAGGTTGTTGTCAGCGGTTGTGGGGTGGGCGCTTCGAGGGCGGTAGGAAGTCGTAGATCGACTCTCGGGGGTCGTCGGTTGGTCCGGGCTCGGGTTCGGGTTTCGGTTCGGGCTCGGGTTCGGCCCTTGATTCGGGTTCGGGTTGGGGTTCGGCGGCCTCTGCCTTCGGGGCGTCGTTGTGGGGCTGGGGTGTTTCGGCTCTGAGGGCCTCGTTGCGTTCGGCCAGGTCCTGCAGGGCTTGACGTTCGGATTCCAGGATTGCGGTCAGGGCGGCTTCATTGCGGAAGGGCGTGGGTTCGGGGGCGGGCTCAGGGATTGGCTTGCGGGGGCTGGGTTTGCGGGCAGTGCGCTTCTTAGGGGCTTTTACCGGCGGCTGTTGCGGGAGGGTGATGGCTTCCGCCGGCTCGGTGGAAGGCTCGGCCGGGTCGGGTTGGGCTCGGTGTCTGCCTTCGCCTTCCGTGCGAGTGTCTTCGCCTTCGGGAGCCGACTTGGGTCTGGGGCGGCGGGCTCGCTTGGCGGGAGTTCTTGCGGGGGTGGCTTTAGCGGGCTCGGGCTGCTTCTCCGAATCCGGCTTCTCCGACTGGTCAGCCTCAGCCTCAGCCTCGGCCCTGGCTGGCTGTGGCTCGGCTGGTTGTGGCTCGGCTGGTTGTGGCTCGGCCTTGTCAGCCTCGTCCGGCTGCGGATCGGCCGTCTTGGCGTCCGTCTCGGTTGGCTGAGGGTCGGCGCTTTCCGCATCAGTCGGCTGAGGGTTGGTGCCTTCGGCCTCGGTCGGTTGCGGGGCGGCTTCGTCGGCCGGAGCGGTTTCGGGCTCGGTCGGTGCGGCTGGTTGTTGGTCCGCTTCGTCGGCTGGGGCTGTCTTGGACTCCGCAGGCTCGGCAGGCTCGGCAGGCTCAGCCGGCTCAGCCGGCTCGGTCGGCTCGGCTGGCTCGGGTTGAGTCGGCGCGGCGGGTAGGGCGGCGGCGGGGGCCGGGCCTGAGACGGGAGTGGCTTTCCGGGCGCGGGGACTCTTCGCGGGAGTGGGCGGGGCGGGCTCGGCGGGGAGCGGCTGGGCTTCGGGTTCAGGTGTTTCGGAGAGGATCCGATACCGGTAGGTGATCCCCTCATCCCGAACTATGAAGTCGTCGGAGCCGTCGGGCCGGGTCCAGGTCAGGATCATCTGGCCGTAGCGTTCCGCGAGCTTCACCAGCGCGGGAAAAGTGTCCACGAGGACCACCGGTTTGCCCGGGGGACTGGCCATCGGCTCGATCGGAACGATCAGGTGGGGATAGCGGCGCTCGATCTGAGCTCGGGTGCGCAGGGGGACGTGGCGCATGGCCATCATCGCGATCAAAACGGCGCCGACGATCGCAATGAGCAGCAGGTAGACGGCATAGCGGCGAGCATCCGCGGCCGTGAGAACGTCGTAGCCGAAGGCACCGATCTGCCGGTCTTGGATCGAACTGCCGGCGCCCGCACTGGACCGATCGACGACCAGGGTCTCCGGGCCGCTCGCCAGGGTGAGTTGGAGCGGCGCAAGGTTGAGCGCGAGCTTCGGTTCGAAGGTCGTACCGTCGTTGTGCTGAACCGGGACGGTGATGGCGATCGTGATCGCGCCCATGTCGGCACCGATCGCCTTGCCGGCTTCCGTGGCACGCTGCTCCAGCGCACTCAGGTCAAGGAGAACAGTGTCGGTGTAACGGCCGGCGGTGAAGGGTTTCTCCTGTGACAGCTGAAGGGTGCCGTGCCAGCCGTTCTGGGCGGAAAGCCGGGCGTTGACCGCGACGCGGCCTGGCTTGCCCGTGTAATCCATGCGCAGTTTCACGACGCTGGCGAGCTTGCGAAAGATCGGGTCGGGAGAGTTGACCGTGGTGCCGTCGTACGCGGCGGATCGGGGGACGTCGGCGGTGTAGGAGAAGGTCATCGACTCGCCGGCCATGCCCGCGCCCGTGATGATTTCCGTGGCTGGCTTCATCCATCCGAGTACACCCGCGGTGACTCCGAGGACACCGCAGAGCGCGGTCATGACGGCTAGCGCACGAAGCGCTGGATGCAGGCGGCTGACCGCTTTGAACACGGCCGCCGCAGTCGCCAAGGAGCCGCCTCCGCCAGACATGCCCTTCACTTTCTTCTTCCGGCGACCGCGCGGGATGTCGCGCCGGGTCCTGACCGCCGTCGCGCCCCCGCTGATGATCAGGAAGCCGATCATCCCGAGGCCGGTTGGGCTGAGCATCGGCTTCAGCCAGGTGCCACCGTTCGGTATGTGCAGAACGGCCTGGCCGATTATCTGATCTGCCGTAGGCCTCTCGGCATCGGGGGATGGATTGTTGTCTCCTTTGAAGAGGAAACCCCTGGTCGCGTCGCCGCCGATGATGCGATGCAGAACCTCGACGCGTCCACCTGCCCCATGGTAAGCGGCGATCTGACCCGTTTGATAGGAATCGGACTTGACGAGGACGACCAGATCGTTGGCATGATATTGCGGTTGCATGCTGACGCCATGAGTGACCACATATCCGACCTGGTCCGTGTTCACGGCCCACGCGCCGATGGCCGCCATCGCGAGGATGGCGGCCATGGTCAGGCGTCTAACATGCGGCTGTATAGCGACTCCGTCAGACAGGTCTGCCTGAGATCTGAGGGCTGACTTCGCAGCTCAGCCTAGGGTGACTAGACGTCGCCGTTCGTGACTTCAACCTTGAGGGCCGTGATGGCCGTCCACTCGTCGGTCGCGTCCGAGCAGTTCCACACGCCACCGGATCCCGAGTAGAGGCACGGTACGGCGTTGCCGATGAGGGCGTCGGATCCAGTGCTGGTACCGGCGGTGACGGTGACAGTCACGGTGCCGGAGACGATCGGAGCGGTACCGGTGACGGACTTGACCGTCACCTGGATCTCCTCGTACTGGCCCGGCGTGGCGGTGGAGTTGGTGATCGTTACGTTGTCGAGCGTCGCTCCGTCGACAGCGACGCTGCCCGAGATACCACCCGAGATGGCGTTGGTCGCACCGGCACCGCGCAGCAGGCCGGGGGCAGTGAAGGCGGTGGCGCCGGTGGCCACGACACCGGCGACAGCGACGCCAGCCAGAAGCTGCATGATGTTACGCATATTAGGATCTCCCCTTGGTCGGTAGCCCAGCCGGCCCGGTGGGCCCTGTGGCTTTGCGTCCCCGGCTTGCGCCGGGTTTGCGTTTTACGGCCTGAGCGGATGCTCGATTTCGTTCTGCGCTTGCGCCAGGTTGTTCGGCGGAAGCGGGGGGTGGCTAAGGCTTAGGGGGAGAGTTTTCTGCTGTTTCCGCACCTGAGGCCGTGGGGGGTGCTATCGGGTTGCGGAGAGGGCTGGGAAATCGGGCAGACGTCAACGCAGCGGCCGTCAGGAGACGACCGCTGCGGGCGTACGCAAGAAGTGTTTTAGAGCTTGTAGAAGGTCACGTAGTGATCCGGGGTGAAATACGCGGCCCGGGTGCTGCGGTTGACGACGATCCGGTACGCGTCGCGGGCGGCGCCGCGGTTGCGGGAGTAGACGTCGTATTCGCCGTAGGTGGCTGAGGGCAGCTGTCCCTCGCGGTTGTAGAAGCGGCCGCCGGTGTAGTTGTAGTTGCCGTAGGGCCACGAGTACCAGCCGGCGGTGGTCGGCCAGCCCAGCGACGCCCAGCCGGTGAAGGCGGTTCGTGCGGCTGAGCAGCGGCTGATGGTGCAGGAGTTGTAGACGGCCGCCTGTGCCGCGTCGGTGTGTGTTGGCGCCACCACGGCGGGGGCGACGAGCGCTGTTCCGGAGAGGGCTAGGACCAGGGCTAGGCCGGAGAGGAGCCGGCCGATGCGGGACATCATGCTGATCTGACTCCGATGCCGTCGGGGAAGAGACCGGGACATCGACAATCGTCAACGTTTTGCGGGCTTCGCGGTACCTCTCGGTCCGGTCATTCCATTGGCGTTCAGCGAGTTTTCAGGCGCTGCCCAGGCCGTTCACCCAGTTGACGTATTCGGACTCCTTCACGCCCGGGGGCGGCGGGGAGATCGAGTCGGGGACGAGCGGTGCGCGCTGGGCGGGCTGCGTGGGCTGGGCCGTGGTGAAGCCGTTGAACGACGGCGTGTGGGCGGGCGGGTTGTCGTTGGCGGGGCGGCGGGTGCGCCAGCCGCGGCGGGCGCTGGGTGCCGGGTTGGGTTGCGGGGCCTGCTGGCCGGAGAAGCGGGGTTCGGGCGTTCCGGGAACGTGAGGGGCGGGCGCCCGCGAGACGTGGGGAGCGGGCTTGGCCGTACCGGAGAAAGAGGGTGACGTGGCCGCGTTGGCCGGGGTGTTGTTGGCCAGGTCCGCCAGCGGATGCGGGCGGTCGGCCGTCAGCACGCCGGTGTCGGAGGGGCGCAGCTGTGCTTCCGGGCGCTGGGCGGCGGTGGCCGCGGCCACCGCGATCGCCGACTGGTTCGGTGCGTTGCGCTGGGGCAGCGGCGGGTGGTCGGCGGCGGGCTCGGGTGACGTGCTCGACGGGGTGCCGCCGGGCTGGTCCGATGCCTCGGCGGGTGTGGTCGCGGGGGCGCCGCGCCCGATCGCGGCCAGGACGGAGCCGAGGACGCCGGCGCCGCTGGCGATCATCGCTGCCCAGTACGGGCTCAGGGTGAAACCGGTCGCGCCGCCGCCGGGACCGGCGATCAGGTAGGCGACGGTGAGCACCGCGGGGCCGGTGAGGCCGGTGAGGGCCACGGCGATGGTGGATTTCCGGCGGCCGCGGGCGACCCAGCCGAGCACCAGGCCGGCGAGCAGGGCGAGGACCGGCATGGTGACGAACGGCGTCCGCTCGGCGATCGCGTCCGGGATGAGGCTGCCTTCCAGGACGCCGAGGCGCGGCGCGGTGGGGGTGCGGCCGGGCAGCAGTGACGGTGCGACGGAGACCAGGCCGACGACCCAGATCAGGATGGTCAGGGTGGCCAGGTTCCAGCGGGCCACCGCCTTGGCCGCGACGGCCCAGGCGGCGAAGACGCCCACCGCCGCGGCGAGGCCGGCACACACGCCGATGACGAACACCGGCCGTACGCCGTCGATCTGCGCGGCTCGTGCGGGCTGCATGGTGAGCGGGAGGACGGCGAGCGCCCCGAAGCTCGCGGCGATGCCCATCGCGAGCGCCCCGCCGATGCCCACCGGCTGGGGCCGCCAGCGGGGCCGGATGCCGGTGCCGACGATGGTGCCGATGGCCGCGGCGGTCATCGTGATCCAGGCGACCCAGGCCAGCTGAGCGGTCCATTGATCACGCAGCGTCACGTCGAGGTTCAGATCGAGACGCACCATACCGAGCCCGTAGGCGATGCCGAGTTGGCCGGCTCCGACCACCGCTGCCGCCAAGGCGGTCGTGGCCAACAGCTTCACCCAGCTCCGAAATGCCATGCCGGGCACGTTACGGAATGTTCCGCGCGACGCGCCAGTCCGGTACTCGCTTCTTAAGGCAGCCTAAAGTCACGATCTTCAAACATCGATTAACGTCGTTTAAATTCGGCCACGCAGGGTGACTTCTGGTTGACGTACTGGAATTTGCCAGCACGACCGTCCGGAGTGGACACTGCACGACACGGACAGGTGGTCCGTCGCCTCTCGTCAATCTTTGCGAACGTGAGACGCAGTCGAAAATCGAGGCCGCGGGACAGATTTCCCACATAGTGGTTGGAATGGCGAAGGTGTTCGGTGACGGTGTCGTTACGGATGGTTGCGTGTGACGTATTCGTGCACGTCAACGCCGGGAACGCGACCAAGATCAGCCTCCGCGCGCGCTTATCACCAGGACGGCCAAGCGTTTTCCGGGAGGATCCAGGCTTCCCAAAGGGTCCGGCGTTCTGATGAAATCGCCGCCGTGCCGAAAACGGCGCGGGCCCTGCTGCGGGCATCGGACGGGGCCGGACCGCAGCCTCTGACGGGCCTCCTGCTCCGACGTCCGATCGGGGCGGGGACGATCGCTAAGGAGATGTCGTGAGCACGGGATCCTCGGCCCTGGCTGCGCGACGTGGGGGCTTCCCGCGCCTGCGGGACGCGGGGCTTCGGTCCAAGCTCGCCGCGCTGCTCGTTCTGCCGCTGGCCGCGGTGCTGGCGCTCGCGACCGTACGGCTCGTCGACGTCAGCGACCGTGCCAGCGACGCGGCCCGGGTGGCCTACCTCGCCGAACTGGGCATCGACCTCTCCAGCCTGACCCGCCTGCTGCACGACGAGCGGATGGCCGCCATCACCTACCTGGCCGTGCCGGCAACGGCGGCGACCGGGTTCCGTGAGGCCGTCAAGGCAGTCGACGCGCAGGTCGACATCTTCCGCGCCAACCGCTCCGGGCTGACCGAGGTCCCGGGCCGGGTGAACGACCGGCTGAACCTGATCGACGAGCAGCTCAAGACCCTGGACGGAGCCCGTGAGGGTGTCAACGAGCGGGAGGCCGACGTCGCCGACGTCGCCCGGCGCTACAGCGACGCCCTTTCCGGGCTCACCGGATACGAGGCCGCGGTCAGCCAGGTCACCGAGCCCGGCGCCGCCGCCGACAACCTGAAGGCACTGGCCTTCTACACCAAGGCCGCGGCCGCCGCGGCCGACCAGGCGGCAGTGACCTATGTGGCCCGGTTGACCAACGACTTCAACGCGGACCGGCGGAACGCCCTCGCCGGCGCCCGGGCCATCCGTACCGACGCTCTCAACGACTTCCGGGCCGTCGCCGGCCGTCAGCAGGTCGCCCTGGTCGACTCGGTCATCGAGAACGAGGCGCTTGCCGTCGCCGACAACCTCGCGACCAGGTTGACCGGCCCGTCCGCCGCCACGCCGTTCGAGATCAGCGAAGCCTTCACCGACGTGACCGAGCTGTTCCGCGGTGCCGAGCGGCAGCTCGAGGGCTACGTGGTGACCGTCGCCGAGGACGAGAGCGAGTCCAGTTCCCAGCGCGCGACGATCGAGTTCATCGTGGTGCTGCTGGTCCTGATCGCGGCCATCGCCATCGCCTTCTACCTCGGCCGCGCGCTGCACCTCTCGGTCCGCCGCCTGCGGGAGGGCGCCCTGGCGGTGGCCAACCGTGACCTGCCCGATGCGGTGCACCGCCTGCAGGATGCCGACAACCTGGGCGAGGGCGGCGTCGACCGGATTCTCGAGCAGACCCGGGACCCGATCCGGGTCACCGAGAGCGACGAGTTCGGCCAGGTCGCCGAGGCGTTCAACATGGTGCACCGGGAGGCCATCCGGGTCGCCGCCGAACAGGCGGCGCTGCGGACCAGCGTCTCGGCGATGTTCCTCAGCCTGGCCCGGCGCAGCCAGGCGCTCGTCGACCGGATGATCGGCGAGCTCGACCAGATCGAGCGGCTGGAGGAGGACCCGAAGCGGCTGGCCCGCCTCTTCGAACTCGACCACCTCGCCACCCGCATGCGCCGCAACGACGAGAACCTGCTGGTGCTGGCGGGCGCCGACGTGGGTGCGCCGCGCCGCGAGGACGCGCTGCTGATCGACGCGCTGCGCGCCGCGCAGTCCGAGGTCGAGCTTTACCACCGGATCGAGTTCGGCTCACTGGACACCGACATCCTGATCGGTGCGGCCGCCGTCAACGACGTCGTACGCCTGATCGCCGAACTGCTCGACAACGCCACCCGCTTCTCCCCGCCGAACACCGTGGTGGTGGCGCACGGCGGGCGTACCGGGGATCACGCCGTGGTGCAGGTCGAGGACCGTGGTCTCGGCATCTCCGCCGAGCAGATGGAGCAGATCAACCGGCGGCTCGCCGAACCGACCGAGGTCAACGTCTCGGTCTTCCGGCTGATGGGCTTCGCGGTGATCGGGCGACTCGCCGCCCGGCACGGCATCGGCGTCGAGCTGCGACCCGGCTATGACGGCGGCACCATCGCCGAGGTCAGCCTCCCCTCCGACATCGTGGTGATGCCCGGGGTGCCCTCCGCGCCGGTACGAGCGGCCAGCTGGACCCGTCCCGGCCCGCCGCCCCAACTGACCGCCGGGCCGCCACCGCAGATGGCCGCCGGCCCGCCGCCCCATCTGAGTGCCGGACCGCCGCCGCAGCTGACTGCCGGGCCGCCCCGCATCCCCGAGCCACGGGCACCGATGCGGTCCGCCGCGGAGCCCTCCTTCCGCCCGCCGGTGATGCCGGTGCTCCCGGTGGTGCCGCAACCGTCCGATTTGGATCTGGCGCCCACCCCCGACCGGCCGCCGCTGCCCAGCCGCAGCCCGCAGCCGGCCGACGCCACCGGCCCGGCGATCCCCACCTCGCCCGCGAGGCCAAACTCTCCCGCCGTGCCGCCCGCCAGGCCCGTCTCGCCCGCGATGCCCGCCAGGCCCGTCTCGCCCGCGATGCCCGCGATGCCTGTCGCGCCGCCGATTCCGTTCGGGGCCGAGCCCGCCGGAGTCAGCGCACCGGGATGGGGAGCCGCGATGGCAGCGCTTCCGCCGCTGCCCGAGACCACGCCGATGCACCAGCCGATCCAGGTGGAGATGCAGCACAGCTGGTTCGCCGGCGGCGAGGACGTGGCCGGCCAGCGGGGCATGCCGACCGCTGGTTACGCGCCTCCGCCCGACACCGACCAGGTGCGTCAGGTGTCCGCGATGCCGGCACCGCAGACGAGTGCGCCGCCGGTCAGCGCCCCTCCGGTCAGTGCTCCTCCCGTCAGTGCTCCTCCCGTCAGTGCCCCCCCGGTGAGCGCACCGCCGGCCAGGTCGAACGGCAATGGCGCCGACATTCCCCGGCAGCCGCGCTCCGCCGAGGACCGCTGGCGCACGGCGGCCGACGAGGGCTGGCACCGGGCGATGGTCGCGGCCGTACCTCAGGACGCCGGCAGCACCCGGTCCGGGCTACCGAAGAGGATCCCGCAGGCGCAACTCGTACCCGGAGGGGTGCAAAACGCGCCGCGGGCGCAGAACCGTCGCAGTCCCGATGAGGTTCGCGGGCTACTTT
The DNA here is from genome assembly GCF_042666575.1 of Actinoplanes sp. GCM10030250. Classification (NCBI taxonomy): domain Bacteria; kingdom Bacillati; phylum Actinomycetota; class Actinomycetes; order Micromonosporales; family Micromonosporaceae; genus Actinoplanes; species Actinoplanes sp. GCM10030250. The sequence continues at coordinate 1,703 of NZ_JBHTDO010000012.1, read as the reverse complement.
CCGCGTATCACAGGGGAGTGCAACGAGGGCGGACGGACGGCGTTGCCGAATCCGGCGCCCCGGCCACACGGGTTCCTAAGGAGAACGAACAGTGACCAGGCCCCCCACCATGCATGACATGGGCTGGCTGCTCAGCAACTTCGCCGACAGCGTCGCCGGTATCGCACACGTCGTCGCGGTCTCGGCGGACGGCATCTTGCTGGCCTCGTCCCGCGATCTTCCAACCGACCGGGCCGAACAGCTGGCCGCCATCACCTGTGGGGTGGTCAGTCTCACTGACGGCGCGTCGCGAATGTTCAGTGCCGGTGAGGTGCAACAGACCATCATCGAAATGGAGAGCGGCTATCTTTTCCTGATGACCATCAGCGATGGCTCCTCGATGGCGGTGCTGGCGGCTCGCAGTTGCGACGTCGGCCAGGTCGGCTACGAGATGGCCCTGCTGGTGGAACGCGTCGGCGCCGCACTGTCGCCGGCGCCACGCGAGGCCGTCAGCCACTAGACGCCGGGGGTGCCACCCTTGGTGGAGACGAGGTGACCGCGACATGACAGAGCCGCACGATCCCCGGGGCAACCTGGTGCGGCCGTACGCGGTCACCCGCGGCCGGACCGAACCGATCAGGGACATCCCGATCGAGGCGGTCCTGATCGCCAGCCCGGAAGCCGTGCAAGAGGCGCGGTTCGCCGGACACGACAAGTACCGCCTCGCCGTGCTGTGTGAGCCGAAAGCACAATCGCTCGCCGAACTCGCGGCGCTCACCCGGATGCCACTGGGGGTTACCCGGGTGCTCGTCGCCGACATGGTCGCCGACGGGCTGCTACAGCTGCACAGTGCCGCTCCCAAGACTGGGTTCGTGGAGCGGATGGATCTGCTGGGAAGGGTGTTGAGTGGACTTCGAAAGCTCTGAACGGGCGGGGACGCGATCGGGGACGCATCCCACGGAGATCACCTCCGCGAAGATCGTCGTGGCGGGCGGTTTCGGCGTGGGCAAGACGACCCTCGTCGGTGCGGTCTCCGAGATCGAACCGCTGACCACCGAAGCGGTGATGACAGTGGCCGGTGCCGGCATCGACGACGCGTCGAAGGTGCCAGGCAAGGGCAGCACCACGGTGGCGATGGACTTCGGCCGCATCACCATGGCCGAGGATCTCATCCTCTATCTGTTCGGCACGCCAGGCCAGACACGGTTCTGGTTCATGTGGGACGAGCTCATCCGGGGCGCGGTCGGTGCGGCGGTACTCGTCGACACCCGGCGGCTCACCGACGCGTTCGCTCCGCTGGACTACTTCGAGAACCGGCACCTGCCGTACCTCGTCGCGGTCAACTGCTTCGACAACGCGCCGCGTTACGAACCGGAGGAGGTCCGTGAGGCCCTCGCCATCCCACAGCGTGTGCCGCTGATGATGTGCGACGCGCGGCACCGTGAGTCGGTCAAGGCGGTGCTGATCGGCGTGGTCGAGCACGCGATGGCCACCCTGGTCGCCGAACACGAGCAGGGCCACCCAGCAACGGTGGGCTGAATCGCGCGTCCGGCCGGCGCGGAAGGCCAACTTCAAGGTCAAGAGCTTGATGTCGACGTTCAAGGTCAAGAGCTTGATGTCGTGGCGGGGTGGTGCGTACGGACCGCTGCTCATTGGTGGAGCCTTGTTGTTGCCCGGCCCGTAGGGTCGGGTGGCATCTGGGCCGTCGGGTCACCGCCCACCGT